>NZ_JBIBVN010000002.1:0-459472 GCF_043080425.1 Streptomyces sp. NPDC015032 | reverse complement strand
TTGGTCGGTTCGGGGGGTCCCCCGCCGGGGGGGGGGGGGGCGGTGGGTGGGGGGGCCCCGTGTACCGGCCGGGGGGGGGGGGGGGGCCCCCCCCCCCGGGGCCCCCCCCCCCCCCCTCCTCGTGCGTCGTACGTGCGCTCGGCGGAAGCGTCAGCGCATCTTTCCGCCGCGCGGCATCCGCATGCCCTTGGGCATCGGACCCTTCGGCAGCGGCATGTTGCTCATCAGGTCGCCCATCGCGCGCAGCCGGTCGTTGGCGGCCGTCACCTGCGGGCCGGTCAGGACGCGCGGCAGCTTCAGCATCTTGGTGCGCACCTTCTTGAGCGGCACCTGGCCCTCGTCGTTGCCGACGATGATGTCGTGCACCGGTACGTCGACCAGGATGCGCGCCATCTTCTTCTTCTCGGCCGCGAGCAGCATCTTCACCCGGTTCGGGTTGCCCTCGCCGACCAGCACGATGCCCGCCTTGCCCACGGCACGGTGGACGACGTCCTGGCTGCGGTTCATCGCGACCGCGGGCGTCGTGGTCCAGCCGCGGCCCACTCGGTCCAGCACCGCCGCCGCGGCGCCGGGCTGTCCCTCCATCTGCCCGAATGCCGCGCGTTCGGCACGCCGTCCGAAGAAGATCGCCATCGCGAGGAGGGCCAGCACGAAGCCGAGGATGCCCAGATAGATCGGGTGGTCGATCAGGAAACCGACCGCGAGAAGGACACCGAAGGTGACGATTCCCACACCCGCGACGAAAAGACCGATCTTGGGGTCGGTCCGTCTGGTCATCTTGTAGGTCAGGGCGATCTGCTTGAGCCGCCCCGCGTTCTCGGCGCTGTCCGCGCCTTCAGTTTTTGCCTTCCTCGCCATGCACTGAAGTTTACGTGGCTCAAGAACGGCGGTCGGCCGCGGCCTCCAGTACGTACTCGGCCTCGACCCGGTCCTTGGCCCGGCGCCGGTCCTCCAGGACGGCCGTCCAGGCGTTGCGGCGGGCGGTGCGCTGGCCGCTGCTCAGCAACAGCGACTCGACGGCACGGAGAGCATGGGTGACGGAAGGGATGGCGGTGGCGCGTACCGGCACGGCCTGCATCGTGGAAATCTCCTCGGAGCGGAAGTGCGGACTGAGTGGCGTGGACTCAGCTGCCCGGGCCGGTCTGCCCGGGACTGCGTTGCGCGGAGTGGGCGGCGTGCGCCGGGTGCGAGAAGCGGCGGCGGCAGCGGCCCGGAGAGCCGCTGCGCCGTGAGTACCCAGCGTCATTGCTCGGTGTTACCAGCGCATGACCGGTCGGTCAAACACCAATGAAACCTTGATCCGGGTGGAGCGCACGCCGAAGCGGCCCATACGCGCCCCCGACCTGCGGGGAGCGTAGGGGCCGCGTCGGATCGGCTATTACCGCTCGGTAGCTTCTTGTGCTCGGATTCACACGGCGGGTGTCGCCGCGACGGCACCACGGCGCTCGACCGCCTGCTGGAAAAGACGTCCCGCGCGGTAGGAGGAACGGACCAGCGGCCCGGACATCACGCCGGAGTAGCCGATCTCCTCGGCCTCCTCCTTCAGCTCCACGAACTCCTGCGGCTTCACCCAGCGCTCGATCGGGTGGTGACGCGCGGACGGCCGCAGGTACTGCGTGATCGTGATGAGCTCGCAACCCGCGCTGTGCAGATCCCGGAGCGCCTCGCTGATTTCCTCGCGGGTCTCGCCCATGCCGAGGATCAGGTTGGACTTGGTCACCAGACCGGCCTCGCGGGACCGCGTGATGACTTCCAGGGAACGCTCGTAACGGAAGCCGGGGCGGATCCGCTTGAAGATCCGCGGCACCGTCTCGACGTTGTGCGCCAGCACCTCGGGGCGCGTGGAGAAGACCTCGGCGAGCTGCTCGGGCACCGCGTTGAAGTCGGGGATCAGCAGCTCGACCTTGGTGCGGCCGGCCTCCCGCTCCGCGGTCAGCGCGTGGATCTGGCGCACGGTCTCCGCGTACAGCCAGGCACCGCCGTCCTCCAGGTCGTCGCGTGCGACGCCGGTGATGGTGGCGTAGTTCAGGTCCATCGTGACGACGGACTCGCCGACCCTGCGAGGCTCGTCCCGGTCCAGCGCCTGCGGCTTGCCCGTGTCGATCAGGCAGAAGTCGCAGCGCCGGGTGCACTGGTCGCCGCCGACGAGGAACGTGGCCTCGCGGTCCTCCCAGCACTCGAAGATGTTGGGGCAGCCTGCTTCCTGGCACACCGTGTGCAGGCCCTCGCTCTTCACGAGTTTCTGCAGCTGGTTGTACTCGGGACCCATCTTCGCCCGGGTCTTGATCCACTCGGGCTTGCGCTCGATGGGGGTCTGGCTGTTCCGGACCTCAAGGCGCAGCATCTTGCGCCCGTCGGGTGCGACAGCGGACACTCCGGCACTCCCCTTTGCTTTCACTTGCTTTCACTGCATTGGATTCTTCGGCGAACACCAGGGTACGCCCGTAGTTCAAACGGCTTTACGTGCGGCCAACCTGTGGCCGGCAGGGGCTATTCCCCGCCGGGCATCCGGGCCGTCATGCCGTGGCCGGTGCATCCGCCGGGCGCTCGATGACGCGCGGGGCGAGTGCCGCGTTCTCCAGGATGTCCTTGAGGTGCTTCTCGGCCACCGGGAGCACATCGGCGATGGTGATGTCGCGGCCCAGTTCGTACGCGAGCGATGTGACCCCCGCGTCCCGGATGCCGCACGGCACGATGCGGTCGAACCAGGTGTTGTCCGGGTTCACGTTGAGCGCGAAACCGTGCATGGTCACGCCCTTGGCCACCCGGATGCCGATCGCGGCCAGCTTGCGGTCCTCGCGGCGCTGGCCGGCGTTGGACGGGGCGTACTCGGGGCCGTTCAGCCGGGGGTCGAACTCCTCGTCCTGCAGCCGCGGGTCGAAGTCGAGCGAGAGGCCGCCGGGCGAGGGCCGGTCCTCGACCGGGTCGCCGAGCACCCAGACCCCGCTGCGGCCCTCGACCCGGGAGGTCTCCAGGCCGAATTCGGCGGCGGTACGGATCAGCGCGTCCTCCAGGCGGCGGACGTGCGCGACGACATCCACCGGCCTGGGCAGCTTCTGGATCGGATAGCCGACCAGTTGCCCCGGGCCGTGCCAGGTGATCTTGCCGCCGCGGTCCACGTCGATGACCGGGGTGCCGTCCAGCGGGCGCTCGCTGTCGGTCGTGCGCCGCCCCGCCGTATAGACGGGCGGGTGTTCCAGCAGCAGGCAGGTGTCCGGGACGGCGTCCTCGAATCTGGCCGCGTGCACCTCGCGCTGCTTCTGCCAGGCCTCCTGGTAGTCGACGGCTTCCTCGCCGAATCCCAGCCGGACGAACCGGAGCTCGGTCACGACAGATGCCTCCCTACTCGCGGTGCCGGGGGCCGGGGGTGCCCGGAGCCACGCCACCATGCACTGAATCACGCCCCGGGCCACTGTACGGCCGGCCCCCGGGCGGCGGCCCGGCAGGTTGTTCCCGTCAGCGCCGCCCCCAATCCTCACACGATCGGATGAAAGCGGGGTGAAGGTGGCTGTGGCCACGGCAGAGGCCGCTAAATTCGCGCCGTTCCATTAGGGCTGCCCCCCAAGGCCCCGAAGGTCAGGAGACCGTACAGCTGATGTCGGAACGACCTCCGCAGCGCACCCCCAACCGCCGACTCGCCTCGCTCATCTCCGAGGCCGGATTCTCCAACGCCGGCCTCGCCCGCAGAGTGGATCAACTCGGTCTTGAGCACGGCCTCGATCTGCGGTACGACAAGACGTCCGTGACCCGCTGGTTACGTGGCCAACAGCCGCGCGGGACCACCCCCGCGCTGATCGCCGAGGTCTTCACCCGGCGGCTCGGACGCCGCCTGTCCGCGCAGGATCTGGGCCTCGACGCGTGCGCCCCCGTCTACGCGGGACTGGAGTTCGCGGCCACGCCGGCCGAGGCGGTCGACATCGTCAGCGGGCTGTGGCGGAAGGACTCGGGCAGCCCTGCGGAGCTCCGCAAGATCGCCTTCACCCCGGCCGGGCTCGTCGTCCCCAGCCGGGACTGGCTGATCGGCCGGGCCGACGAGTGGGTGGGACGGGGAACCGAGTCCGCGCCATCGGCGCCGGGCGGGGCCGCCGCGAGCCGCGCGGCCGGCGGCGCCCAGGTGACCGGTGGCGCGCGTGCGGCCGGAGGGTTCGGCAGGCCTGCCGGGGGCGGTGAGGCCGCGGGGGCCCCGGGAGCCTTCGGGGGTACGGGAACGGCGGGGGCCGCCGGGGCCGGTGGTCCGGCGTGGCCCGGCGGGCCCGGCGGGGCGCGGGGGATCGCGTCGCAGGGGTTACCCGGCGCGCAGCGGCGCGGTGGCAGCGGCCACAGCGGTACGGGCGCGGCCGGTGCGGCCGGCCGGAGCGGGGTCCGGGGACCGGTCCCGTCCCGGCCCTCCGGACCGCCCGCACCTTCCGGGACCCCCGCGCCCCCGGCCGCTCCCGCCGCCCTGGCGGCAGGGCTGCCGGCGGCCCCCGGGGTCCCCCGGCAGCGGCAGTCCGACCGGGGCTCCGGCCAGCGGGTCGGCCTGGGAGACGTCGCCGCCCTGCGCTCGGTCGGTGAACTCTTCCGCACCCTCGACAACGCCTACGGCGGCGGCCACGCCCGGCAGGCCCTCGTCCGGTATCTGGAGCACGAGACGGAGCCGATGCTGCGCGGGACGTACGGCGAGGCGACCGGGCGCAGGCTCTTCTCCGCCGCCGCCGATCTGACCCGGCTGGCGGGCTGGACCTCGTACGACATCGCGGCCCACGGGCTCGCCCAGCGGTACTTCGTCCAGGCGCTGCGGCTCGCCCAGGCCGCCGGGGACCGTGCGTACGGCAGCTACGTCCTGATCACCATGAGCCGGCAGGCGGTCTACCTGGGACACGGCAGGGAGGCCGTGCAACTGGCCCGAGTCGCCCAGCAGGGCATCGGTTCGTCGGCGCCGCCCGTCGTCCAGGCCCTGCTGCACGCCGTCGAGGCACGCGGTCACGGGGTGCTCGGCGAGGCCAGGCACTGCACCGCCTCGCTGGCACGGGCGGAACGCGCGCTGGAGATCGCCCGGCACGGGGACGAGGCGCCGCACTGGGCGCGTCACTTCGACGAGGCCCAGCTCGCCGACGAGTTCGGGCACTGTCACCGGGATCTGCAGCAGTACAAGGCCGCGGCGCAGCACGCGGAGCGCTCCCTCCAGCTGCGCGCCCCGGCGTACGCCCGCAGCAGGCTGTTCTGCCGGGTGGTGCTGGCCTGCGCGCGGCTCGGGCTCGGCGAGCTCGACCAGGCGTGCCTGCTCGGTGCCGAGGCGGCGCAGCAGGCGACCGAGATGCGTTCGGTGCGCGCGACGGAGTACGTACAGGACTTCGAGCGCCGCCTGGAGCCGTACCGCGAGGCGGCCGCGGTGCGGGGGTACCGCGAACGGGTCGCCGCGCTGGGGTGAGCCCGCGCCCGCACGCTCCGGGCCCGCCGCCCAGGTGCACGGGCCGCCCTGTCCGTATCGACGGGCGATGTGCGCCCGGCCGTCCGCCGCCCGGGCGCACGGGCTCTACGCCGCTTCGGGCAGTGCCGCCGTCCCGTTCCCGTATCCCGGCCGTACGCCCAGGTCGGTGAGGATCGCCTCGGCCGCGCGGCGGCCCGAGAACAGGGCGCCCTGGACCGTGCTCGTGTCGCGGTGGTCGCCGCACACGTACAGGCCGGCGAGCAGCCGGACGGGGCGGCGCAGATCGTGCGGGGCGGGCATCGCCGGGACCGCCTCGGGATCGTGGTGGGAGGCCAGCAGCTCCCAGTCGTCGGTGGGGGTCCCGTACAGGGCGGCGAGATGGGTGCGGACCGCGCGGTCCAGGCCGGGCGGCGGGGTGCCGAGCACCGTCGAGCTGATCAGGGTCCGGCCGTGCGGGGCGCGCGACGGGTCGACCGCGCTCATCACCGCGGTGTGGGCGACGGGGCCCGAGCGGTCGGCGTCCAGCAACAGCGAGGCGCCGGTCGGCGGGGGAGCGGGGGCGGTGTGGTGAAGGACCGTCACGGGGTGGAAGGACGGGGTGCGCAGGCCGGGCAGCAGTCCGGCGGCGGCGCCCGCGCCGGTCGCCAACAGCAGGGAACGGCAGCCCAGTTCGCCGTGCTCCTTCGTGCGGACCGAGGTGATGTCGGCAGCCGTGACATGCACGCCCGTCCGTACGGTGCCGGGCGGCAGCGCGGCCGCGAGCAGTTCGGGCAGCCTCCCCGAACCGCCCGCGGGCACGCAGATCCTGCCGCGCGCGTAGTCGCGCAGCGCGAGATCGGCGCACCGGCTGGATGTGGTGAGTTCCGGGTCGCTGAGCAGTGCGGTGAGCAGCGGACGCAGGAAGCCGTCGACCGTACGGGAGGGCAGGCCGCGGTGGGACAGGGCGGCGAGCGCGGTCTGTTCGGGCCGGGCCAGGACACGGGCGGCCGGGGTGGCGGCGAGCCGGGCCAGGGCGGCGCCCAGCCGGGCCTGGTCGATCGGCCCGCCCATCGGCGGCCGGAGGGCGCTTGCCAGGGCGCGCGCTGCCTTGAATGCGCCCCGCGCGCCCCGTACATCGCCGGTCCGGTACTGACGGCCCGCGCTGTGGACGAGCACCCCCGGTGCGAAGGTGCACAGGACGAGCCCTTCGAGGGCGGGCATCAGGCGGAGTTCCGGATACGAGGTGCTGAGCAGGGGGCCGGTGCGGTCGAGCAGGAAGCCGTCCGTTTCGGCGGTGGTCATCCGGCCGCCGATCCGGGGGGCGGCCTCCAGGACGCTGACACTCACCCCTGCGCTGGTCAGCAGGTGAGCGGCTGACAGGCCGGCGATCCCGGCCCCGATGATGACGACGTCCGCGTGGTGTGCCGAGCTGAGCACGTGCCCTCCCCGAGTCGGCGCAACTGCTGGGAGGCTCTTGCCCCCGCCTGGCCCCCGGAATGCCCGAGTTCGCAAGGAGGCTAGGAGGGTGCCCGGTGCGGGCGCAGTCGCGCGCACCGGGGGCACCGTTGCACGGGGTCGCACGTCCGTCCGAATCCGCGGCGGACGCGGGGGCCGGGGCCCGGCAGGACGGGCTCCGGCGTCCGCCGGCACGTAGTCCGTGCGCTCAGCGCAGCGCCGCGCGGATGGCCGAGTCGATCCCCGGGAAGGCGAACATGAAGCCCGAGTCCAGCAGCCGGCCCGGCAGCACCCGCTGGCTGCCGAGCACGTCCGCGGCGAAGTCCCCGAGGGCGACCCGCAGGGCCGGTGCCGGCGCGGTGAAGAGCGTGGGGCGGCGCAGCACCCGTCCCATCGCGGCCGTCACCTCGCCATTGGTGACGGGGTCGGGGCCGGTCAGGTTCACCGGACCCGACAGGGCCTCGGTGTCGAGGATGTGGCGCAGGGCCGCGACCTCGTCGTGCAGTGCGATGAAACTCCAGTACTGGCGTCCGTTGCCCAGCCGCCCGCCGAGCCCCGCGCGGAACAGCGGGAAGAGCCGGCCCCAGGCCCCGCCCTCCCGCGCGACCACCAGACCGGTGCGCGCGTGCACCGTCCGTACGCCCGCCTCCTGGGCGGCGGCCGTGGCCGCCTCCCACTCCACGCACACGGACGGCAGGAAGCCCTCGCCGGCCGGGGCGCTCTCGTCGACCGCGCGGTCCCCGGTGTCGCCGTAGTAGCCGATGGCCGATCCGGACAGCAGCACCTTCGGTGGTACGTCCAGCGAGGCGACGGCCTCGGCGATCGCCGTCGTCCCGAGTACCCGGCTGTCCCGGATCTCCCGCTTGTACGCCGGTGTCCAGCGGTGGTCGCCGACGCCGGCCCCGGCGAGATGGACGACGGCATCGCAGCCCACCAGGCCCGCGACATCGACGTACCGGCGCCCGGGGTCCCACTCCACCTCGTCGCCGGCCCGCGCCGGGTGCCGCACCAGGCGTACGACCTCGTGCCCGTCGGCCCGCAGCGAGCGCACCAGCGCCGCGCCGATGAGTCCGGATGCTCCGGTGACAGCGATACGGGTGTGTGACATGGGGCCATCCTGCCGCAGGGGCCCCGGGCGCGCCCCGCCCGCCGTGCCGGACGGCCCCTCGCGCGTCGCGATCCGCTCCGGGCGGCGAAGAAACGGGGCTGACCGGCGAGGGGGAGCCGTGGCACAGTGGCGCGCATGCCCGAGATCCACACCAGTCCGGTCCGCCCCATACGTCCCGCGGTTCTCGCCGACGAAGCCGCTCTCGGTGAACTCGACCGTTCCACCTGGTCGACGCTGCACGCGGTCACACCGAAGCCGCAGCCGCCGTACGCCCCGTTCTTCGACGACCGTCACAAGCCCGAGGACCTCCTCGTGGCCGAGGGGGAGAGGGCGCCCGGAGAGGTGTGCCTCGCCGGGTACCTCAGGCTGGTCCCGCCGACCCCGCTGGCCTGCAACGTCCATGTCCGGCAGATACAGGGCCTCGCCGTGGCCGACTGGGCGCGCGGCCGCGGCGTCGCCAGACACCTGCTGCGGGCCGCGTTCGTGGCCGCGCGGAGCGACGGGGCGAACCGGATGACGCTCCGGGTGCTCGGGCACAACGCACCCGCGCGGGCCCTCTACGAGTCGGAGGGGTTCGTCGTCGAGGGTGTGCTGCCCGGTGAGTTCTTCCTCGGCGGGCGTTACGTCGACGACGTCATGATGGGCCGCTCGCTCGCCCCGTGACCGCCTGGGTCCCGCTCAGAGCCTGTCGGGTGACCTCTGATCGGGCGGCCACGCCCTGGCACGCACGCTTCCCGCGTTGCCGAGATGTCCAAGTAGCTCCTTCCCCAAGCTCTCGGCTTTGTTCGAGCAGGGGAGACCCCATCCAAGGACATCCCGGCGCCTTGGAATCGCACGCACCAGACCGCGCCCGCTACCCGACCGAAGGTCACCCGACAGGCCCTCAGCCCTTGCGACGGCGGGGCGGCGGGGCGGCGGGGGCCCGGGCGGGCTCAGCCGGCCCCGAACCGCTCCCAGAGCGCGGGGTAGCGCGCCGCCAGGACCCCGTCGTCGTCAAGCCGGAAAGGGGTGCCCACCGGCTCCGTGGGCTGGGGCGGCAGGCCGAGGTCCGGGGCGACCACGCCGGTGAGCTGCTCGTACGCCTCGTCGGCGGCGTAGCCGAGATCCTCGGCCTCCCCGTCGGCCTCCGCGTCGAAGTCGTCGAGGAGGTCGGCGAGGCTGTCCGGATCGTGCAGTGCGCCCTCGAAGACCTCCCGGCCCTGCCCGATCAGCCAGCAGCGGAAGAAGTCGAAGGCGTCGTCGCCCGCGCCGTCGAGCAGCACGGCGGCGGCGCCCCACAGCTCCCAGCGGTACGCGCGGTTGTAACGGGCCTCGAAGTGCCTGGCGAAATCCAGCACGGCTTCGGGATCGAGCCGTACCAGCCGTTCGACCAGCAGGTCGGCCTGGTCCTCGGGGTCGCCCTCGGCGGCCTCGCGGGTGCTGTCGACGATCTCCCAGAACTCCGTCTCGTCCATCACGGGTCAAGCATCGGCCCCGGCATCGGGCGACGCACGCGGACGCGGGGAAAAGAAACCCTCAGCGATAGAGGTCGCGCAGACGTTCGGCGGCGGCGGCGAAACGGGCCCGCAGCGCGGCCGGTTCGAGGACTTCCAACTCCGGCCCCAGCATCAGTAGTTGGCCGTACGCGATATCGAGGGACTCGACCGGCAGAGTGACCGTGAGCCGCCCCTGCGTATCGGCCGGTCCCGCCGCTTCCAGCGCGTCGTGGACCGCCGAACGGTCCATCGCGTACGGCAGTCGGCGTACACCCTCCGCCGACACCCGTACCGTCACCTCGGTACGCAGGAGCGAGCGGGCGAACTGCGCGGCCCGCTCGTCCCAGAACCCCGGCAGGTCGAACGCCTCGTCGCGCGCGAACCGCTCGTCCGACACCGCGACGGCCGAGAACCGGTCGATCCGGTACACCCGGAAGTTCTCCGCCACCCGGGCGCAGAGATACCAGACCCCGGCCTTCAGGACGAGCCCGTACGGGGCCAGCTCCCGCTCCACCTCGCCGTCCCGGCCGCTGCGACGGTAGCGGGCGTGGACGATCCGGTCGTCCCAGACCGCCTCCGCGACGGCGGGCAGCAGCTCGGGGGTGACGGGCTCCTGGTACCAGCCGGGAGCGTCCAGGTGGAAGCGCCGGCCGGCACTGGCCGAGGCGTCCCGCAGGGAGGGGAGCAGCGCCGCCGACACCTTGAGCCGGGCCGCGGACGCGGCGTCCTCCAGGCCCATCTCGCGCAGGGCGGACGGCAGTCCGGAGAGGAAGAGCGCCTCGGCCTCGTTGCGGGCGAGCCCGGTGAGGCGCGTGCGATACCCGCCGACCAGCCGGTAGCCCCCGGCCCGGCCCCGGTCCGCGTACACCGGGACACCCGCTTCGGAGAGCGCCTGGGCGTCCCGGGTGACGGTCCGCTCGGACACCCCCAGCTCCTGGGCGAGCTCGGCGGCGGTCATGGCGGGGCGGGACTGCAGGAGCAGCACCATTTTGATGAGACGGGCAGCGCGCATACGGCCATTGTGGCCGCGAGTCACGTGCCGTCCTCCCCCGCGGGGCGGCCCGGAGGATGCCGCGGTCGCCGGGCGGGCCCGGTTCTCGGGTCCGCCCGGCGGATCGGCGGCCGGGCGCACCCGGCCGCCTCCTCACGTCACAGCCCGTACCGCTCCCGGGCGTCCTTGACCGCGGACGAGGTCACCTCGCCGCGGCGGGCCAGCTGGGCCAGGGCCGCGACCGTGATCGACTGGGCGTCGACGCCGAAGTGGCGGCGGGCCGCGTCGCGGGTGTCGGAGAGCCCGAAGCCGTCCGTACCGAGCGAGGACCAGTCCTGCTCCACCCACTGGCTGATCTGGTCCGGGACCTGCCGCATCCAGTCGCTGACCGCGAGGACCGGACCCGGTGCGCCCTCCAGCGCCTGGGTCACGTACGGCACCCGCTGCTCACCGCGGAGCAGCGCCTCGTCGCACTCCAGCGCCTCACGGCGCAGCTCGCCCCACGAGGTGGCGGACCAGACGTCGGCCGTGATGCCCCAGTCCGCGGCCAGCAGCTCCTGCGCCTCCAGGATCCAGTGGATCGCCGTGCCGGAGGCCAGCAGCTGGACGCGCGGGGCGTCCGCCGTCGCGGGCGTGCCCTCCTTGAAACGGTAGAGGCCCTTGACGATGCCCTCCTCGACGCCTTCCGGCATCGCGGGCTGCGGCTTCGGCTCGTTGTAGACCGTCAGGTAGTAGAAGACGTCCTCGGCCTCGGGGCCGTACATCCGGCGCAGACCGTCCTTGACGATCACCGCGATCTCGTACGCGAACGCCGGGTCGTAGTTGAGCGCGGCCGGGTTCGTGGAGGCGAGCAGATGGGAGTGGCCGTCCGCGTGCTGGAGGCCCTCGCCCGTCAGCGTCGTACGGCCCGCCGTGGCGCCGACCACGAAGCCGCGGCCGAGCTGGTCGCCGAGCTGCCAGAACTGGTCGCCCGTACGCTGCCAGCCGAACATCGAGTAGAAGATGTAGAAGGGGATCATCGGCTCGCCGTGCGTCGCGTACGACGTGGACGCGGCGATGAAGTCGGCCAGCGCGCCGGCCTCGGTGATGCCCTCGTTGAGGACCTGGCCGTCCGTGGCTTCCTTGTAGTACATCAGCTGGTCGCGGTCGACCGGGTCGTACGTCTGCCCCAGCGGCGAGTAGATGCCGGCCGACGGGAACAGTGCCTCCATGCCGAAGGTGCGCGCCTCGTCGGGAACGATCGGAACCCAGCGCCTGCCGGTCTCCTTGTCCCGCATCAGGTCCTTGGCCAGGCGCACGAACGCCATCGTGGTGGCCAGCTCCTGCTTGCCGGAGCCCTTCTTCAGCGCGGCGAACGCACGCTCGTCGGGCTCGGGCAGCGCCACCGCGTGGACCCGGCGGGCCGGGGCGGGACCGCCGAGGGCGGCGCGGCGCTCCTGGAGGTAGCGGACCTCGGGGGAGTCGGCGCCCGGGTGGCCGTAGGGCACCAGGCCGTCGTCGAGCTTCGAGTCCGGGATCGGCAGCTCCAGCAGGTCCCGCATGGCGCGGAACTCCTTGCCGGAGAGCTTCTTCATCTGGTGGTTGGCGTTGCGCGACTCGAAGCCGGGACCGAGCGTGTAGCCCTTCACCGTCTGGGCGAGGATCACGGTCGGCGCGCCCTTGTGTTCGAGAGCGGCCTTGTACGCCGCGTACACCTTGCGGGCCTCGTGGCCGCCGCGCGAGGTGTGGAAGCATTCGGCGATCTTCGCGTCGGTGAGCAGCTTCGCCAGCTCGGCGAGCGCGGGCTCGGCGCCGAAGAAGTGCTCGCGGATGTACGCGACGTCGCGGGTGGCGTACGTCTGGAACTGCGCGTCCGGGACCTCCCGGAGCCGGCGGACCAGCGCACCGGTGGTGTCCAGCTGGAACAGCTCGTCCCAGGCGGTGCCCCAGAGCGTCTTGACGACGTTCCAGCCGGCGCCGCGGAACGCACCCTCCAGCTCCTGGACCACGCGGAAGTTGGCGCGGACCGGGCCGTCGAGGCGCTGCAGGTTGCAGTTGATGACGAAGGTCAGGTTGTCGAGCCGCTCACGCGCCGCGAGGGCGAGGGCCGCGGTCGCCTCGGGCTCGTCCATCTCGCCGTCGCCGAGGAAGGCCCAGACGTGCGAGTTCGACGTGTCCTTGATGTTGCGGTTGGTCAGGTAGCGGTTGAAGCGCGCCTGGTAGATCGCCGAGAGCGGGCCGAGACCCATCGACACGGTGGGGAACTCCCACAGCCAGGGCAGCCGCCGCGGGTGCGGGTAGGACGGCAGACCGTCGCCGCCCGCCTCCTGGCGGAAGTTGTCGAGCTGCTGCTCACTGAGCCGCCCGTCGAGGAAGGCGCGGGCGTAGATGCCGGGGGAGGCGTGGCCCTGGATGTAGAGCTGGTCGCCGGAGCCGTCCCCCTCCTTGCCGCGGAAGAAGTGGTTGAAGCCGGTCTCGTACAGCCAGGCCGCCGAGGCGAAGGTGGCGATGTGGCCGCCGACGCCGAGCCGGGAGCCGCGGGTGACCATCGCGGCCGCGTTCCAGCGGTTCCAGGCGGTGATCCGGGACTCCATTTCCAGGTCGCCGTCGAACACGGGCTCGGCGGCGGTCGGGATGGAGTTGACGTAATCGGTCTCCAGCAGCTTGGGCAGCGCGAGACCGGCGCCCTCGGCGTGCTGGAGCGAGCGGCGCATCAGGTACGCGGCGCGGTGCGGGCCCGCGGCCTTGGTGACGGCATCCAGGGAGGCCGCCCATTCGGCGGTCTCCTCGGGGTCACGGTCCGGGAGCTGGTCGAGCTCGCTCGGAAGCTTTCCTACGGGGTCGGTCATGATCGCCGCCTTCCGGAGTGGAGGGGGGTGGAGAAAGGCCCTGGCTGGCAGGACAGGGCGATGGGGCCGGTGGGCCCGCGTAGTGAACTCTAAGGTGCCGATCGATGATCGATCAAAGGATGAATGGCAAAACTTCTCGATATGGAGAAAGTGGCATTCGGTGCCGCGAAACCGGGCACGGAGTGACGGGATTTAGGGTGCAAAAGGGGCGTCCACCTGCACGGACGAGCACCCCCGGAGACAGATGCCCACACCCCTCGGACGCCAGGAACGTACGCTCCGCGGCCGGTGGCGCGTGCCTTCCTCAGAGGTCACCCGACAGGCTCTCAGGCGCGCGGCGCGCAGCCGAGCACATGTGCCTTGACCAGCGCTCCGATGTCCGGGTCCTTCCGCAGGAACGCCTCGATGAGCGCCTCGTGCTCCTCCGCGTACGACTTCTGCACCGTGCCCAGCCACCGGATGGACAGGGCGGTGAACACCTCGATGCCCAGCCCCTCCCAGGTGTGCAGCAGTACGGCGTTCCCGGCGGCCCGCACCATCTCGCGGTGGAACGCGACCGTGTGCCGCACCTGCGCCTCGCCGTCGGCCAGCCGGTCCGCCTCGTAGAGCGCCGCCACGTGCGGCGCGAGGCGCGAGCAGTCCTCGCCGAGCGCCCCGGCCGCCAGTTCCGCGGCGATCTGCTCCAGACCGGCCCGCACCGGATAGCTCTCCTCCAGATCGGCCGCGGTGAGGTTGCGGACCCGTACGCCCTTGTTGGGCGCCGACTCGATCAGCCGCAGCGTCTCCAGCTCCCGCAGCGCCTCGCGCACGGGCGTCTGACTGACCTCCAGCTCGGTGGCGATCCGGCGTTCCACGATGCGTTCGCCCGGCTTCCAGCGCCCGCTGACGATCCCGTCCACGATGTGCTCGCGGATCTGTTCGCGCAGCGAGTGGACGACGGGCGGGGTCATGAGGGGCTCCTTCGGGGCAAACCGGTGCTGTCTGCGCCATCACGGCTGCCGGGGCGACCGGTGGTGTCCAAGGGCTGTCCCGTCATCCCTGACGGGCGCACGACGACAACTGCCTCCCCACGCTCTCGGCTGCGCTGGAGCAGGGGAGGCCCCATTCTCGCCGCGTTGCCGGAACGTCCGAATGCATCCAGTATGCGGACGTCCCTCCGCCTTGCGGTACACCGCGTCCGAGGCCGCGCGCTGACCCACCAGAGATTACGGGACAGCCCTGTCCAAGGGGACAATACGGCGGCGCCCCCGTCCGGAAGGGATCCGGACGGGGGCGCCGCCGGTGAGGCTGGTTACAACCGTGGTGCTCAGAGACCGAGCTCGACCTCGAACTCGCCGGCCTCCAGGATCGCCTTGACCGCGGTCAGGTAGCGGGCGGCGTCCGCGCCGTCCACCAGACGGTGGTCGTAGGAGAGCGAGAGGTACGTCATGTCGCGCACCACGATCGTCTCGCCGAGGTCCGGGTGGTCGATGACCACCGGGCGGCGGACCGTGGCACCGATGCCCAGGATGGCTGCCTGGTTCGGCGGCACGATGACGGTGTCGAACAGCGCACCGCGCGAGCCGGTGTTGCTGATGGTGAAGGTGGCACCGGACATGTCGTCCGGCGTCAGGCCGCCACCGCGGGCCTTGCCGGCCAGCTCGGCGGTCTTCTTCGAGATGCCGGCGATGTTCAGGTCGCCCGCACCCTTGATGACCGGGGTCATCAGACCCTTCTCGGCGTCCACGGCGATGCCGATGTTCTCCGAGTCGAAGTACGTGATGGTGCCCTCGTCCTCGTTGATCCGGGCGTTGATGACCGGGTGGGCCTTCAGCGCCTGGGCCGCCGCCTTCACGAAGAACGGCATCGGGGACAGCTTGACGCCCTCGCGGGCGGCGAACGCGGCCTTCGCCTGGTTGCGCAGCTTCATCAGCTTGGTGATGTCGACCTCGACGACCGAGGTCAGCTGGGCCTGCGAGTGCAGCGCCTTCATCATGTTGTCGCCGATGACCTTGCGCATGCGGGTCATCTTGACCGTCTGACCGCGCAGCGGGGACACCTCCAGCTTCGGCGCCTTCGAGGCCGCAGGGCCGCCGGCAGTCGCAGCGGCGACGGGGGCCGGAGCGGCAGCGGCGGCCTTGGCGGCCTCCGCGGCGGCGACGACGTCCTGCTTGCGGATACGGCCGCCGACGCCGGTGCCCTTGACCGCGCCCAGGTCGACTCCGCTCTCGGAGGCGAGCTTGCGGACGAGCGGCGTGACGTACGCGCCGTCGTCAATGGAGGCCGCGGCCGGGGCGGCCGGGGTGACCGGAGCCGGGGCGGCGACGGGCGCCGGAGCGGCCGGGGCGGGAACGGCGACCGGGGCGGCGGGTGCCACCGGGGCCGGTGCCGGTGCCGGGGCGGCCGGAGCGGCTACGGGTGCCGGGGCGGCCGGGGTGACCGGAGCCGGAGCGGCGGCGGCGGGTGCCGGCGCGGCCGGAGCCGGGGCAGCCGCCGGAGCGGCACCCGGGGCACCGATGACGGCGAGCTTGGCGCCGACCTCGGCGGTCTCGTCCTCGGCGACGACGATCTCCAGCAGCACACCGGAAACCGGGGCCGGGATCTCGGTGTCGACCTTGTCCGTGGAGACCTCCAGGAGGGGCTCGTCCTCCGTGACCTCCTCGCCGACCTCCTTCAGCCAGCGGGTGACGGTGCCCTCGGTGACGCTCTCGCCGAGCGCCGGGAGGGTGACGTCGGTACCGGCGGCGCCACCGGCCGGTGCGGCGGCCGGAGCCTCGGCCACGGGGGCCGGGGCGGCGACCGGTGCGGCGGCCGGGGCCTCGGCGACCGGCGCCGGGGCAGGGGCGGCTGCGGGCTCGGCGGCCGGAGCCGCGGCGGCGACGGGCGCACCCGTGCCGTCGTCGATGACGGCCAGCTCGGCGCCGACCTCGACGGTCTCGTCCTCGGCGACCTTGATGGCGGCGAGGATGCCGGCCGCGGGGGCCGGGATCTCGGTGTCGACCTTGTCGGTCGACACCTCGAGCAGCGGCTCGTCGGCCTCGACGCGCTCGCCCTCGGCCTTTAGCCAGCGGGTGACAGTGCCCTCGGTGACGCTCTCGCCGAGCGCCGGAAGGGTTACGGAAACCGACATGGTTTCAGTTGCTCCTTACGAAAGTGCGGAAGTGGTCGGTCGTCGCGCCCGGTCGACTGGTCAGTCGTGGGAGTGCAGAGGCTTGCCGGCCAGGGCCAGGTGAGCCTCGCCCATCGCCTCGTTCTGCGTCGGGTGGGCGTGGATCAGCTGCGCGACCTCGGCGGGCAGCGCCTCCCAGTTGTAGATCAGCTGGGCTTCGCCGACCTGCTCGCCCATACGGTCACCGACCATGTGGACGCCGACCACGGCACCGTCCTTGACCTGGACGAGCTTGATCTCGCCCGCGGTCTTGAGGATCTTGCTCTTGCCGTTGCCCGCGAGGTTGTACTTCAGGGCGACGACCTTGTCCGCGCCGTAGAGCTCCTTGGCCTTGGCCTCGGTGATGCCCACGGAGGCGACCTCGGGGTGGCAGTACGTCACCCGCGGGACACCGTCGTAATCGATCGGAACGGTCTTCAGACCGGCCAGCCGCTCCGCTACCAGGATGCCCTCGGCGAAGCCGACGTGCGCGAGCTGGAGCGTCGGGGCCAGGTCACCCACGGCCGAGATGGTGGGCACGTTGGTCTGCATGTACTCGTCGACCAGGACGTAGCCGCGGTCCATCGCGACGCCGGCCTCCTCGTAGCCCAGGCCCTGCGAGACCGGGCCGCGGCCGATGGCGACCAGCAGCACCTCCGCCTCGAAGGTCTTGCCGTCGGCGAGGGTCACGCGGACGCCGTCCTGCGTGTACTCGGCGCTCTGGAAGAACGTACCGAGGTTGAACTTGATGCCGCGCTTGCGGAAGGCGCGCTCAAGAAGCTTCGAGCTGTTCTCGTCCTCGACCGGGACGAGGTGCTTCAGGCCCTCGATGACCGTGACGTCGGTGCCGAAGGAGGTCCACGCCGAGGCGAACTCGACGCCGATGACGCCGCCGCCCAGCACGATCGCGGACTTCGGGACGCGGTCGAGCTTCAGCGCGTGGTCCGAGGAGATGATGCGGTTGCCGTCGATCTCCAGGCCCGGCAGCGACTTCGGCACGGAGCCGGTCGCGAGCAGCACGTGGCGGCCCTGGACGCGCTGGCCGTTCACATCCACCGAGGTGGGGGAGGAGAGCCGGCCCTCACCCTCGATGTAGGTGACCTTGCGCGAGGCGATGAGACCCTGCAGACCCTTGTACAGGCCCGAGATCACGTCGTCCTTGTACTTGTGGACGGCCTTGATGTCGATGCCCTCGAAGGTGGCCTTGACACCGAACTGGTCGGCCTCGCGCGCCTGGTCGGCGATCTCGCCGGCGTGCAGCAGGGCCTTCGTGGGGATGCAGCCGTTGTGCAGGCAGGTGCCGCCGACCTTGCCCTTCTCGATCAGAGCGACGTCCAGGCCCAGCTGCGCTCCGCGCAGGGCCGCGGCGTAACCGCCGCTACCACCGCCGAGGATCACTAGGTCGAAAACGGTGCTGGCGTCGTTCGCCACGTCACGTCCTCCATGCATGTGCGCCGTACGCCGGGCCCCGTCGCTGGGGGATGACCGGCCGGTCGGCTGGTGTTCGGCCGCTTTTGTTATTCGGCCCTGTGGTGGGGGCCCTGTCCTGCCGAGAACCCATCTTCGCACTTGTTGACGGCGGGCGGGACGCGGGGCCCGGGTCTGAGACGGACGATCATCCGTCTCAGGTGGTTACCGCTGCGTAGAGGCCAACGGATTTCGTTGAGAGCGAAACCGGTCGGATCCGTGCCGCGATGCCACGGGAGGAACGCCTACGGCCCCGGACGTATGCCCGGGGCCGTAGGTCAGCCGTGGCCTCAGCCGAGGTCCCCGGCCGCGGTGCGCTCCGCCAGCCTCACCAGCGTGCGGACCGCGGAACCGGTGCCGCCCTTCGGCGTGTAGCCGTACGGCGCGCCCTCGTGGAAGGCCGGGCCCGCGATGTCCAGGTGCGCCCAGGCGATGCCCTCGCCCACGAACTCCTGCAGGAACAGACCGGCCACCAGGCCGCCGCCCATCCGCTCGCCCATGTTGGCGATGTCGGCGGTCGGGGAGTCCATGCCCTTGCGCAGGTCGGCGGGGAGCGGCATCGGCCAGGAGGCCTCGCCGACCTCCTCGGCGATCTCGTGGACGGAGGTGCGGAAGGCGTCGTCGTTCGCCATGATGCCGAAGGTGCGGTTGCCCAGCGCCAGCACCATGGCGCCGGTCAGGGTCGCCACGTCGACGATCGCGTCCGGGTTCTCCTCCGAGGCGCGGGTCAGCGCGTCGGCGAGGACGAGCCGGCCCTCGGCGTCCGTGTTCAGGACCTCGACGGTCTTGCCGCTGTACATGCGCAGCACGTCACCGGGGCGGGTGGCGTTGCCCGACGGCATGTTCTCGGCGAGCGCCAGCCAGCCGGTGACATTGACCTTAAGACCCAGACGGGCGGCCGCGACGACGCTCGCGAACACGGCGGCGGCGCCGCTCATGTCGCACTTCATCGTCTCGTTGTGGCCGGCCGGCTTCAGCGAGATGCCGCCCGAGTCGTAGGTGATGCCCTTGCCGACCAGGGCCAGGGTCTTCTCCGCCTTCGGGTGCGTGTAGGCGAGCTTGACCAGGCGCGGGCCGTGGGCCGAGCCCTGCCCGACGCCCAGCAGGCCGCCGAAGCCGCCCTTGACGAGTGCCTTCTCGTCGAGGACCTGCACCTTGATGCCGTGCTCCTTGCCCGCGGCGGTGGCCACGGCGGCGAAGGACTCGGGGTACAGGTCGTTCGGCGGGGTGTTGATCAGGTCGCGGGCGCGGTTGATCTCCTCGACGACCGCGAGGGCACGGTCGGCGGCCGCCTTGAACGCCTTGTCGCGCGGCTTGGCGCCGAGCAGGGCGACCTCGCCGAGCGGCGCCTTCGGGCCGTTGCCGTTCTTCTTGTTCTTGGGCGCCAGCTTGTTCTCGCCGCCCTGGTACGCGGTGAAGGCGTACGCGCCGAGGAGCGCGCCCTCGGAGACCGCCCCGGCGTCCTCGGCGGAGGCGATGGGCAGCGCGAAGCCGGCCTTCTTCGAACCGGCGAGGGCGCGGGCGGCCGCGCCCGCGGCCCGGCGCAGCGCCTCGGCGTCGTACGCCTCGTCCTTCTTCGGGACGGAGCCGAGGCCGACCGCGATGACGACCGGGACCTTGAGGCCGTCGGGCGCGGGGAGCTTGGTCACCTCGCCCTCGGCACCCGCGGCGCCCAGGGCCCGCAGGACGGTGGCGAGCTTTCCGTCGAACGCCTTGTCCACGGCCTCGGCGCCCGGTGCGAGGACCAGGTCCCCGGACTTGGATCCAGCGCCCTTGGCGACGCCGACGACGAGTGCGTCGGCGCGCAGCGTCACCGCACCGGCAGTGCTGAGAGTGAGAGCAGTCACGGTGGTGAAATCTCGCTTCCGTTGAGTTCGTTGTCGGTCGAGGGGTGGGCCGACCGTGCCCGGCGCATCGTAGACGCCGCCGCAATGTGCCGGGAATGAGCCTACGCGCGCCGTTGCCGCGGGATCACGGCGGCGGGCCGTCGATGGCCTGTCGTGGCGTCCCGGCGGTGGTTCCGGGCAGCGGGATCCGGGCCCGTGCGGCTGGAACGGACCGTGGAAGTAGGGTCGTTGCCGATACCGGATCTACAGGGGGAGAACCATGCGCGCCCGTGAGGCTGCACACGTGACGCGACCGGGACCGGCGCTGCCGGCCACCGTACTGATGCTGCTGGCCCTGCTGACCGGCTGCACCTCGGCGCCGGAGAAGGCCCCGGAGGGCCGCTGGCGGCCGGAGCCGGGCATCGGCTGGCAGTGGCAGCTCTCCGGACGGCTGGACCCCACGGTGGACGTCCCGGTCTACGACATCGACGGCTTCGACCACAAGGCGTCGGCCGTCGCCGATCTGCACCGCCGGGGCCGCAAGGTGATCTGCTACCTCTCCACCGGCGCCTGGGAGGAATTCCGCCCGGACGCCGGGAAGTTCCCCGCCTCGGTACGGGGCAAGGGCAACGGCTGGGAGGGCGAGCAGTGGCTCGACATCCGCCGTACGGACGTCCTGGAGCCGCTGATGGAGGCGCGGATCGAGATGTGCGCGAAGAAGGGGTTCGATGCGGTGGAACCCGACAACATGGACGGCTACCGCAACCGCACGGGCTTCCCGCTGACCGCCGACGACCAGTTGCGCTACAACCGGCTCATCGCCCGTATCGCCCACCGCCACGGACTCGCCGTCGGCCTGAAGAACGACCTCGGCCAGATCCCGGAACTGGTGCCGGACTTCGACTTCGCGGTCAATGAGCAGTGCGCGCAGTACGACGAGTGCGAGGCCCTCACACCGTTCGTGAAGGCGGGCAAGGCCGTCTTCCATGTGGAGTACGAGCTGCCGGTCGACCGGTTCTGTGCCGCGTCGGAGCGGCTGGGGCTCAGCTCGCTGCGGAAGAAGTACGAACTGGGTGTGTGGCGTCAGGCGTGCCCCGCGCCGCGTACCTAGAACCGTACGGCCGGTCGGGCAGGACCTGGGGCCTTTCGTTTGGATCAGGCCCCGCGAGCCCGGCCTGATCCAAACGAAAGGCCCTAACCGAGCGCCAGCACCACCAGGACCGCTGTCGCCGCCGTCTCCGCCAGCGCGCCGAAGACATCGCCGGTCACCCCGCCGAAGCGCCGCACGCAGTGCCGCAGCAGGAGCTGGGCGGCCCCGAGCGCGGCGAGGGCGGCGAGGGCGTGGTGCAGCGCCCCGTACCCGCCGAGGAGCGCCCCGGCACCCGCGCAGGCCGCGACCACGGCGGCCCCGACCGCCACCGCGGCCCGGACCGTGACCGTCCCCGCCACCGCCGCGCCCAGCCCTTCCGGGCGGGCCGCCGGTACGCCCTGCCGGGAGGCCAGGGTGAGCGCCAGCCGGGCGGTGACCGCGGCGACGGCCGCCGCCACCGCGCCGCGCGCCCAGCTCTGCCCGTACAACTGGTCGAGGACCGCGACCTGGGCCAGCAGCACGAACAGCAGGGTGATCACGCCGAACGGCCCGATGTCCGACCGCTTCATGATCCGCAGGGCGTCGTCGGCGGGTTTGCCGCTGCCCAGGCCGTCGGCGGTGTCCGCGAGGCCGTCCAGGTGCAGTCCCCGGGTCAGCACCGCGGGCACGGCGGCGGAGGCGACCGCGGCGAGCAGCGGACCGGAACCGAGCAGCAGCAACAGGCCGCCGGGCACCGCCGCGAGGAGCCCCACGACGAGACCGGCGAGCGGCGCCCACATCATCCCGGTGCGGGCGGTGCCGCGGTCCCAGCGGGTGACGCGGACGGGAAGCACGGTCAGGGTGCCGAAGGCGAAGCGCAGGCCGTGGCTGTTCAGGGAGGTCACGGCGCGCAGGCTAATCGCTGTGACGGACCGATAGATTGGTCATAACACGACAGAACGCAGCAAAAGCGGCTTATCGGGGGTGGGTGGCATGGGTCACTGGTTCGATCAGAACATCGTCGAGCCGGGAAAGCTGCCGCTGCTCCTCGCCCTGGCCGCCTTCGTGCTCACCTTTGCCGTCACCCGGTTCATCACCCGGATGATCAGGGCGGGGAAGGGGCCGTTCCGCAACATCACGCCCGGCGGAGTCCATGTTCACCACGTGGTGCCCGGTGTGGTGCTGAGCGTCGTCGGCGGCTTCGGGGCGGTCGCCAGCGGACGCCATGGGGTGACCGCCGGGATCTGCGCGGTGATCTTCGGCATGGGCGCGGGGCTGGTGCTGGACGAGTTCGCCCTGATCCTCCACCTCGACGACGTGTACTGGACCGAGGAGGGCCGCCAGAGCGTGGAGGCGGTGGTCCTCACCGCGGCACTGGTGCTGCTGGTCCTGGCCGGATTCTCACCGCTCGGCGTGAACGAACTGAGCAGTGACGAGCAGCAGAGCAGGTCCGGGGTCGTCCTGACCCTGCTCATCAACTTCGGCTTCGTGCTCATCTCCTTGTTCAAGGGCAAGGCGCGGCTCGCGGTCGTCGGCACCCTCGTCCCGTTCGTCGCGCTGATCGGGGCGATCCGGCTGGCCCGGCCGACCTCGATGTGGGCGAGGCGCTTCTACCGCAACCGCCACCGCGCCCGTGCCCGGGCGGTGCTGCGCGCCTACCATCACGATGTGCGCTGGGTGGGCCCGCGCCGCAGATTCGAGGACCTGATCGGCGGGGCACCGGACCGGGCTCCGGTCTCCGGACGCAAACCCTGATCCAGGCGGCGCGGATGCCGGCGCCGGTGCCGGATCGCCGTGACCGCGCACAGCACGAGCACCACGGCGATCGCTGCCAGATGCTCCTTGCCGGCCAGATTGTTCTTGAGGGCCACCTCGACCACCATCGCCGCGATCACCAGTGCGTCGGTGAACCAGGCCCGGTAGAGGCAGCACACGTAGACGGCGAGACCGACCACCGCCGCCGACGGGCCGGTGTCCACGATCCGGGCGTCGGAGGCGGGCAGCCCGAACAGCCCGTCCGGGCCGAGCGCGACGCCGATCCGCGCGTACAGCGTCCCGGCCAGCGTCGCGGTGTACGCGATCGCGAGTGTGCGCCTGCGGCCCAGGCAGATCTCGGCGGTTCCGAACACCACCAGGATCTGCCCCAGCGCCCCCCGCACCGGCAGGTCCAGCGCCGGGACGAACAGCGACAACGGCGTACGCAGCAGGGCCTGCCATAACGGGTCCTCGACCCGTACGGTCCCGAGCGCATGCACCGCACCGAAGCCCCACGACTGGTTCTGCACCGTGTGGAGCAGTGCCGTCAGGCAGACCGCGGCGAGCGTCATCCAGATCGCCCGCAGCCGGGAGGCGGTGAGCCCCGCGCGTACGGTGGCAAGGAGCGGACCCCATTCGCGGCGGGCTGCCCCGCGCAGCGCTCGTACGGGTCTCATCCACCGGTCCCGAGGTGCGAGCGGTGCAGCCACTTGGGCAGACCGGGCGCCTCCAGGAACCCTTCCGCACGGCCCGCGGCGATGCCGATGCGCGGCAGGTCGGAGCTCTTCTCGAAGAGCAGGAAGCGTGGCTCCCAGATCGGTCGGTACTTGGCGTTGGCGCGGTAGAGCGACTCGATCTGCCACCAGCGCGAGAAGAAGCTGAGCATGGAGCGCCACAGCCTCAGCACCGGTCCGGCGCCGAGCCGTGAACCCCGCTCGAAGACGGACCGGAACATCGCGAAGTTCAGCGAGACCTGGGTGATCCCGATCTCCGCGGCGCGCTGCAGGAGTTCGATGACCATGAACTCCATCAGGCCGTTCTCGGAGTCCCGGTCGCGGCGCATCAGGTCCAGCGAGAGGCCGTTCGGCCCCCACGGCACAAAGCTCAGTACGGCGCGCAATTCGCCCGGCGCGCCGCCCTCTTCGGCGGGTGCATTGCGGCATTCGAGCATCACGCACTGTCCGTCGGCCGGATCGCCGAGCCGGCCCAGTGCCATGGAGAAGCCGCGCTCGGTCGCCCCGTCGCGCCAGTCGTCGGCGCGCCGCACCAGTTCGGCCATCTCGTCTTCGGGGATGTCGGCGTGCCGGCGCACGGTCACCTCGTACCCGGCGCGCCTGACCCGGTTGTACGCCTGGCGGACGGTCCGCATCGCCCGTCCTTCGAGGGTGAACTCGGCGGTCTCCACGATCGCTTCGTCGCCCAGCTCCAGGGCGTCCAGGCCGTGCCGCGCGTAAATGGTGCCGCCCTCTTCGCTCACCCCCATCACCGCCGGGATCCAGCCGTGTTCGCGGGCCTCGGCCAGCCATGGCTCGATCGCCCCCGGCCAGGCCTCCGGGTCGCCGATGGGATCACCGGAGGCGAGCGAGACCCCGCCGACCACTCGGTAGGCGACGGCGGCCTTCCCGGTCGGTGACCAGACGACGCTCTTCTCCCGGCGCAGCGCGAAGTAGCCGAGCGAGTCCCGGTCACCGTGCTTGTCGAGCAGCGCGCGCAGCCCGGCCTCGTCCTCGGGGGTGATCGGGTCGACGGCCCGGCGGGACCGGAACGCCGCGTAGACGACGGCGATCAGCAGCAGGGTGGAGAGGATGTTGATCGTGACGTTGACCCAGCCGGGCGTGGTGATCCCGGGGAAATCGGCATCGTTGGCGGCGACCGAGACCAGCCGCAGGGCGCCGTAGCGCCAGCGGTCCAGGAAGGACGAGCGGTAGCCGTCGTGCGCGGTGTTGGTGAGGGCGACCAGGCCCGCGGCGATCAGCGAGGTGACCAGCAGGCCGCCGGCCGCGACGGCGGCGGCCAGCTTCGGGTTGGACCGGTCGCCCTTCGCGTAGAACTCGCGCCGGCCGAGGGCGAGCGCCAGGACGAACGCGGCGGTCAGCGCCAGCGAGATCCAGTTCTGCGGATACTGCCGGACCTCCGGGAACGGGATCACCAGGGCGAAGAGGAGCAGCAGAAGACTGCTCACCACCATGTTCACGATCCAGGCGGCCCGCTTGCGGCGGCGCATGGTGATCGCGAGGAAGAGCGCGACCACCCCGGAGGAGAAGCCTGCGGTGAGCAGGTACGGGGTGAAGTAGTTCTCGGTGTTGTGACGGCGCAGATCATTGCCGAGGCTGACCGAGACGGCGCTCAGGAAATTGATGAACGACACGACGCGCAGATACCAGATGGCGAACGCGGCACTGCGGCGTGACCGGACCGTGCTCGGTGCCCGGGTGCTGTCCCGCCGGGTTTCGTCGGTAGCCAATCGGACCTCTCCCATGAAAAGCGATCATATGGTGCATCGCGCTGCAGGAGGAGGCTGCGCTGCGGCCGGTGTGCGGCGGCCGCAGCTGCGCCGGGTCCGTCAGCCGTCGGTCGCGTCGCCGTCCGCGTCGCTTCCCTCGGTCTCTTCGCCGGCGCCGTCCTTCTCGTCGGCGACAGATGGGCGCTCGGGCAGCTCCGCCGCCAGCGCGGCCGCGGCCCGAACAAGCGGAAGTGCGAGCAATGCCCCACTTCCTTCACCGACGATGACGCCGTGGTCCAGCAAGGGGTTGAGTGCCATCCGGTCCAGGGCCTTGGCCTGCGCCGGCTCGCCGCTCGCCTGACCCGCCAGCCACCAGTCCGGCGCCCGGAAGGCCGCGCGCTGACCCACCAGCGCACAGGCCGCCGAGACCACACCGTCCAGGATCACCGGCAGCCTGCGCACCGCGCACTGCAGCAGGAACCCGGTCGTCGCCGCCAGATCGGCACCGCCCACCGTGGCCAGCAGCTCCAGCTGGTCACCGAGGACCGGCCGGGCCCGTCGCAGCGCGTCCCGGATCGCCGCGCACTTGCGCATCCAGGCCAGATCGTCGATCCCCGCGCCACCGCGTCCGGTGACCACCGAGGCATCCGTGCCGCACAGCGCCGCGATCAGCGTGGCCGCGGCCGTCGTACCGCCGACGCTCAGATCGCCGAGCACCACCAGATCGGTGCCCGAGTCGGCCTCCTCGTCCGCGATCGCCATCCCCAGACGCACCGCCTGCTCGGCCTCCTCGGCCGTCAGCGCGTCCTCGACGTCGATCCGGCCGCTGCCGCGCCGCACCCGGTGACGTACCACCGGCTCGGGCAGCAGCTCCGGGTCGCAGTCCAGACCGGCGTCGACGATCCGTACCGGTACGCCGAACCGGCGGGCCAGCACGGCGAGCGGAGTCGCGCCGTCCAGCGTGGCTCTCACCAGCTCGTGCGCACTCCCGGCCGGGCGCCCGGAGACACCCAGTCCGGCAACCCCGTGATCACCGGCGAAGAGCACCACACGCGGTTGCTCGATCGCCTTGACCGGTACGGACTGCTGGGCGGCCGAGAGCCATTCGCCCAGCTCGTCCAGGCGCCCGAGGGCGCCCGGAGGAACGACCAGGCGCTCCCGGCGTTCCTCGGCGTCGCGCCGTACGCCGCCGTCGGGGCGTTCGATCAGGTCGGAGAAGTCGTCCAGATTCACGGGGGTCTGCCTCGCGGGTCGATACGTGGAGTGGGCCGTCGAGCCCGGCGGCGGGCTCACTGCGGAACAGTACCCGCCGTGTTTCTGACGTCCGGTCAGTGCGGGGACCCGTACCCGAACCGCAGTTGCGTCATCGCGGGTGTCAGGGTCCGCAGCCCCGGGAGCAGCGACTGGAGCCGGATCAGCTCGCCCATCGCGCCCCGTCCCCGGGGCAGCCGCAGCGCCCGCACCTCGGTGATCGCCGGGTGCGCACCGCGCAGCTTGTGCCGCTCGCCGGGGTTCATCGCCCATCGCATCGGCGGAATGGTCATCCCGCCGACCTTCGAGGTGCCGGCCATCGTGCCCCTGGCCAGCCAGCGCGCCATCGTGTCCAGGACGAGGACGCCGCCGGGCAATCGCTCGGCGCAGGCCGCCAGGATCCTCCGTACCTCCGCGGGGGGCAGGTACATCAACAGCCCCTGCGTCGTGACGGCCACACCGCGGCCCTCCGGATCCTCGACCTCGTCCAGCCAGGACAGATCGGTCGCCGACCGGGACAGGGTGCGCAGCCGGTCCGAGGCGGGCAGCAGTGCCCGCCGCAGCTCGGCGACCTCCGGAAGCTCCACGCTCAGCCAGTTCAGCCGGCCGTTGTCCACCCGCCAGAAACCGGTCTCCAGGCCGTCGCCGAGCGCGACCACGGTGGCCTGCGGACGGTCGGCGAGGTAGCGCTGCACGGCCAGGTCGAAGCAGCGCGAGCGCAGCCCCTGGGCCTGCGAGTGGAACGCGTTCGGCCGCCCGAACCGCTCCTCGAAGGGGTAGTCCAGATCCTCCATCAGCCGCAGCGCCATCGGGTCGTCCAGCACCGGATAACGCTGCCCCGCCTCGTACGCCCGGTTGTAGAGCGTCCACAGCAAGGTCTCGGGAACCCCGCTCAGCATCGGTCGCACACGTGCCATGTCCGCTCCTCCTTTTCCGCGTCTCCGTTCTGTTCCCGCCCCGCCGTTCGCGTGCTCCGGTCAGCCGCGCAGCGTCAGCACCTGCCCGGCCACCACCAGCAGCACCTGTTCGCACTCGTCGGCGAACGCGGCGTTCAACCGGCCCAGCTCGTCCCGGAACCGCCGCCCGGCGGCCGTCGCGGGCACCACTCCCGAGCCCGTCTCGTTGGTCACGGCGACGACCGTGCGCCGCGTCCCGCGGACCGCGGCGACCAGCTCGGCGGTCCGCTCCCGCAGCGCGCTCTCGCCGCCGTCCGCCCACGCCGCGTCGTCCCAGGCGCGCACCCGGTCCATCGCGTCCGTCAGCCACAGCGACAGGCAGTCGATCAGCAGCGCAGGCCCGTCCGACTCCAGCAGTTCCACCAGCTCACAGGTCTCCTCGGTGCGCCAGGCGGCGGGCCTGCGTTCCCGGTGCAGCCCGACCCGGGCCGCCCACTCCGCGTCCCCCTCCCTGCTGCCACCGGTCGCCACGTACACCACCTCGGGGAACGTCTCCAGGCGCCGCTCGGCCTCCACGGACTTCCCCGACCGGGCACCGCCCGTCACCAGCGTGCGCCGCGGTACCACCGACGCCGCGTGGTACTCGCCCACCACCAGCGTCGTCCCGTCCGGCACGGCCCGCGCGCCGGACGCCGCGAGCCGCCGGTCCAGCTCCGCGCCGGGCGGCGCGTCGTGGTCCAGATGGACGGCGACGATCCCGGTGGTGGGACCGATCGCCCCGACGGCCCGCAGCCGCGCCACCGCGTCCGGCCGCCCGACCACGTCGCCGACCACCATGTCGTACGGCTGGGGCGCCGGGTCCGTGAGGCCGGAGGGCGCGGCGCCGGGCGGCAGGTAGAGCAGCCGTACGCCCTCCGGCGCGGTCACCTCGTAACCCGTGCCCGGCGCGTCCATCGGCACCGCCCGTACCCGGTGCCCGCTGATCAGCGTCAGTTCCCGCCCGTCCGGCACCCGTCCCGCCGGAGGCAGTCCGGCGGGCAGCTCCACGGCGGGCCCGTCGTGCGGATGGGTGAGCAGCACCTGCCGCACGCCGGTGAGCGAGTGCCCCGCACGGGCAGCCGCGAACACGGCGCCCGGGGTGAGATCCAGCAGCAGCGCGTCGTCGACCAGCAAGGCGGTCGCGGCCCGCGAGCGCGCCCCGCGGGCGGTGGCGCAGGCGGCGCAGGGACATTCGGGGCGCGGCAGCCCGTCGGGGGCTCCGGTGCCGAGCAGAGTCAGTTCCACGCCTCCGATCCTGCCGCGTCCGCGCCACGGGTGCGCGACTTGGGGGTGGTCCGGACGGGCGCGAGCCCCGTACCCGCACGGGTCCGAGGCACTAGGCTGCGGGCAGCAAAGCGACCCAGGAGGCGGACATGGCGTGGACGTGGCGGTTCGAGAAGTCCGACGGTACGGAGACGGAGCCGGCCCTGCAGGCGGAGGAATTCACTACGCAGGGTGATGCGGAGTCCTGGATCGGCGAGTACTGGAAGGAACTCCTCGACGGAGGGGCGGACCAGGTGACGCTCTTCGAGGACTCGACGAAGGTCTACGGCCCCATGAGCCTCCAGGCGGACCAGGGCTGACCCCGCCCCGTACGCGCGAGCAACGTACGGGCCCGAGGCTGCGCCCCCGGGCCCGTACGGCTGAGATCCGCGCGCGTGGGGCGGAGTCCGTACCCGTCCGCAGTGCCCGGGCTCTCGTCGCCGTCGCCGTCCGGGACCTCGTACTGCAACGGTCTAGATCTCGCCCAGGGTGACCCGCGCCGTCTTCTCCGCCCCGTTGCGCAGATACGTCACCGTGACCTTCTGGCCCGGTTTGTCCGAGGCCAGCGCCTCCGACAGGGACGTGATCGTCGTGACCGGCACATCGCCGAGCGCGGTGATGATGTCGCCGGCCTGCAGCCCCGCCTTGTCCGCGGCGCCGCCCTTCACCACGCTGACCAGCGCGACCCCGGCCGGCCGGTAGTTCACGTCGACGACCGTGCGCCCGGTGATGTTCAGTGCGGCCCGGCCCGAGTCCGTGACCTTGCCGCTCTTGATGATCTGATCGGCGATCGTCTTCACCATCGAGACGGGGATCGCGAACCCGATTCCCGGTGCCGCGCTGTCACCCATCTGCGGGTCGATCGCCCCCAGCGTCGGGATGCCGATCACCTCGCTGTTCAGGTTGACCAGTGCACCGCCGCTGTTGCCCGGGTTGATCGCGGCCGAGGTCTGCACCATGTTCGCGATCGTCGCGCCCGTGCCACCGCTCGTGCGGTTCTCGCTGACGGTCCGGCCGAGCGCCGAGACGATGCCCTGGGTGACGCTGGAGGACAGCCCGAGCGGCGAGCCCATCGCCAGCACGATCTGTCCCACCTCGACCTTGTCCGAGTTGCCGAACTTCGCCGGTTTCAGTCCCTTCGGAACGCTGTCCAGCTTGATGACGGCCAGATCCTGTTCCGGATAGGAGGCGACGAGCGAGGCGCCCAGTACCTTTTCGCCGGTCGCGACGGTGACCCTGAATGTCCTCTCGGTGTCGACCACATGGGCATTGGTGACGATATGGCCCTTGGAGTCGTAGACGACGCCGGAGCCCAGGCTGTTGCCCGCTTCGATCTGCACGACCGACGGCAGCACGTTCTTGATCACGGCCTCGTATGCGCTCTGCAGATCACCGGCGGCCCGGGGAGCGGGGGGAGACGCGGAGGGATCGGCCTTCGGCGAATCGGACTTCGTGGCCGAGCAGCCGCTCACCAGGGCGATGACACAGAGCCCCGCGGTCAGGGGCAGGAGCACCTGGCGCGCACGGCTGCGGAAGTGGAATGCATCCATGTCCGGATTGTCACTTCTGGTGTTCCCGGCGGCCCGCTGGATTCGGCCGACCGGGCGCCGCACCCCGGCCCCGCCCCGAACGGGCCTGATCCAAACGGACAGCCCCGACAGGCTCTTAGCCCCGCACCCCGCACAGATGCAGCAGCGCGGCCACCCCGCGGTACGGGTCCGTCCGCCCGGCCCGGTCCTCCGCGGCCAGCACCCGCTCCAGTTCGGCGGCGGCCGGCAGTTCCACGTCGTTGCTCACGTTGTCCGTGAAGACGCGGACCCCGTACCAGGCGTGCAGGGGTGCCGCGATTCCGGCGAGCGTGGCCGTCAGGGCGTCGAGCCGGTCGGCCCGCACCGGGAGGCCCAGCCGGTTGGTGCACGTATCCGTGTCGAAGGCGGCCAGCGCCGCGTCCCAGTCCCCAGCCGTCCCGGGGCGCATCGCCAGCGCGCCGGCGTTCCGTACGAGCAGCGAGAGCAGCCCGCCCGGGGCCAGCATCCGGGCCAGGCCGGCCAGCATCGCGTCCGGCTCCTGGACGTACATCAGCACGCCGTGGCAGAGCACCACGTCGAAGCTGCCGGGCAGGAAGTGCACCCCGGTGTCCAGGCCGTCGCCCTCGATCAGCCGGACCCGCTCGCGGATGCCCGCCGGTTCGCTGCCGAGCGACTCGCGGGCCACCCGCAGCATCCCGGCATCGGGCTCCAGGCCCGTCACGGTGTGCCCGGCCCTGGCCAGACGCAGCGCCTGGGTGCCCTGGCCCATGCCGACGTCGAGGATCCGCAGCCGCTGCCCGACCGGGAAGCGGGCGGCTATCTGCTCGTCGAGCTGGCGGGCGACGAGCTCCTGGCGGACCGTGTTGCGCAGCCCGCCGAGCCCTTTCAGCCAGGTCGGGGAGGCTCCCGAAATTCCGGTGACGGCAACGGGGGCAGCGCCCTCCGGCGGGCCGGCGGACGGTCCGCCGACCGAGCCGGAGATATCCGTACTCAGGGCCGCTCTCCGCGCTTGACCTGCGGCTTCGGCAACCGGAGCCGACGCATCTGAAGCGTGCGCATCAGGCCGTAGGCGACCGCGCCACGCTTCGGCGTATCGGCGAAGCGTTCGTTCAGCTGCTTCTTCAGGCGGAACGCGAGACCGATCGAGTCGATGACGATCAGCACGATCACGAGGAGCCAGAGCAGCAGCGAGATGGTCTGGATGTTCTGTACCTGGATCACACTGAGGATCAGAATGATCACGGCGAGCGGAAGGAAGAACTCCGCGATGCAGAAGCGCGAGTCCACGTAGTTGCGGACGAAGCGCCGCACCGGGCCCTTGTCGCGAGCCGGCAGATAGCGCTCGTCGCCACTGGCGAGCGCCTCGCGCTGCTTGGCCATGTCGACCCGGCGCGCTTCGCGTTGCCGCTTCATGGCCTCCTTGCGGTCGAGCGGCGCGCCACTGGAGGCACGACGGCGCTGCGACTGGGCATCGCTGCGCTTGGGGGTGGGGCGACCTTTGGGGGCCTGCGGGTCGCGGGGCTGCTTGGAGAGGTCCGCCGTCACCTTGCCGGTGGGCGCCTTCTCTTCCTTCGAACGGCTACGGAACACAAGGCCCAAGGGTACGGGTTCGATCGCCGCGACCCCAGACCGGCCGGGAACGATCCGGCAACGGCCCGCGTCCTTGCAGGTGTCCGCAGGGGTTCCGCACGGACGACGCCACCGGTTTCCCTGACCGCCACCTACTCCCTGGGCCGGAGTGGTGACCGGGCGCAGTCGTCCTTGGGGAGGAGCACATCTGGGCTCGAACAGTGCGGTAATAGAGGCAGGGCCCGTACTGTGGGTTCTGTTGGAGTGCTGGAGCTCAGTCCGTCAGAAGGGGGCGCGCGAAGCCCATGAGCGGTGTCATGAAGCGTATGGGGATGATCTTCCGCGCGAAGGCAAACAAGGCCCTTGACCGGGCCGAGGATCCGCGCGAGACCCTCGATTACTCGTACCAGAAGCAGCTGGAGCTGCTTCAGAAGGTGCGCCGCGGCGTCGCCGATGTGGCGACCTCGCGCAAGCGGCTGGAGCTGCAGCTGAATCAGCTGCAGGGACAGTCGTCCAAGCTGGAGGACCAGGGCCGCAAGGCGCTCGCGCTCGGCCGCGAGGACCTGGCCCGCGAGGCGCTGTCCCGGCGTGCCGCGCTCCAGCAGCAGGTCACCGACCTGGAGACGCAGCACACCACGCTGCAGGGCGAGGAGGAGAAGCTCACTCTCGCGGCCCAGCGGCTGCAGGCCAAGGTCGATGCCTTCCGTACCAAGAAGGAGACCATCAAGGCCACCTACACCGCGGCCCAGGCGCAGACCCGGATCGGCGAGGCATTCTCCGGGATCTCCGAGGAGATGGGCGATGTCGGCCTGGCGATCCAGCGGGCCGAGGACAAGACCCAGCAGCTGCAGGCCCGGGCCGGCGCGATCGACGAGCTGCTCGCCTCCGGCGCCCTGGACGACCCGACCGGGACGGCGAAGGACGACATCGCCGCCGAGCTGGACCGGATCTCCGGTGGTACGGATGTGGAGCTGGAGTTGCAGCGCATGAAGGCCGAGCTGGCCGGCGGCTCCACCCAGCAGCAGGCGATCGAGGGCGGCCCGCAGGACGCGGCGCAGCAGCAGTCGTCGCAGTCCCCGCACAGGTTCGACAAGAGTTAAGGCAGCGTCATGATCGTACGGATCATGGGGGAGGGCCAGGTGGTCCTGGCCGACAGCCATCTCGCCGAGCTCAACAGGCTCGACGACGAACTGCTCGCCGAGGTGGAGAGCGGCGACGGCCCCGGCTTCCGCTCCACTCTCCACACGCTCCTTGCCAGGGTGCGCGAGCTCGGTGAGCCCTTGCCGGACGACTCCCTGGAGCCGTCCGAGCTGATCCTCCCGTCGCCCGACGCGACCCTCGAAGAGGTGCGCACCATGCTCCGGGACGACGGACTGATCCCCGGCTGACGCCGGTCGCACTCCAGCACTCGCACGCACTCGCGAGCACCCGCACGATTCCGTGCCCCGTGTCCGGTCCGCCGGCCACGGGGCACGACCGTGTCCCCGGCGCGGCGCCCTTGCGGTCCGGCGCGCTCGGTCCCGCTTTCTCCGTACGACCTTTCTCTGTACGCCGCCCCCCGTACGACCCCTCCCCGTACGACGAACCCTCCCCGTACGACCTTTCTCCGTACGACCCGGACCGGTTCCCGCGCGACACGCCGTAACGTAGCTTGACGTGACCACCCTCGGAACCAGGGTTCTGCGCGTCCGGCACTGGCTGCGCGACCATCCCCTCGCGCTGGACTCCGCGCTCGCCCTGGCCGCACTCGTGGCCATGATCATCGGGTCGTTCGTCCATCCGCGCACACCGAATGAGCCCACCTTCAACATCCACCCGCCCGAGGCGAGCGGTGTGCTCCTGATGCTGCTCGGTGCCGTGGCGCTCATCTGGCGGCGGCGCAATCCCAGGGCGGTGCTCGCGGCCACCGCCGGGCTGACGGTCATCGAACTGGTGAGATCCGATCCGCCCGCGCCCGTGGCGATGAGCACCGTCGTCGCGCTGTACACCGTCGCCTCCCGCACCGACCGGCCCACCACCTGGCGGGTCGGTCTGCTGACCACGGCCGTGCTGACGGCGGCCGCGATGCTGCTCGGCCCGGCGCCCTGGTACAGCCAGGAGAGCTTCGGCGTCTTCGCGTGGACCGGCATGGCCTGCGCGGTAGGGGACGCCGTCCGCTCCCAGCGCGCCTTCGTCGACGCGATCAGGGAGCGCGCCGAACGGGCCGAGCGCACCCGCGACGAGGAGGCCCGGCGGCGGGTCGCCGAGGAGCGGCTGCGGATCGCCCGCGATCTGCACGACGTCGTCGCCCACCACATCGCCCTCGTCAACGTCCAGGCCGGGGTGGCCGCCCACGTCATGGACAAGCGCCCCGACCAGGCCAAGGAGGCACTGGCCCACGTCCGGGAGGCCAGCCGCTCCGCGCTCGACGAACTGCGGGCCACCGTCGGGCTGTTGCGCCAGTCCGGCGACCCGGAGGCGCCGACCGAACCGGCGCCGGGGCTCGCGGTCCTCGGCGAGCTGGTGGACACCGTCCGACGGGCCGGACTCCCGGTCGAGGTGGCCTGCACCGACCGGCGGCCCCCGCTGCCCGCAGCCGTCGACCTGGCCGCCTACCGGGTGATCCAGGAGGCGCTGACCAATGTGCGCAAGCACGCGGGCCCCGGGGCGAAGGCCGAGGTGAGCGTCGTACGGGTCGGGGCCACGGCCGAGATCACCGTCATCGACAACGGCTCGGGCGGGGGCTGCCGCGACGCCGGTGGCGGCGACGGCGACGGCGGCGGCCATGGCCTCCTCGGCATGCGCGAACGGGTCACCGCACTCGGCGGCTCCCTCACCGTCGGGCCCCGCTACGGCGGCGGATTCCGGGTCCATGCGATCCTGCCCGTCGAGGCCCGGGCGGCAGAGCCGGAGGAGCCGGGCGCGGCGGGCCGGACGGGGGAGAACGCATGACCATGCCCATCAAGGTGCTGCTCGTCGACGACCAGGCGCTGCTGCGCAGCGCGTTCCGGGTGCTGGTCGACTCGGAGTCCGACATGGAGGTGGTCGGCGAGGCGGCGGACGGCGCACAGGCCGTCGAGCTCGCCCGGTCGACCCGCGCCGACGTGGTGCTGATGGACATCCGGATGCCCGGTACGGACGGACTCGCCGCGACCCGCATGATCAGCGCCGATCCCGCGCTGGCGGACGTACGGGTCGTCATGCTCACCACCTTCGAGGTGGACGAGTACGTGGTGCAGTCGCTACGGGCCGGGGCATCCGGCTTTCTCGGGAAAGGGGCGGAACCGGAGGAACTGCTCAACGCCATCCGTGTCGCCGCGGGCGGCGAGGCGCTGCTCTCGCCCGCCGCGACCAAGGGCCTGATCGCCACCTTCCTTGCGCAGGGCGGCAGTTCGGACGGCGACGGGCCGAGCGCCGCAGAGTACTCCGAGCGGCTCGACGCGCTCACCGGCCGCGAGCGCGAGGTGCTGGTCCTGGTCGCGGGCGGCCACTCCAACGACGAGATCGCCGAACGGCTCGTGGTCAGCCCGCTCACCGTCAAGACACATGTGAACAGGGCGATGGCGAAGCTGGGCGCCCGGGACCGGGCTCAATTGGTAGTAATTGCCTATGAATCGGGCCTGGTGCGCCCCCGGGTGGAGTAACAGGTGGAGATTCGGCGTACTCCACCTGCGGTATGCGCGGCATAAGAAAGCGACTCTGGGCCGACGCCCGAGCCCTTGCGGGTCGGCGATCGTATAGGTGGGTCGGGTCTGTCCCCCAGCCGCCCGCCCATCTGCCGCGTACGCCACAGAAGAGAGACCCACCCATGTCCTGGCTGTCCAGATTCAGCCTCGCGCAACGGGCCCTGATCGGACTGATCTCGATCGTCGCCCTCATATTCGGAGCGATCGCGATCCCGCAGCTCAAGCAGCAGCTGCTGCCCACCATCGAACTCCCGATGGTGTCGGTGCTCGCCCCCTATCAGGGTGCGTCCCCCGATGTGGTCGAGAAGCAGGTCGTCGAACCGCTCGAAAATTCCATCAAGGCCGTCGACGGCGTCACCGGCACCACCTCGACCGCCAGCGAGGGCAACGCCGTCATCATGGCGACCTTCGACTTCGGCAGCGAGGGCACCAAGCAGCTCGTCGCCGACATCCAGCAGGCGGTGAACCGCGCCCGCGCCCAGCTTCCCGACTCGGTGGACCCGCAGGTCGTCGCGGGTTCGACGGACGACATCCCGACCGTCGTCCTCGCCGTCACCTCCGACAAGGACCAGCAGGCGCTCGCCGACCAGCTGGACCGCACCGTCGTCCCCGCACTGGAGGACATCGACGGCGTCGGCCAGGTCAGCATCGACGGCGTGCGGGACCTCCAGGTCTCCATCACCCCCGACGACAAAAAGCTCGCCGCCGCCGGTCTGAACGCCGTGACGCTCTCCCAGGCGCTCCAGGCGGGCGGTGCGACCGTCCCCGCCGGTTCCTTCTCCGAGTCGGGCAAGAGCCGCACCATCCAGGTCGGCGGCGCCTTCACCTCCCTGAAGCAGATCAAGGACCTGCGGGTCACCGGCCAGGACCCGGCGACGGGCAAGCCCGGCGAGCCGGTCCGCGTCGGTGACATCGCCACGGTGAAGCAGGAGCCGTCCACCGCGGTCTCCATCACCCGCACCAACGGCAAGCCGAGCCTCGCCGTGGTGGCCACGATGGACAAGGACGGCAGCGCCGTCGCCATCTCGGACGCGGTCAAGGACAAGCTCCCCGACCTCCGCAAGGACCTCGGCAAGGGCGCCGAACTGACCGTCGTCTCCGACCAGGGTCCCGCCGTCTCCAAGGCGATCTCCGGTCTGACCACCGAGGGCGCGCTCGGTCTCCTCTTCGCGGTCATCGTGATCCTGGTCTTCCTCGCCTCGCTGCGCTCGACCCTGGTCACCGCGGTCTCCATCCCGCTCTCCGTGGTCCTCGCGCTGATCGTGCTCTGGACCCGCGACCTGTCGCTCAACATGCTCACGCTCGGCGCGCTGACCATCGCGATCGGCCGAGTCGTCGACGACTCGATCGTGGTGCTGGAGAACATCAAGCGTCACCTCGGCTACGGGGAGGAGCGCCAGTCGGCGATCATCACCGCGGTGAAGGAAGTGGCCGGCGCGGTCACCTCCTCGACCCTCACCACGGTCGCCGTCTTCCTGCCGATCGGTCTCGTCGGCGGCATGGTCGGCGAGCTCTTCGGCTCGTTCTCGCTGACCGTCACCGCGGCCCTGCTGGCCTCCCTGCTGGTCTCGCTGACCGTCGTCCCCGTCCTGTCGTACTGGTTCCTGCGCGCCCCGGAGGGCAGCACCGAGAACCCGGACGAGGCCCGGCGCAAGGCCGAGGAGAAGGAAGCCCGCAGCCGGCTCCAGCGGCTGTACGTCCCGGTGCTGGGCTTCGCGACCCGGCGCCGCATCACCAGCATCGTCATCGCCGTCGTGGTGCTGCTCGGCACCTTCGGCATGGCCCCGCTGCTGAAGACCAACTTCTTCGACCAGGGCGAGCAGGAAGTCCTCTCCATCAAGCAGGAGCTGACCCCCGGCACCAGCCTGGCGGCCGCCGACGCGGCAGCCAAGAAGGTCGAGAAGGTCCTCACCGCCGACAAGGGCGTCAAGGACTACCAGGTCACCGTCGGTTCCTCCGGCTTCATGGCGGCCTTCGGCGGCAGCACGGGCTCCAACCAGGCCTCGTACCAGGTAACCCTGAAGGACGCGGGCGACTCCGAGGCCGTGCAGAAGCGCCTCGACACGGAGTTCGGCAAGCTCGACGGCATCGGTGACACCACCATCTCCGCGGGCGGCGGCTTCGGCAGCCAGGACCTCAGCGTCGTGGTCAAGGCCGCCGACGCGGACGTCCTGAAGAAGGCCTCCGAAGAGGTGCGCGCCGAGGTGGCCAAGCTCAAGGACGTCACCGACGTCCAGAGCGACCTGGCGCAGAGCGTGCCGCGGATCTCGGTCAAGGCCAACGCCAAGGCTGCGGAAGCCGGTTTCAACGAGACCACGCTCGGCGCGGCCGTCGCCGGAGCGGTGCGCGGCACCCCGTCCGGCAAGGCGATCATGGACAACACCGAGCGGGACGTCGTCATCAGGTCCGCCCACCCGGCGACCACGATGGCCGAGCTGAAGAACCTCCCGCTCGGCCCGGTGAAGCTCGGCCAGATCGCCGACGTCGAGCTGGTCCCCGGACCGGTCTCGATGACCCGGATCGACGGCCAGCGCGCCGCGACCATCACCGCCAAGCCCACCGGTGACAACACCGGCGCGGTCAGCGCCTCGCTCCAGACGAAGATCAACGCGCTGAAGCTCCCGGACGGCGCCACCGCCACCATCGGCGGTGTCTCCGAGGACCAGAGCGACGCGTTCCTGAAGCTCGGCCTGGCCATGCTGGCCGCGATCGCGATCGTCTTCATGCTGCTGGTGGCGACCTTCAAGTCCCTGATCCAGCCGCTGATCCTGCTGGTCTCCGTCCCGTTCGCGGCCACCGGCGCGATCGGCCTGCTCGTGGTCACCGGCACCCCGATGGGCGTCCCGGCCATGATCGGCATGCTGATGCTGATCGGCATCGTGGTGACCAACGCGATCGTGCTGATCGACCTGATCAACCAGTACCGGACGCAGGGCATGGGCATCGTCGAAGCGGTCATCGAGGGCGGCCGCCACCGGCTCCGCCCGATCCTGATGACGGCACTCGCGACGATCTTCGCCCTGCTCCCGATGGCGCTCGGCGTCACCGGCGAGGGCGGCTTCATCTCGCAGCCGCTCGCGGTCGTGGTGATCGGCGGCCTGGTCACTTCGACGCTGCTCACCCTGCTCCTGGTGCCGACGCTCTACGCGATGGTGGAGCTCCGCAAGGAGCGCCGCGCGAAGAAGAAGGCCATCAAGCGGGCGAAGAAGGCGGGCGTCGTGGCGCCGGCCGAGGACGTCCGCGAGGCGGAGCCGTCCGGCGTGTAGCAGACCCTGAAAAGGCGAACGGCCTGTCCCACGCGGGAGCGTGGGACAGGCCGTTCTGCTGATTCCGCTATTTCTGCCTTTCCGCGCCCTACTTGAGGGAGGTGACGAAGTCGTTCCAGGCGGGGGTGGGGATGAGGAGCGTGGGGCCGGTGGGGTTCTTGCTGTCGCGTACGGGGATGATGCCGGGGAAGTCGTCGGCGATCTCGACGCACTCGCCCCCGTTGGAGTTGCTGTAGCTGCTCTTGCGCCAGTGGGCGGTGCTCAGCTCGGGGGTGTGTCGCATGGTGTGTAGCCCTCCATAACCGTCCGGATCATGAGCGCCGACTCGGGCAGGGAGAGCGCATTGGCCCGCAGCACCTCGTACTGCCGCCGCCACTTCTCCACCCTGGTCGGATCCTCGTAGAGGTGACCGGCCTGGATGCCCTCCTCGTAGGCGACCCGGGTGCCGTCGGCGAGTGTCAGCAAAGTCAGCGCGCCGCCCATGAGCGAGTGGAGTCCCGCGCTGAACGGCATCACTTGAATATTACTGTCCGGAGTATCGACTTGGTCGAGCAGTGAAGCCAGCTGCTCACGCATGGACGCGGGGCTGCCCATCTGCCTCCGCAGCGCGGCTTCGTCGATGATCGCCCACCGGAAGGGGGGTGTATCAGAGCGCTGCCTCTCCTGCCGTAACATTCGTGCCGCGACTCGTTGTTCAACTTGATCCGGACTCAAGTCTTTTTGGCAGCGAAGGAATTCGCGCGCGTACGCCTCGGTCTGAAGCAGACCTGGCAGGGCCTGCGCCCCGTACTGCTCTATGACTTCGGCTTTGGACTCGAAGTCCATGTACCGGCGGTACCGGTCCGGATGAATTTCCTTCTTGGCCAGCTCGTACAGCCCGTGGAAGTGCTTGTCCGTGCCGAATGCCGCGTCGAGCCGACCCGGAATGTCCGGCGGAGGCATGAGCTCCGCGGTCTCGATCCGGGCGAGTGTGCTCTTGCTGGAGTTCAGGATGTCCGCCAGCTGCACGAGGGAGAGATCGGCGAGTTCGCGATGGCGGCGTTGCTCGGAGCCGAAGTAGTGGCGGGCGGAGAGGTACGGGGTCAGGGGCTGAGGTTTGAACGTCATGGTGCGCGCCTTCCGTATGTCCCGCTCTCAAGGCCGGGACAGGGCGACCCTGTTGGCGTGACGCGCTGCAGCGCGACGATTGCGGCACACGGTAACCAGCGTGTGCGGCAGGGCGCCAGGGCGCCCCTCGAACGGAGGCAGTGACGACATGATGTTCGATGCGAAGGGGCGGCTCATGCGGATGCTCCCGTGGGTCAACCAGAACGGGGCGCCGTGCTACCTGAGCACCGACGACCCGTACAGCCGGATGTCGCGGTTGGCCGACGAGGTGGAGGCGGATCTGCTCGACTCCGCCGAGTACGTACTCGCCGAGGCGCGGGCGCTGCTGGCCGAAGCAGTGGTGGGGGAGCGGGAGTTGCGGTTCGCCGGGGTGCGGCTCGCGGAGTCGCTGCGGGATACCTTGCGGATCGCCACGAGCCGGGGAGAGCGTCTGGAAGCCGGGCTCACGCTTGCGGAGGACGACGCAACCGGGGTCTTCTAGCCAAGGGCCCGGTGGCCTCTTGGTGGCACTGCTGACCGTCAGTGCCGAAACGATCAGTCGCGTTGAGCCTCGCGGGAGGCCGGCTGTCCGCCCCTGCGGACCAGTGGCCACCGGCCGTCTGCTCCTCGTCTCCCGGGCGGTTCCGCTTCCTGGCAGTGGGATCTGTCCTTCCATGCGCGCGGGGCGTTCCCGGGTATGCCGGTCGTCGGCCGGCCGGTTGTCACCAGGCGGTGAGGTCGATCGCGTGGGTGCAGTGCGGGTCGGTATCGGGTGTCCAGCGTTCCTTCTCGTGTACGAGCGTGGGGAGTGCGGCGAGCAGGGCGGTCAGCGCGCCGGTGAGGCGTACGTCCACGGCGATGAGGCCGTTGGCTTCCTCGACCGCGATGTAGAGCCGCATGCCGTCCTCCTGGTCGAGGAGGAAGCCGCACAGCGGAGGGCTCGGCGGTGTCTCGGTGGACGGCCAGGCCAGTGTCCGCAGCACGCGCAGCACCCGGTCCGTGCTTGTCGGCGGGGCGGGCTCGACGGCGGAGGTGTTCACCCGGACCAGAGCCATGCCCATCACGGACGCGTCGGGATGCGGTGGGTCGCCGGCTGCGAGTGTGCGTGCCCAGCCCAGCACCAGCGGGGCGGTGACCGGCTCGTCATCGTCGTCCATCAGTGGCACTTCGTAGACGACCAGAGCATCTGGCGCCATGGCGTCGCCGGTACCGGTCACGACCCGGACCGCGTCCCGCGTCGGCAGCACCCCACGCAGGAAGGTCCCGCCGACGAGAGATGCCGCCGTGTAGTCGAGAAGGAAGCGTGTGAGGTACGCCTGCTGCTCGACCGTCTCCCCGCACGTCCAGCTCACTGATTGATCCAGGCCGGGCACTTGTTGACGCCCTTGCAGTAGGCCGTGATCACGCCGATCTTCTTGCCCTGCCCGCGTCGTACTCCCCGTCAGCCGTGCGGCGGGCGTACTGCACGATGACGACGACCTTGACGAACCGGGCGCCGTTGCGGGCGACCCCGTAGTACTCCAGGCGCCCCCCGCTCTTCTTGTCCGCCTTCCCTGCCAGAGCCGCGTCGACGACCCGGCACTTGCGGATGTTGTGCTTGCCGGAGAAGTGATTCCAGCCGAGATCGGCATCGCCGTACCGAGTGGGGATCACCCGCCCCTCGGGATCGGTCTGCTCGCACTCCGCCTTCACGCTTCGGGCACCGGCCCGGCAACAAGTACGGCAGCCACGGCAGCTGGGGCCAGGACCCTGATCATCTTCATGACCGGACCGTGCCACGTCCCGGCCGGTCCTACGCCGTCTTCGTCGGCAGGATCGGTTCCCTTGCCCCCGGACGAGTGACTCTTCGGCCCCACACACGAATTGATTGGCCAGGAAGGCCGATTACCCGGCCGCCACGAGGCCACTGATGTGGCTGCGCCCGTCCGTGGCTGCCTGGCCCGCGCCGCGGTGCTCCGCGTTGCCGCGGGTGCACCATGAGGCCGGACGTCCTGATGCCAGCTGCTGGACCGACCGGCACCTGGGGAGGGCGGCGTCGCCGGGACCGGCCGGGTGTATCGAGGGCCTGGGCAAGTTGTGGGTGCGGCAGCGCAGTTGCGGGTGGGACGCGCGGATGCCGGTCGGGCGGCACTCGGCCCGACCGGCATCCGTGCGTACAGAACCGGCTACGGCAGCGCCAGCATCCGCTCCAGCGCCAGCTTCGCGTACTTCTCCGTCTCCGGGTCGACCTCGATCCGGTTGACCAGGTTCCCCTCGGCCAGCGACTCCAGCGCCCACACCAGGTGCGGCAGGTCGATGCGGTTCATCGTCGAGCAGAAGCACACCGTCTTGTCGAGGAAGACGATCTCCTTGTCGTCGGCCGCGAACCGGTTCGCCAGGCGGCGCACCAGGTTCAGCTCGGTGCCGATCGCCCACTTCGAGCCGGCCGGAGCCGCCTCCAGGGCCTTGATGATGTACTCCGTCGAGCCGACGTAGTCCGCCGCCGCCACGACCTCGTGCTTGCACTCCGGGTGCACCAGGACGTTGACGCCCGGTATCCGCTCGCGCACGTCGTCGACGGACTCGACCGAGAAGCGGCCGTGCACCGAGCAGTGCCCGCGCCAGAGGATCATCTTCGCGTTGCGCAGTTCCTCGGCGGTCAGGCCGCCGTTCGGCTTGTGCGGGTTGTAGAGGACACAGTCCTCCAGCGACATGCCCATGTCCCGGACCGCGGTGTTCCGGCCCAGGTGCTGGTCGGGCAGGAAGAGCACCTTGGCTGCCGAGGGCTCCCTCTGCTCGAAGGCCCACTCCAGCGCCCGCTTCGCATTGGACGACGTGCAGATCGTGCCGCCGTGCCTGCCGGTGAAGGCCTTGATGTCGGCGGAGGAGTTCATGTACGAGACCGGCACGACCTGCTCGGCGACCCCGGCCTCGGTCAGCACGTCCCAGCACTCGGCGACCTGCTCGGCGGTGGCCATGTCGGCCATGGAGCAGCCCGCCGCCAGGTCCGGCAGCACGACCTTCTGGTCGTCGGTGGTCAGGATGTCCGCGGACTCCGCCATGAAGTGCACACCGCAGAAGACGATGTACTCCGCCTCCGGGCGCGCGGCCGCGTCCCGGGCGAGCTTGAAGGAGTCGCCGGTGACGTCCGCGAACTGGATGACCTCGTCGCGCTGGTAGTGGTGACCGAGGACGAACACCTTGTCCCCGAGCTTCTCCTTGGCCGCGCGGGCACGCTCCACCAGGTCCGGGTCGGACGGGGAAGGGAGGTCGCCGGGACACTCGACGCCGCGCTCGCTCCTCGGGTCGGCCTCGCGGCCGAGCAGGAGCAGGGCGAGGGGCGTCGGCTGGACGTCGAGATCCTGGACGGGGTGGGCCGTGGTCACGTCACGCACCCTTTCTTCTCTGCTGAAAGCTTCTACGAAAGCCTTTTCGTCTAATTGACGTTATCTATCATATCCGGTTCACGTCACTTTGACGATGGCCATAGTGTCGATGTGACGCATCCCCCGGGACGGCCGGTGTGCGAGCATGAATGGAACAGGCAAGCGCTTGGCCCGGAATGAATCCGCGGTCCCGTCGGTTGCAACGTCGGCAAGCAGTCTCCGTACAACCCGGGAGAGAAGCAGATGTCCGTATCGGACGAGACCACCACCGTGAGCGACGGCATCCTCCTGTCCGACGCCGCCGCAGCCAAGGTCAAGGGCCTGCTGGAGCAGGAAGGCCGTGACGACCTGGCGCTGCGCGTCGCTGTCCAGCCCGGCGGCTGCTCGGGCCTGCGCTACCAGCTCTTCTTCGACGAGCGTTCGCTCGACGGCGATGTCGTGAAGGACTTCGACGGCGTCAAGGTCGTCACCGACCGGATGAGCGCCCCGTACCTGGGCGGCGCCTCCATCGACTTCGTGGACACCATCGAGAAGCAGGGCTTCACGATCGACAACCCCAACGCCACGGGCTCCTGTGCCTGCGGCGACTCCTTCAGCTAGGGGCACTCGTTCGGCCCTGAAGGCAGCGGCGGAACCACACAGCGGCACACAAAGGCCGGCGGCCCCGGATTCCGGGGCCGCCGGCCTTCGTCATGCGTCACGCATGCGCCACGGGTGCGGTCGTCAGGCGCGGGGTCATCAGGCGCGGGGCACGTTGCCGCCCGACGCCGCGTCGACCACCGTCCGGTCGCCGAGCGGCGCGTCCAGGGTCACCGTCCGGGTCAGCTCCTTGGCGATCGCGATGCAGGCCTTCTTCCCGGCCGGCTCCGACTCCGTCACCGTCACCCGCACCGTCTTCCCGTCCTCGGCCGCGCTCGCCCCGTACGTGCTGCACACCCCGCCCCAGAACGTCACCGACAGGGTCCGCCCGTCGGCGCTGTACGACAGGATCTGCCGCGAGGGCTTTGCGGCGTCCCCCGGGGACGGGGCCGTCGGGGAGGGTGCGTCCTTCGTCAGGTACGCGGGGTCCACGGCGATCTGCGACACGGTGGCGCCCGTGCCGCCCGCGGCCGGCCGTACCGAGAAGAGCCAGGACGGTACGAGCGTCTGCTTGCCCGCCACGTACTGTTTCGTCAGCCCGAACACCGCCTTGTCGATGGTCACGGTCGTCGTCGGCCGCTCCGCACCGGTCCGCGTCCCGCAGTGGACCTCCGGCGATTTCAGGCCATCCTGGAGCGGTACGGGGGTGGCACAGCCGCCGATCTCCGCGTGCCCGTCCGTCCGGGACGTCGCCCCGTTCAGCTGCTTCAGCGCCTCGCCCGCGCTGATCACCGGATAGCTGTCGCCCTTCTTCGGGGCCTTCAACTGCCCGCTGCCACCGACCACTTCACCGTCCGGGCCCACCTGGATACCGGTCGACCAGCCGTAGGTGGGAAGTCCGCCGACCTTCGGGTCGGCGTTCACCACCCGTACCGATCCCATGAGCTGGCGGGCGTCGAGGGCGGCGTCGTCCTGGCCCACCGCCTTCAGGACCGGCGTCGCGGCAGCCCTGGCGGCGCTCTCGCTCACCGGCGAGCCGGTGCCGCCCGGCGCGATCTCTCCGGTCGAACAGGTCGCGCCCTTCGGGCAGTTGTCCGTGCCCCCGGAGCCGTGCCGGGTGAAGCTCCAGGTTCCGGGAGCCTGCTTCTCCACCCGGAGGAACGGATTCGAGCCGTCCCCGTCGGACCCCACCTTCCAGAACGTGCCCTCCGCCCGCGGTGTGCCCTCCAGGCCCAGCGCCTTCGCCAGCCGGGCCACCTCCGCCCCGGTGACCGTTCCCTCCGCGCGGTGCACCGCCGCCGTACCCGGCCCGCCGGGCAGCTCGGCGGAGGCGCGGTAGACCACCCGGCCGCCGTGCGGGTCGGGCTCGCCGATCGCGATGCCCCGGGAGGGCCCGTCGGGCACTGCTCCGCTGCCCCCGTGCTCGTCCAGGGCCAGTGGGCGAGGGGTGCGCTCCGCGCCGCCCGCCGCGCTGTCGCTGCTCCGGCCGTCGCCGTCCGCAGCGGTCGCGGCCCAGTACGCACCGCCGCCCCCGGCCAGCAGTACGGCCGCTGCCACCGAGGCCACGGCGAGCGGCGAACGCCGCCGGGGGCCGGTCACATCGTTGTCGGGTCGCTCGGTGCTCACCGGATCCGCTCCTTCGCCTGCGCTGCCGTCACAGGCCGTCACCGGGCCTGTCCGTCCCGTCCCCAGGGCGGGGACAACGGTGGGACGGGGCGCAGGGGCGTACGGTTCCCTCGGCGGGCGGCGGCCGCGACGCGAAGTTGACGCCGGCCGTTCCTCAGTCGCCGTACTCGGACATGGCGTCGATCAGCCGCGCGGAGGCGGCCGGCACCGTCACCCCGTGGATCAGGGACGGGGCGACCGGAGCGGGGGCGGGCTTCGCGGGGACCACCCAGTGCGGAGCCATCCGCGCGCAGTCACCGCGCAGCTCGGCCAGGCTGATCTCGGACTCGCGCGTGGCGCTGTGGTTCGGCATAACCGCACCGTAGGCATCGCATACCCTGAGAAGAAAGCCCTACTATCGGGTAGTTTCCTCCCCTTCAGGGAGAGCGCGGGGAGCGGGTAGCGTGAACTGTCACGACGCCCCGGGAACGCAGTCACCCGTTCCCCCCGATCTCCGCAGGAGCAGTTTCCCCGTGCGAATCGCAGTCACCGGCTCCATCGCCACCGATCACCTCATGACCTTCCCCGGCCGATTTGCCGACCAGCTGGTCGCGGATCAGCTGCACACGGTCTCGCTCTCCTTCCTGGTCGACAACCTCGACGTGCGCCGGGGCGGTGTCGCCGCCAATATCTGCTTCGGTATGGGCCTGCTGGGCACCAGCCCGATCCTGGTCGGTGCCGCGGGCTCCGACTTCGACGAGTACCGTGCCTGGCTCGACCGCCACGGCGTGGACACGGGCTCGGTCCGGATCTCCGAGGTCCTGCACACCGCCCGCTTCGTCTGCACGACGGACGCGGACCACAACCAGATCGGCTCCTTCTACACGGGCGCGATGAGCGAGGCCCGGCTCATCGAGCTGCAGGCCGTCGCCGACCGCGTCGGCGGCCTCGACCTCGTCTCCATCGGCGCCGACGACCCCGAGGGGATGCTCCGCCACACCGAGGAGTGCCGCTCGCGCGGCATCCCGTTCGCCGCGGACTTCTCGCAGCAGATCGCCCGGATGGACGGCGACGAGATCCGGATCCTCCTCGACGGCGCCACGTACCTCTTCTCCAACGAGTACGAGAAGGGGCTCATCGAGTCCAAGACCGGCTGGAGCGACGAGCAGATCCTGGCCAAGGTCGGCCACCGGGTCACCACGCTCGGCTCCCGCGGTGTCCGGATCGAGCGGGCCGGCCACGAGGCCATCGAGGTCGGCTGCCCGGAGGAGGAGATCAAGGCCGATCCGACCGGTGTCGGCGACGCCTTCCGCGCCGGCTTCCTCTCCGGCCTCGCCTGGGGCGTCGGCCTGGAGCGCGCCGCCCAGGTCGGCTGCATGCTCGCCACCCTGGTCATCGAGACCGTCGGTACCCAGGAGTACACCCTGCGCCGCGCCCACTTCATGGACCGCTTCACCAAGGCGTACGGTCACGAAGCCGCCGCCGAGGTCCACACGCACCTGGCCTGACCCCGGAGAGCCTCAGAGCCTGTCGGTTGACCGCCAGGCTCAGACGAGCCGGCGGACCACATAGGCCGAGCCGCGGTCCGCCGGCTCCTCGCCCACGTACTCCTGCTCGCGCATCGTGCACCAGGCAGGGATGTCCAGGCGCGCTGCCTCGTCGTCGGAGAGCACGGTCACCGTTCCGCCCGGCGGTACCTCCCCGATCACCTTCGCGAGCTCGATCACGGGGATCGGGCACCGCCTCCCGAGAGCATCGACCACCAGGGACGCGGCCGCGGCGGGGGAGGGGGAGGGGGAGGGGGCGGCCGGAACGGGTGCCCCCAGCCTCTCCCGTACCTCCGCCACCACCCGGGGCAGCACGTCCAGGAAGCGGTCGACGTCCTCGTCCGCCGTGCCGGCCGGCAGCGACACCCGTACGTTCCCCTCCGACAGCACTCCCATCGCCTTGAGCACATGGCTCGGAATCAGCGTGCTGCTGGTGCAGGAGGAACCGGATGATACGGAGAAACCGGCCCGGTCCAGTTCATGGAGCAGTGTCTCTCCGTCGACATAGAGACAGGAGAAGGTCACCAGATGCGGCAGCCGCCGCACCGGATCGCCGACCACCTCCACATCGGGCACCGACTGCGGCACCCGGGCCCTGATGCGGTCCACCAGCGCCCGCAGCCGTACGGACTCGGCCGCTGCCTCCGCCCGTACCGCCCGCAGCGACGCCGCCGCGGCCACGATCGCCGGAAGGTTCTCGAACCCCGCGGCCCGACCGGACTCCCGCTCGTCGGCCGGTCCTTGAGCCGCGAACCGCACCCCCTTGCGCACCGCCAGCAGCCCGATCCCCGAGGGCCCGCCCCACTTGTGCGCACTGGCCGCCAGCAGCGACCAGCCGTCCGGCACCGGCCCCCAGCCCAGCGACTGTGCGGCGTCCACCAGCAGAGGCACCCCCGCCGCCCGGCAGACCTCCGCCACCTCGGCCACCGGCTGCTCGGTGCCGACCTCGTGATTGGCGGACTGCAGACAGGCCAGCGCGGTGTCCTCGCGCAGCGCGTCCGCGTACGCCGCCGCGCTCACCGTTCCCGACCGGTCGACAGCGACCTCGAAGACCGATCCACCCTGCGCCTCATGGGCGGCGGCCGAATGGAGCACCGACGAGTGCTCGACCGAGGAGACGACCAGGTGGCGGCCGACACGCCGACGTCCCGCGAGGGCTCCGGAGATTCCGGAGTGCACCGCCCGGGTCCCCGAAGGAGTGAACGTGAGCTCGTCGGGACGGCACCCGACGGTCTCCGCGGCGGCCTCCCGGGCGGCGTCGAGCAGCAGCCGGGCCCGGCGCCCCTCGCGGTAGAGCCTGGCCGGGTCGGCCCACCCCTCGTCCAGCGCGGCAAGCAGCGCCTGGCGGGCGACGGGGTGCAGGGGGGCGGAAGAAGCGGCGTCGAAGTAGGGCACACCACCACGCTAGCCCGCACCGGGCCCGGTGCGGGCCGCTCGGACGGCCAGGAGAGAGGGCGTCAGATGACGGCCGGAGGCCCGTATTCCACCCCTTCGGGGAGTCGGGCGGCGCGTTGGGCACCCTCCCCGCGCGGCCCCAAATAGCGTCCAGTAGGGTTTGGTCCGCATAAACATCCAAACCCCTGCCCGTGTCAGGGCGGCGACCGACCAGACAAACGGCCGCGCCGACCGCGCGGGCGAGACTCTCGGGAAGGCGCTACGTGAGTCCCAACGGCTCCGACCGCTCGTCGCGGCGCCCGATGCGGCGGAAGCTGCCGCAGGTGCTGACTGCGGGCCTGGTCCTGGCGACCGCCACCGGTTGCACATACAAGGACTTCCCTCGCCTTGGTATGCCCACTCCGGTAACGGAAGAGGCACCACGGATTCTTTCCCTCTGGCAGGGCTCGTGGGCGGCAGCGCTCGCCACGGGCGTGCTGGTCTGGGGCCTGATCCTGTGGATGATCATCTTCCACCGGCGCAGCCGCACCAAGGTCGAAGTTCCCCCGCAGACCCGGTACAACATGCCCATCGAGGCGTTGTACACCGTGGTCCCGCTGATCATCGTCTCGGTGTTGTTCTACTTCACCGCGCGCGATGAATCGAAGCTCCTCGAGCTCTCCCCGAAGCCCGCCCACACCATCAACGTGGTCGGCTATCAGTGGAGCTGGGGATTCAACTACATCGAGAACGTGGACGGCTCGACCGCCACGGGCAACGAGATCCCCAAGGAGCTCGACGCCATCCCCGACCGGTTCCGCAAGGACTTCCCCAAGGGGGCCGAGGGCGTCTACGACTACGGCATCCCGGGAACGCGGAATCCGCAGAACGGCAACCCGGGTCCGACCCTGTGGCTGCCGAAGGGTGAGAAGGTCCGGTTCGTTCTGACTTCGCGTGACGTCATCCACTCCTTCTGGGTGGTGCCGTTCCTCATGAAGCAGGATGTCATTCCGGGCCACACCAACGCCTTCGAGGTGACTCCCAAGGAGGAGGGCACCTTCATGGGCAAGTGCGCCGAGCTCTGTGGCGTCGACCACTCCCGGATGCTCTTCAACGTCAAGATCGTCTCTCCGGAGCGCTACCAGGCGCACCTCAAGGAGCTGGCGAAGAAGGGCCAGACGGGCTACGTGCCGGCCGGCATCGAGCAGACTGACCCGGCCAGGAATGCGGAGACGAACAAACTGTGAGCATCCTCAATGAACCTCAGGGTGCCGCGGCAGCAGACGACTCGTACGAGGACGAGCTGCCGGTCCGGCGCAAGCAGCCGGGAAACGTCGTCATCAAGTGGTTGACCACCACTGACCACAAGACGATCGGCACGATGTACCTGGTCACATCGTTCGCGTTCTTCTGCATCGGCGGTCTGATGGCGCTCTTCATGCGCGCCGAACTGGCCCGTCCCGGCACGCAGATCATGTCGAACGAGCAGTTCAACCAGGCGTTCACGATGCACGGCACGATCATGCTGCTGATGTTCGCGACGCCGCTGTTCGCCGGATTCGCGAACTGGATCATGCCGTTGCAGATCGGCGCGCCCGACGTGGCGTTCCCGCGGCTGAACATGTTCGCGTACTGGCTGTACCTCTTCGGCTCGCTCATCGCGGTGGCCGGGTTCCTCACCCCGCAGGGTGCTGCGGACTTCGGCTGGTTCGCCTACTCCCCGCTCTCGGACACGGTCCGTTCGCCGGGTATCGGCGCCGATATGTGGATCATGGGTCTGGCCTTCTCCGGCTTCGGCACGATCCTCGGCTCGGTCAACTTCATCACCACGATCATCTGCATGCGCGCCCCCGGCATGACGATGTTCCGCATGCCGATCTTCGTCTGGAACGTCCTGCTGACCGGTGTGCTGGTCCTGCTGGCCTTCCCGGTTCTCGCCGCCGCGCTCTTCGCGCTGGAGGCGGACCGTAAATTCGGTGCGCATGTATTCGATGCGTCCAATGGCGGCGCATTGCTCTGGCAACACCTCTTCTGGTTCTTCGGCCATCCAGAGGTGTACATCATTGCCTTGCCATTCTTCGGAATCATTTCCGAAGTGATTCCGGTCTTCAGTCGAAAGCCGATGTTCGGCTACATCGGCCTGATCAGCGCGACGATCGCCATCGCAGGCCTCTCGGTGACCGTGTGGGCGCACCACATGTACGTCACCGGCGGTGTGCTGTTGCCGTTCTTCTCGTTCATGACCTTCCTCATCGCGGTACCGACCGGCGTGAAGTTCTTCAACTGGATCGGCACGATGTGGAAGGGATCGCTGTCCTTCGAGACACCGATGCTCTGGGCCATCGGCTTCCTGATCACCTTCACCTTCGGTGGTCTGACCGGTGTGATCCTGGCGTCGCCGCCGCTGGACTTCCACGTCTCGGACTCGTACTTCGTCGTCGCGCACTTCCACTACGTCGTCTTCGGCACCGTGGTCTTCGCGATGTTCTCCGGATTCCACTTCTGGTGGCCGAAGTTCACCGGGAAGATGCTGGACGAGCGGCTCGGCAAGATCACGTTCTGGACGCTGTTCGTGGGCTTCCACGGCACGTTCCTGGTGCAGCACTGGCTGGGTGCCGAGGGCATGCCGCGTCGTTACGCGGACTACCTCGCCGCGGACGGTTTCACCGCGCTGAACACGATCTCGACGATCTCCTCGTTCCTGCTCGGCCTGTCGATGCTGCCGTTCTTCTACAACGTGTGGAAGACCGCCAAGTACGGCAAGAAGATCGAGGTCGACGACCCGTGGGGTTACGGCCGTTCGCTGGAGTGGGCGACCTCCTGCCCGCCGCCGCGGCACAACTTCCTCACCCTGCCGCGGATCCGTTCCGAATCCCCGGCGTTCGACCTGCACCACCCGGAGATCGCGGCGCTCGAACTGCTGGAGCACCCCTCCGAGGGTGACAAGGCCCTCGCTGGTGGCAAGGAGGCCGGCAAGTGAAGATCCAGGGCAAGATGTTCCTCTGGCTGAGCGTCTTCATGCTCGCCATGGCCATCACGTATGGCGTGTGGTCGAAGGAGCCTGCCGGTACCACCGCGCTCGTCCTGGCCTTCGGCCTGAGCGTCATGATCGGCTTCTACCTGGCCTTCACGGCGCAGCGGGTCGACGCCATGGCTCAGGACAACAAGGAGGCCGATGTCGCGGACGAGGCCGGCGAGGTGGGGTTCTTCTCCCCGCACAGCTGGCAGCCGCTCTCGCTGGCCGTCGGCGGCGCCCTCGCCTTCCTGGGCATCGTCTTCGGCTGGTGGCTGCTCTACTTCTCGGCCCCGATGCTCCTGATCGGTCTGTTCGGCTGGGTCTTCGAGTACTACCGCGGTGAGAACCGCACCCAGTGACCTCGCGTCACCGCTCCACCTGACGGGGGGCCCGTACTTCTCCACCAAAAGAGGTACGGGCCCCCCGTTTGCAGTCACATTGCGTGCTGATTGGGATGAATCTCCATAGCGTGTGTTCATGAACCACACGCCGCGCTTCCGCCCCGTAGTGAGCAGCACTCTGCTGGTCGTGACCCTGGTCGCAGGTGTGACCGCGTGCGGGGGGTCCGACAGCCACCCGCTCGCGGCGAAACCGTACGACGCGGTGGACGAGATCTCCTCCAACATCCCCGCGGGCGACAAGAAGGCCGACTCCGACAAGCCGCTCGAAGTCACCGTCGGCGACGACGGCCGGATCACGGACGTGTCGGCCGTGGACGCGATCGGACGCCATGTGGCCGGTGAGCTCGACGCCGACGGGAAGCGCTGGCACTCCACCTCACCGCTCGCCGCGGGCGCCCACTACACGGTCCGGGTCAGCATGGAGGACGACGACGGAGACCCGGGCAGCCGCACGCTCTCCTTCGACACCGCCGCCGTCCGGGCCAAGAAGCTCCTGAAGGTCACCTTCGGCCCCGAGGCGGGCACCTACGGCGTCGGACAGCCCATCACGGCGGAACTCAGCACGCCGGTCAAGGACAAGGCGTCCAGGGCCATCGTGGAGCGTGCCCTGCGGGTCCGCTCCACGCCCGCCGTGACCGGCTCCTGGTACTGGGTCGACGACAAGAACCTGCACTACCGGCCCAAGGAGTACTGGCCCGCCAAGGCCACCATCGACGTGACCAGCGGCCTGGCCGGCATCAAGGTCACCAACGCCCTCTACGGAGCCCCGGCGAAGGCGCTGAAGCTCACCACGGGCGACCGCGTCGAGGCCATCACCGACGCCGCCGCGCACACGATGACCGTCAAGCGCAACGGGAAAGTGGTCAACACCATTCCGGTGACCACCGGCAAGCCCGGCTTCTCCACCCGGAACGGCGTCAAGGTCGTGCTGAGCAAGGAGTACTCCGTACGGATGCGCGGAGAGACGATCGGCATCTCGGAGGGCTCGGACGACTCGTACGATCTGCTGGTCTACTACGCGACCCGCGTCACCTGGAGCGGCGAGTACGTGCACGCGGCCCCCTGGTCCACCGGTTCGCAGGGGCTCGCGAACGTCAGCCACGGCTGTACGGGCATGAGCACCAGCCTCGCCGAGTGGTTCTTCAACACCGTGCGCACGGGCGACATCGTCCAGGTCGTCGGCAGCCAGGGCGAGACGATGACGCCGTTCGACAACGGCTTCGGCGACTGGAACCTGTCCTGGGCGAAATGGCAGCAGGGCAGCGCGCTGCAGAAGAACGCCACCCCGGACCGCTCGGACACCATCCAGGCGGCGCGGCTGCGCCCCGAGGTCTGACCGGCCCGGGGAGTGCGTTCATCCCCAGCAGGAGCATGCGTGGGGCCGCGGCCGGGGCCGCGGCGGCTCTCAGGCGTTCACGCAGTCCCTGCTGCGCAGCAGGGACGCCAGGGCGTCCGCGAACTCGACCGGTTCGACCGGCAGGGTCACCGCGGCGTCCGCACGGCTCCAGGTGGCCAGCCAGGCGTCCTGGGGGCGCCCCATCAGCAACAGCACCGGCGGGCAGTGGAAGATCTCGTCCTTGATCTGCCGGCAGACGCCCATGCCGCCCGCGGGAGCCGTCTCGCCGTCCAGGACGCAGACGTCGATGCCGCCGTTGTCCAGCGCGTCCAGGACAGCGGGCAGCGTGGCGCACTCCAGGAACTCCACCGGTGGTACGTCGGCCGCGGGCCTGCGCCCGGCTGCCAGCCTCACCTGCTCACGGATGTTGGCGTCGTCGCTGTAGACCAGGACCGTGGCGGTCGGCTGCATTGTTCCTCCGTGACATCTGTGTCTTCGGGGCTTTCCGGGCATGAACCGATGCGCGGATCGTACTCCGCCCGATGGCCTGTCAGCACCGCCCGGGACAGCGGATTCATCGGCTGTTAGAGGAGGGCACACCCTGTTGACACACCGAACGGCACCCCCCGGGGTGAGGGCGGGATAAGGGACCGACATAATGTCGGTCGTGGCGACAGCAACGACAGTAGAAACCGGGCACGCGCACCCGTCGGTCAATCGACCGAACCTCACCAGCGTCGGAACCATCATCTGGTTGAGTTCCGAGCTGATGTTCTTCGCGGCCCTCTTCGCGATGTACTTCACCCTGCGATCGGTGACCGGACCGGAGCACTGGAAGGAAATGGCTTCGGCCCTGAACTTCCCGTTCTCGGCGACGAACACCACAATCCTGGTGCTCTCCTCACTCACCTGCCAGCTCGGCGTCTTCGCCGCGGAGCGGGGCGATGTGAAGAAGCTCCGTACCTGGTTCGTGATCACTTTCGTGATGGGTGCGATCTTCATCGGAGGCCAGGTCTTCGAGTACACCGAGCTGGTGAAGAAGGACGGCCTCTCGCTGTCCTCCGACCCGTACGGCTCGGTGTTCTACCTGACGACCGGCTTCCACGGGCTGCACGTGACAGGCGGTCTCATCGCCTTCCTGCTCGTTCTGGGCAGGACGTACGCAGCCAAGAGGTTCACCCACGAGCAGGCGACCGCAGCCATCGTCGTGTCCTATTACTGGCACTTCGTCGATGTCGTGTGGATCGGCCTGTTCGCCACGATCTACATGATCAAGTAACCGGGCTCGAACCCGAACCACATCCAGCATCGACGCAGAAGATCCTGACACCGGGGTAATCCGTGAAAAAGCTCTCCGCACGACGACGCCATCCGTTGGCGGCGGTCGTCGTACTACTCCTCGCGCTGGCGGCCACTGGGGGGCTGTACGCCGCGTTTGCGCCCGCGAGTAAGGCGCAGGCCGACGACACCGCCCAGTCCCTTGCCATCGACGAGGGCAAGAAGCTGTACTCCGTCGGTTGCGCCAGCTGCCACGGAACCGGCGGTCAGGGGACCACCGACGGGCCGAGCCTGGTCGGCGTGGGCTCCGCCGCCGTGGACTTCCAGGTCGGTACGGGCCGTATGCCGGCGCAGCAGCCGGGTGCCCAGGTACCGAAGAAGAAGGTCATCTACAGCCAGGCCGAGATCGACCAGCTCGCGGCGTACGTCGCGTCGCTCGGCGCCGGTCCGGTCGTTCCGACCAAGAGCCAGGTCAGCCCTGAGGGCGCGGACATCGCCAAGGGTGGCGAGCTGTTCCGTACGAACTGCGCGCAGTGTCACAACTTCACCGGCCAGGGCGGTGCGCTGACGAACGGCAAGTACGCGCCCAGCCTCGAAGGCGTGGACCCGAAGCACCTCTACGAGGCCATGCAGACCGGCCCGCAGAGCATGCCGTCCTTCCCGGACACGACGATGCCCGAGCAGCAGAAGCGGGACATCATCGCGTACGTCCAGACCGTGAACGGCGCCCAGACCGAGAACCCGGGCGGTCTCACGCTGGGCGGCCTGGGGCCGGTCAGCGAGGGCCTGTTCGCCTGGATCTTCGGGCTCGGCGCACTGATCGCACTTGCCATTTGGGTCGCGGCCCACACCGCTAAGGCCAAGAAGTCATGAGTAGCCAAGAGATTCCAGACGAGAACCTGCCTGCTGAGCAGGGCGCCGCGCACGGCGCGGTAAAGGTCGCGGACGACCCGTTCGCCGACCCCGGGCTGCCGGCCCACAAGCCGCGCATCCAGGACATCGACGAACGTGCCGCGAAGCGCTCCGAGCGCACCGTCGCGCTCATGTTCACCGTGTCCATGCTGGCCACGGTCGCCTTCATCGCCTCGTACGTCATCTTCCCGGTCGACAAGATCGTGTTCATCTGGCCCTTCGGCCATGTGAGCGCGCTCAACTTCTCCCTGGGTCTGACCCTGGGCGTGGCCCTCTTCGCGATCGGCGCCGGTGCCGTCCACTGGGCACGCACCCTGATGTCCGACGTGGAGGTCGCCGACGACCGGCACGCCATCGAGGCCACGCCCGAGGTGAAGGCGAAGGTCCTCGCGGACTTCGCGGCCGGTGCCGAGGAGTCCGCGCTCGGCCGGCGCAAGCTGATCCGCAACACCATGTTCGGTGCGCTGGCCCTGGTGCCGCTCTCCGGTGTGGTGCTGCTGCGCGACCTCGGTCCGCTGCCGGAGAAGAAGCTCCGCAAGACCCTGTGGTCCAAGGGCAAGCAGCTCATCAACATGAACACGATGGAGCCGCTGCGTCCCGAGGACGTCGCGGTCGGTTCGCTGACCTTCGCCATGCCCGAGGGCCTGTCGGAGGAGGCGGAGGACTTCCAGAACCAGATCGCCAAGGCCGCGCTGATGATCATCCGCATCGAGCCGGGCAACATCAAGGACAAGCGCGAGCGCGAGTGGGCCCACGAGGGCATCGTGGCCTTCTCCAAGATCTGCACCCACGTCGGCTGCCCGATCAGCCTGTACGAGCAGCAGACGCACCACGTGCTCTGCCCGTGCCACCAGTCCACCTTCGACCTCTCCGACGGCGCCCGCGTCATCTTCGGTCCGGCCGGTCACGCCCTTCCGCAGCTGCGGATCGGTGTCAACAGCGAGGGCAACCTCGAGGCGCTCGGTGACTTCGAAGAGCCCGTCGGTCCTGCATTCTGGGAGCGCGGATGAGTACTGCGACCGACACACAGCGCAAGGCGCCCGCCGGTGAGCGGGTGGCCGACTGGGCGGACGGCCGGCTCGGGATCTACTCCCTGGCCAAGGCCAACATGCGCAAGATCTTCCCGGACCACTGGTCCTTCATGCTCGGTGAAGTCGCCCTCTACAGCTTCATCATCATCATCATCACGGGTGTCTACCTGACGCTGTTCTTCCACCCGAGCATGAACGAGGTCGTGTACCACGGCTCGTACGAGCCGATGCAGGGCATCAAGATGTCCGAGGCCTATGCCTCGACACTGGACATCAGCTTCGACGTCCGCGGTGGTCTGCTGGTTCGCCAGATCCACCACTGGGCCGCGCTGATCTTCCTGGCCGGCATGTTCGTGCACATGATGCGCGTCTTCTTCACGGGTGCGTTCCGCAAGCCGCGTGAGATCAACTGGGTGTTCGGCTTCCTGCTGTTCGTGCTGGGCATGTTCACCGGTTTCACCGGCTACTCGCTCCCGGACGACCTGCTGTCCGGTACGGGTGTCCGCTTCACCCAGGGCGCGATCCTGTCGATGCCGGTCGTCGGCACGTACATCTCGATGTTCCTGTTCGGCGGAGAGTTCCCCGGTCACGACTTCGTCGCCCGGTTCTACTCGATCCACATCCTGCTGCTGCCGGGCATCATGCTCGGCCTGCTGGTGGCGCACCTGATCCTGGTCTTCTACCACAAGCACACGCAGTTCGCGGGTCCTGGCCGCACCAACAAGAACGTCGTCGGCATGCCGCTCATGCCGGTGTACATGGCGAAGGCCGGTGGCTTCTTCTTCCTGGTCTTCGGCATCATCGCCGTCATCGCGGCCATCGCCTCGATCAACCCGATCTGGGCCATCGGCCCGTACCGCCCGGACCAGGTGTCCACCGGCGCCCAGCCCGACTGGTACATGGGCTTCGCCGAGGGTCTGATCCGAGTGATGCCTGGCTGGGAGATCAACCTCTGGGGTCACACGCTCGTCCTGGGTGTGTTCATCCCGCTGATGGCCTTCGGACTGGTACTCGCGATCATCGCGGTCTACCCGTTCGTCGAGTCCTGGATCACCGGGGACAAGCGCGAGCACCACATCCTGGACCGCCCGCGCAACGCCCCGACCCGGACGGCCTTCGGTGTCGCCTGGATCACCGAGTACGTCATCGTCTTCATCGGCGGTGGCAACGACCTATGGGCCACGCACTTCCACCTGTCGTTGAACGCCATCTCCTGGTTCGTCCGGATCTTCATCTTCGTCGGCCCGGTCCTCGCGTTCATCGCCACCCGCCGGATCTGCCTCGGCCTCCAGCGCCGCGACAAGGAGAAGGTGCTGCACGGGCGCGAGTCCGGCATCATCAAGCGCCTGCCGCACGGTGAGTTCGTCGAGATCCACGAGCCGCTCGGTCCGGAGCAGCTGCACACGCTCACCGCGCATGACCAGTACCAGCCGGTCGAGATCGGCCCGACGGTCGACGAGAACGGTGTCGAGCGCAAGGTGTCCGCCCTGCAGAAGCTGCGCGCCAAGCTCAGCAAGGGCTACTACGGCGAGGACAACCAGATCGCCAAGCCCACCGCCGAGGAGTACAAGGAGATCACCAGCGGCCACGGTCACCACTGATCGCCTGAACTGATCGCCACAGCAGGAGCCCCGTCCACCCGATGGACGGGGCTCTTCGCTGTCCCCGGCGCTCGATAGGGTGGAGGTCATCCCCTTATATCGGCTGTGGACCCCCAGGAGCGGACCATGAACGTTGTGACCCCGGTCGGCGGCGACAGCGTGGCGGACCGTTCCTGGCCCGGCGTGCTGAATCCGCTGCTGCGCGGCGAGGACCTGAGCGCGGACGACACCGCGTGGGCGATGGACCGCATCATGAGCGGTGAGGCGACCGATGTGCAGATCGCCGGTTTCGCGGTGGCCCTGCGTGCCAAGGGCGAGACGGTCGACGAGGTGTCGGGCCTGGTGCGCGCGATGTACGAGCACGCCCACACGATCCACGTACCCGGTCGCACGGTCGACATCGTCGGCACCGGCGGCGACCTCGCCAAGACGGTCAACATCTCCACGATGTCGGCGATCGTCATCGCGGGTACCGGCGCCAAGGTCGTCAAGCACGGCAACCGCGCCTCCTCCTCGGCGAGCGGCTCCTCCGACGTGCTGGAGAAGCTCGGCGTCAATCTGGAGCTCAGCGCGCAGCGGGTCGTCGAGGTCGCCGAGGCGGCGGGCATCACCTTCTGTTTCGCGGTGAAGTTCCACCCCGCCCTGCGGTACGCCGCCAGAGCCCGCAAGGAGCTCGGCGCCCCGACGACGTTCAACATCCTCGGGCCGCTCACCAACCCGGCCAGGGTCCGCTCCCAGGCGATCGGCGTCGCCGACCTGCGGATGGCCCCCATCGTCGCCGGCGTCCTCGCCGAGCGCGGCAATTCGGCGCTGGTCTTCCGCGGCGACGACGGCCTGGACGAGCTGGCGACGACCGCGACCTCGCGGGTCTGGGTGGTCCGGGACGGATCGGTGCGCGAGGAGGTCTTCGACCCGCGCGACGTCGGTCTGGAGCTGGTGCCGGCGCAGGCGCTGCGCGGCGCCGACGCCTCGTACAACGCGGATGTGGCCCGCCGGGTGCTGGCCGGCGAGCACGGGCCCGTACGGGAGGCCGTGCTGCTCAACTCCGCGGCGGCGCTGGTGGCTCTGAACCCGATGGACGGCACGCTGAACGAGCAGCTCGCCGCCGGGATCGCCAAGGCCGCCGAGTCCATCGACTCGGGGGCGGCCCGGCGGGCGCTGGAGCGCTGGGTGGCGGTCAGCAACGCCTGAGAGCCTGTCACCCGACAGGCTCTGAGCGGACGGAATGTGACGCAGGGCGCGGTCCGGATCCTGGACCGCGCCTTGCGCGTCGACGTACGTATGGCAAGATGCTGGGCAGGTCATGAGTGACAGCGACTACGGCCCCGGCCCGCTGTCCGGCAACCCTCCGTCCGTGGCGGGGTGCCCCGGGTGAAGACCAGGCCGTAGGCAGCGAGGTCTGCGGCAAGCGCGGGCCCCTCGGCATCTGTGAATGCCAGCCCCCGGGGTCCTGGTCCCTAGGGAGTCTCTTGTGAGCAAGCGAATGCGATAGGGCTTCCCGGCCCTCCTCCGCACACCCTTTTTCTCTCTCCGCTGTGCTGCCGTGCATCCGTCGGCGCACGCGATTCGCCTGCCTGATACGGGAGTTCGCCATGTCTGTCTTCACCGCTGCCGCCGACCAGTCGCTTTGTGCCCCTCTGCCGGTTCTGGGCGAGAACGTCATGGTTCCGCTGGTCACGGGTGGTGAGGTCGCGTACGCCGCTCTCGACTACGCCGCCAGCGCCCCTGCCCTGCAACGCGTCTGGGACGACGTCGCCGCGTACGCCCCGTACTACGGCAGTGTCCACCGCGGGGCCGGTTACCTCTCGCAGCTCTCCACGGACCTCTTCGAGAACAGCCGAGCGACCGTCGCGGAGTTCCTCGGCTGCCGCGCCGACGACCAGGTGATCTTCACCCGCTCGACCACCGACTCCCTCAACCTGCTGGCCGCCGTCGTCCCCGCCGACTGCCAGGTCTTCGTGTACGAGACCGAGCACCACGCCTCGCTGCTCCCGTGGCGCGACGCCCGGGTGACCTACCTGAACGCCCCGCGTACCCCGGCGCAGGCCGTCGAGACGCTGGAGCGCGCGCTCGCCGACCGTGAGCCCTACGGCCCCGCGCTGGTCTGCGTCACCGGCGCCTCCAACGTCACCGGCGAGCTGTGGCCGGTGAAGGAGCTGGCCGCCGCCGCGCACGCGCACGGTGCCCGGATCGTGCTGGACGCCGCCCAGCTCGCCCCGCACCACCCCGTCGACATCGCGGAGCTGGACGTCGACTGGGTCGCCTTCTCCGGGCACAAGCTGTACGCGCCGTTCGGCTCGGGGGTGCTCGCGGGCCGGGCCGACTGGCTGCAGGAGGCCGAGCCGTACCTGGCCGGCGGCGGCGCCTCGCGCACGGTCGCGCGCCGCACCGACGGCGGCGTGGACGTCGAGTGGCACTCCACCGCCGCCCGCCACGAGGCCGGTTCGCCCAATGTCATCGGCGTGTACTCCATCGCCTCCGCCTGCAAGGCGCTCACCGAGGCGGGCTTCGGCACTCTGGTCGCCCGGGAGCAGCACCTCGTCACCGCCGTCCGGGCCGGTCTCGCCGATGTCCCCGAGGTCAAGGTGCTCTCGCTGTTCGGTGACGACGCCCCGCGGGTCGGCGTCATCTCCTTCGTCGTGGAGGGCTGGAACAGCTCGCACTTCGCCGCCGCGCTCTCCGCCGAGTACGGCATCGGGGTCCGCGACGGACTGTTCTGCGCCCACCCGCTGGTCCGCACCCTGCTGGGCAGCGACCCGCAGGAGGCCGGCGAGTGCGGCGCGCCGGAGGCCGTGCCGGGGGAGCTCTCGCTCAACGCGATCCGCGTGAGCTTCGGAGCCGGTACGCCGGACGAGCACATCGAGCGCTTCGTCCGCGCGGTCAAGGAGCTGGTGAGCAAGGGCGCCCGGTGGAAGTACCGCACCGAGGGCGGCCGCTGCGTCCCGGACCGGGGTACGACACAGCTCTGACGGCCACGTGACACCTCGGCGGGGGAGGAGCGGTCGAGCCCCGTCCCTCACCGGGGTGTCACGCCGCGGTGAGCGGCGTACCTACGCGTCGAGGCCGATGGCGAAGGCGGCCTCCAGGTCATGCTGCGAGTACGTACGGAAGGCCACATGCGTGTCGGTGGCCTCGACGCCGGGGATCTTGCTGATCCGGCCGGGGATGACGTCCGCCAGGTCGTCGTGCTTGGCCACCCGGACCATGGCGATCAGGTCGTACGTACCGGTGACCGAGAAGACCTCGCTGACGCTGTCCAGCGCGGCGATGGCCTCGGCGATCTCGGGAATCCGGTCCACGCTGGTTTTGATGAGCACGATCGCGGTGATCACGGCTGGCTTTCTCCCTCGGTGGCCGTGGCTGGTGACTTCACTCTATCCGTACGCCGATAGCGTCCCCAGGCGTAGAGGAAGCCGAGGGCGAAGCCGACCACATGGGCCAGATAGGCCACCCCCGGCCCTCCGCTGCCCGCGCCCTGGACCGCCAGCCACTGCAGGACGAACCAGAAGATCAGCACAATCCAGGCGGGGAAACGCAGCGGCAGGAAGAAGAGGAACGGGAACAGACTGGTGACCCGGGCCCTGGGGAACAGGTAGAGGAACGCCCCGAGCACCGCCGAGATCGCCCCCGACGCGCCGACGAGGGTCTGGTCGGACGCGGCGTGCGCGGCGGCGTAGGCGACCAGGGCGAGATAGCCGCAGGCGACGTAGAAGAAGGTGAACTCGGCACGCCCCATGAACTCCTCGGCCATCGCCCCGAACACGTACAGGAAGAGCATGTTGCCGAGCAGATGCAGCCAGCTGCCGTGCACGAAGAGGGCGGTGAGAGGGGTGAGCAGGGCGTGTGCGGAGCCTGCCCACAGCTCGCTCGGGATCACGCCCCAGCGTTCGAAGTACCCGGCCTGGGCGGCGAGCAGGGCGTCGGCGGTGCCGGAGGGCGGGTTGAGCCCGGAGAGCGGGCTGATCAGGAACACCAGACAGCACAAGGCGATCAGGGCATGGGTCACCGATGGTCCGCCCGAGGTGACCATCCGTAGGAGCCCCCTGGTCAACCTGCCGGCCGCAGCACGCCGATCGATCATGAACAGAGCATGACGCAAGCGGAGGGAACGGGACAGAGCGCCTCGCCGTGTCGGGGGGACGCACCGAGGCCGTAGGGTTACGGCAGGACATCCGCAGTTCGACGGCGCACCGCGAGATCCTTGAAGCAGGCAGCACGAGGCTCGACGAAAGAGGACGCACGATGACGACGGTTCCCCAGCCGACCGACGGGACCCGCTGGCGCTGCACGCTCTGCGGAAACCTCACGCGTTTCGACGTGACACGCTCCTCCAAGGTCGTCGAGTACGTCCATCTCGACCTGGCCGGGGAGTCCACCGTCGAGGAACGCGAGGTGGTCAGTGAGACCATCGAGTCGGTGCGGTGCCGTTGGTGCAACGCGGTGGATCAGATCGAACTGGTGGCCAGGCCGGGTGCCGACTCCTGAGGGAGCCGCCCGGACAGACAATATGGGGTGACGGATGGTGGAGCAGCCCGCTAGCGGCGCAGAGTCGGCCGAGGCGGCCGGCGACGCCGTCGAGGCGCTCGACCGCCCGCTGCCCGAAGCCGTGCGACGACGGGTCGTCGCACTGGTCTCGGACGCGTTCGGCGGCCTCACGCTCACCGAACTCCCGGCCCAGCTGAGGCAGTACGCCCGTTTCACTCCGACCCGGCGCGCCAAGTTCGCCGGGAACGCGATGGCGGCCGCCCTGGAGGGCGACGCCCTGTTCCGGCAGCGCATCGGTGAACTGCTCAGGGAAGGGCAGCCGGAGCTGGCCGCCGCGCTGGAGGCCGGTTCGCCGCCCGCCGCCGCCGACCCCGTCGACGTGGCCGCGGCCGCCTATGTGCTGCGCCCGGCCGGCTGGGTGAAGCTGGTCGCGGCAGCCGGTGAGGAGGCCCAGCGGGCCGACGCCGAGCGTGCCGACGAGGAGAGCCGCCGCGAACTGGAGCGGCTGCGCGAGGAGCTCGCCCACTCCCGCTCCCACACGAGGAGCGAGACCGAGCGGCTCCGCGCCGAGCTGGATGCGGCCCGCAAGGAAGCCGACTCCCTTCAGCGCAAACTGCGCAGTGCCGTCAATGAGGTCAAGCGCGGCGAGGCCGCGCTGCGCCGCAGCCGGGCCGAGTACGAGACCGTACGGTCCGAGGCCGCCGCCCAGGTCTCCGCGGCCGAGAGCGAGACCCGTCGGCTCAAGGCGCGGCTCGGTGAGGCCGAGGCGGCCGTCGAGGCGGGCCGCAGGGCCGCCAGGGAAGGCCGGTCGGTCGAGGACATGCGGCTGCGGCTGCTGTTGGACACGGTGCTCGACGCGGCCCGCGGGCTCCGTCGTGAACTGGCTCTGCCGCCCTCGTCGATGCGTCCCGCGGACAGCGCCGACGCGGTCGAGCCGGGCCGGATGTCGCCCAAGGACATTGCGGCCAGGGCTCTTTCGGAGACCGATCCGGCCCTGCTCGACCAGTTGCTCGCGCTGCCGCAGGCGCATCTGATCGTGGACGGCTACAACGTCACCAAGACCGGCTATCCGCAGCTGCCGCTGGAGAAGCAGCGGTTGCGGCTGCTGGGCGGTCTCGCGGTGCTCGCGGCGCAGACCGGTGCGGAGATGACCTGTGTCTTCGACGGGGCCGAACTGGCAGCTCCGGTACTGCTCGCACCGCCGCGCGGGGTCCGGGTGCTGTTCAGCAAGCCCGGTGTGACCGCCGATGAACTCATCCGTCAGCTGGCGCGGGCCGAACCGCCGGGACGGCCGGTCGTGGTGGTCTCCACCGACCGCGAAGTCGCCGACGGAGTGGCGAAGGCGGGCGCCAGGCCCGTTGCGTCCGTCTTGCTCCTGAAGCGGCTTTCGCGGGTCTGACGGTGCTTTGCCGGGACTCGACGGAAATCGGGGAACGGACCGTCAAGTCACCGCTACACCGCGTGTGATGTGGGTAAAGAAGTGTGTCCTGTGATGAGATTTTTCTTGTGAGGATTTGAACTGATCACAAGTTGGTCACTAGGGTCGGGCCTCGAACCTTCGCACGGTCGATCACCCATCCGGGGTGACGGCGAAGGAACCGCCGCGTCCGTGATGTGCACGGAGCCGGGGATTCAGGTCCCCCCACAGCCCGGTAGGCGGCTCGAGGAAGAAGGAGCTCGCCTTCGTGGCGTCCCACCGTCGTCCCAAGCAGCCGAGCCGCGCCCGTGTGACCGTGCTCACCGCAACCGCCGCCGCGGCCATGGCGCTGACCTCCCAGGCGGCCCAGGCCGACCCGAAACCCTCCAAGGGCGAGGTCAAGGAGAAGGTCGAGAAGCTCGGCCACGAGGCCGGCGAGGCCAACGAGCAGTACTACGGCGCCAAGGAGAAGCAGCAGAAGCTGGAGAAGGAAGTCAGCGCGCTGCAGGACAAGGTGGCCCGCGGCCAGCAGGAGATCAACACCCTGCGCAACGGCCTCGGTTCGCTCGCCGCGGCGCAGTACCGCTCCGGTGGGCTCGACCCGTCGGTGCAGCTCTTCCTCTCGTCCAACCCGGACACCTTCCTCGACGAGGCCTCGGCCCTCGACCAGCTGACGGCCAAGCAGACCGAGGCCCTGGAGAAGATCCAGGAGAAGCAGCGGGTTCTCGCGCAGCAGCGCAAGGAGGCCCAGGACAAGCTCGGTGACCTCGAGGACGTGCGCAAGACGCTCGGCGCGAAGAAGAAGAAGCTCCAGGACAAGCTGGCCGAGACGCAGCGCCTGCTCAACTCGATGACCGAAGCCGAGCGCACGAAGATGCGCGAGGACCAGAAGCGTGCCAGCCGCGACGCGGGCGACCGCGTCGAGCTGGGCAAGGAGGTCCCCGCCTCCGCCCGGGGTGCCGCCGCCCTGAACGCCGCCTCCAGCCAGGTGGGCAAGCCGTACCAGCGCGGTGGCACCGGCCCCGCCGCGTTCGACTGCTCCGGGCTGACCCAGTGGGCCTACGCCCAGGCCAACGTCTCCATCTCCCGGGTCACGTACACCCAGGTCAACGACGGCGCCCGGATCGGGCGCAGCGCGCTGAAGCCGGGCGACCTGGTCTTCTTCAACAACACCTCTCACGTGGGCCTCTACGCGGGCAACAACACCGTCCTGCACGCCCCGTACACGGGCACGGTCGTCCGCTATGAGTCGATGAACACCATGGGCAGCTTCCAGTTCGGCGTGCGCGTCGGCTGACGACGCCCGAACGGGCGAATTCCCGCGCCCGCACAGGCAGCGCGCCCCGGCGGAGACCACAGGTCACCGCCGGGGCGTTCCTGTTTTCGCCGCCCGTCCGCCCGGCGCGGCCTTTGGTCGCTCCGTGATCGTCCGACTACTGTCTGCCTGCTGTGCAGCTCCCGTCGTCGGTCCGCCCGCCCCGGGCGGCAGGGGCTGCGCACATCTGCGTACAGCGGAAGGGAGTGCGGCGTCCTGTGGTGTCCCATCGCCGTTCCACACAGCCCGGCCTCAACCAGGGTGCCCGGATCACCGTCCTGTCGGCCGCGGCGGCCACCGCGGCCGCCACGCTCGGGGCGGCCACGGCCAACGCCGACCCGCAGGACACGTCCCGGAGCGCCAAGGCCCGGGTCGACCGGCTGTACAGCGAGGCCGAGCGGGCCACCGAGCAGTACAACGAGGCCGAGGAGAGCGCCGGCCGGCTGCGCGGCGAGGTGAACCGGGCCAGGGACCGGGCGGCCCGCGGCCAGGAACACCTCAACCGGATGCGTACGGCGCTCGGTTCGGCGGCGAGCGCGCAGTACCGCTCGGGCGGCCTCGACCCCTCGCTCGTCCTGCTGCTCTCCTCCGACCCGGACACCTATCTCGACCGGGCGGCCACCCTGGACCGTCTGACCGAGCATCAGGCGACCGAGCTGCGGGAACTCCAGCAGACGCAGCGCGGACTCGCGCAGACGCGTACGGAGGCCGCCCGGGCGCTGGCCGAGCTGGAGCGCAACCGCGCGGCCGCCACCCGCCACAAGCGGACCGTCGAGCAGAAGCTCGCCCGGGCCAGACAGCTGCTGGACGCGCTGCCCGACGCCGAACGGGCGGATTTCGAGCGGGCCTCGCGCTCCGGCCGCTACGACACGTTCCCGGCGACGGCCGGTCTGCCGGCCGGCTCCGCACGGGCGGCCGTCGCCGTGACGGCGGTCCGCCAGGCACTGGGCCGCCCGTACATCTGGGGGGCCAACGGACCCGCCGCGTTCGACTGTTCCGGGCTGATGCAGTGGGCGTACGCCCAGGCCGGGGTCAGCCTGCCGCGCACCTCGCAGGCCCAGCGGTACGCGGGGCACATGGTGCCGCTCTCCGAGGCCCGCCCGGGCGACCTGGTCGCCTACCGCGCGGATGCCGGCCACATCGGCATGTACGTCGGCAACGGCCAGGTCATCCACGCCCCGTACCCCGGCGCCCCGGTGCGCTACGACCCCGTCGGCATGATGCCCGTCTCATCGGTCACCCGCGTCTGACGACAACGCCGGAGACGGAGGCCCCGGACACCGCGACGCCGCCGGTCATCGCGGGCGAGGTCGTGACCCGTACCCTCGACCGGGTGACCGGCAGACGGCGTACCGCACGGCGGGGACGGGACGGAGGACGGCGCACGGCGGGAGCACTGCTCGCCGGGCTGCTGTTCGCCGCCGCCTGCACGGCTCCCGACGGCGGCGCCGCGCCGGACTCCGCCGACCAGGGCATCCGGGCCACCCTGGACCGCCGCGCGGCCGCCGTGCGGGCCCACGACGCGGACGCCTACGTGGCCGTCGTGGACCCGCACGCCACCGGGCTGCGCACGGCCCAGCGCCGGGAGCTGGACAACCTCGCGGACGTACCACTGAGCTCGTGGACGTACCGGCTGACGGACGTGACCGGACAGGGCACCGACCGGGCCACCGCGGACGTCCGGCTGCGCTACGGGATCAGTGGCTACGACGCCGCCCCGGTCTCCGTGGACCGGGTGATCGATCTGAGGCGGGACCGGGCGGACGGCCGCTGGTACATCACCGGCGACCGGGCGGGCAGGGACGGCGGCGGGCAGCTCTGGCAGCAGGGCGACGTGCGGGTGGCACACGGAGAGCACAGCCTCGTCCTCGGGGTCGGCCGCACGGAGCAGGAGCTGCGCGGGATCGCCCGGACCGCGGACCGCGCGGTGCCCGCCGTCTCCGGTGCCTGGCCGGAAGGCTGGGCCGGCCGCGTGCTGGTGCTCGTACCGCGCACCGTGGAGGACATGGCGGGGCTGCTGGGGTCACCGGCGGCGAACTACCGGGGCATCGCGGCCGTCACCACCGGGCGGACCGGCGGCCCGGACCGGGCGCCCGCGGACCGGGTGACCGTCAACCCGCAGGCGTACGGCCTGCTCAGCGCCCTCGGGCGACGGATCGTCCTCACCCACGAGATCACCCATGTCGCCACCCGCGCCCACACCTCCGCCGCCACCCCGGCCTGGCTCTCCGAGGGCTTCGCCGACTGGGCGGCCTACCGCGCCGAGGACCGTACCGCCGCACAGGCCGCGCCGGAACTGGCCGACGCCGTCGGGCGCGGCGAGCTGCCCGCCGGGCTCCCCGCGGACGAGGACTTCGGCTTCACGGGCGACCCCGCACGCCTGGCGAAGGCGTACGAGGGCGGCTGGCTGGCCTGCGAGCTGATCGCCGACCACTGGGGCGAGGAGAAGCTGTTCGCCTTCTACCGGGCCGTCGGAGGGCACTCGGGGCGGTCCGGAGCGGTGGAGCAGGCCATGCGCGACGTGCTCGCCACGACGCCGCGGGACTTCACCGCGCTCTGGCGGGACCACCTGCGCTCCCGGCTCGGCTGAGCACGGCACACGGTTCAGGAGCCGACCGGTTCTGCCTCGTGGCCGGCACCGGACACGGCGGCCGGGGGCCCGCCGCCCTGCGGCGCACCGTTCACCGTCTGCCGCCACAGCCGCCGGCAGGCGGTGAGCGTCGCCGCGACCAGCAGGCCGTTGCGCAGGAGCATCAGCGTCAGGCCCGTCGCATCACTGCTCACCACATGGACGAACCCGAACGGGAACTCCCACTGCGTGAGGCCCGTGGCGAGCAGCACCAGACCGGTCGGCAGCACTATCCGGCTCTCACGGAAGACCAGGCAGACCGCCGCCAGGCCGACCAGCCAGAGCATGTACTGCGGGCTGAGCACCCGGCTCGTCGTCGTGAACAGCAGAACCGCCGCGAACGCCGCGTCGGCCGGGGTGCTCACCCGGAAGTCGCGGGCCCGCAGCCGCCACACCAGCAGCCAGCCGAGGGCGACGACGGACAGACCGAGGGCGAGCGTGCTCACCAGCGGCACCTGCGGCCCCAGGAACTCCATGGAGCCGTAGTGCAGCTCCACCCGGCCCCGCCAGCCGAACTGCCGCCACACGTGGAAGACCAGCGCCCCCAGCGACTCGACCTCGGTGCCCCGGTCCCGCTGGAAGCCGAGAAAGGCCAGCGCACCGGGCATCGCCACGGTGCACACCACCAGCAGCCCGGCCGCCGTCGCCGCCGCGGCCGTCCACGCCCGGCGCGTCCGCGGCCCGCGCGCGGTACCGGCCAGAACCAGCGCCGGCCACACCTTCAGCAGCGCGCCGACGGCGGCCAGCGCCCCCAGCACCCGCGGATGCCGTACCCCCGCCAGCAGCGCCGCCACCGCCACCGCCGTCACCATCACGTCGTACCGGGCGTACGCGGTCGTACCGAGCAGTGGCACCCCGGCCACCCACACCCAGGCGCCCGCCGTCCGCCGGCCGGCCCCGCGGCCCGTGTACAGCAGCAGCCCCAGCACCAGCCCGTCGCACAGGAAGGCGAGGACGAAGAAGGCCGAGGCGTACCCCAGGAACGGCAGCAGAGCGGGGGAGAGGACGGCGAGCGCGGCGAGGGGCGGGTACTGCCAGGCGACGTCGGAACGCGGGTACGTACCGGTCTTCAGGACCTCGGACCAGCCGTGGTAGATCACCGAGACATCACTGGTCACGTCCGGTCCGGACGGCGGGATCACCCGGGTGACGCACAGCAGCAGCACGAACCTGGTGAGGGCCCAGACCGCGAGAGCGAGCCGTGTGCCGGTCGGTCCGGTCATGACCGCCTCATCCGTTTCGTCGGTGGGTGGACCGATGGGCACCCGGCGCGTAGGTCGGCGGGAACCCGGTGGTACGAGGAGCCATGATGCCCGCCGGCCTGTGCGAGAGCCATCGCGACGGCCGCCCGGTACTGTCGGCCGGGATGGACAAGACCCTGATCGTGACCAACGACTTCCCGCCCCGCCCCGGCGGCATCCAGGCGTTCCTGCACAACATGGCACTGCGCCTGGACCCCGGACAGATCGTCGTCTACGCCTCCACCTGGAAGCGCGGACCCGAAGGCGTCGCGGCCACCGCCGCCTTCGACGCCGAGCAGCCCTTCACCGTCGTCCGCGATCGTACGACGATGCTGCTCCCGACCCCGCGGGTCACCCGGCGCGCCACGCAGCTGCTGCGCATACACGGCTGCACCTCCGTGTGGTTCGGCGCCGCGGCCCCGCTCGGGCTGATGGCACCGGCGCTGCGCAAGGCCGGTGCCCGGCGCCTGGTCGCCACCACGCACGGACACGAGGCGGGCTGGGCCCAGCTGCCCGCGGCCCGGCAGCTGCTGCGACAGATCGGTGAAACCACGGACACGATCACCTATCTGGGGGAGTACACCCGCTCCCGGATCGCCGCCGTGCTCACCCCCGAGGCGGCGGACCGCATGGTCCAGCTGCCGCCCGGCGTCGACGAGAAGACCTTCCACCCGGACTCCGGCGGGGACCTGGTCAGGGCCCGGCTCGGGCTCTCCGACCGGCCCGTCGTCGTCTGCGTGTCACGGCTCGTGCCGCGCAAGGGCCAGGACACGCTGATCCTCGCGATGCCCGCGATCCTGGCGCAGGTACCGGACGCGGTGCTGCTGATCGTCGGCGGCGGGCCGTACGCCCAGGAGTTGAAGCGGCTGGCCGCCGAGACGGGGGTCGCGGACTCGGTGCGCTTCACCGGGCCGGTGCCGTGGGCCGAGCTGCCCGCCCATTGCGGCGCGGGCGATGTCTTCGCCATGCCGTGCCGGACCCGTCGTGGCGGTCTGGATGTGGAGGGCCTCGGCATCGTCTTCCTGGAGGCGTCCGCGACCGGGCTGCCGGTGGTGGCGGGTGACTCGGGCGGCGCGCCGGACGCCGTGCTCGACGGCGAGACCGGGTGGGTGGTGCGCGGCGGTTCGGCGGAGGAGTCGGCCGAACGGATCGTCACCCTGCTCCGCGACCCGGAGCTGCGACAACGGATGGGGGAGCGGGGGCGGGCCTGGGTCGAGGAGAAGTGGCGCTGGGACCTGCTGGCCGAGAGGCTCAAGGCGCTGCTCTGAGAGGGCCCGGGCCGGTTCGGTCGAGCACCGCCCGGGCCGGCCCCGTCCCACGCGCGGCGGTGTTCCCGTCACACGCGTGGCGGTGTTCCCGTGCCGCGGCGGGCGGCGGCACCGCCGCCCGGCCACGGCACGCCCGCCGACTGGTCCGCTCCGGTGGACGGCCGCCACGCTCCGGAAGACGGCCTTCAGTCCCGGCAGCCTTCCGTCAGCGCTGGTAGATCGCCTCGATCTCGTCCGCGAAGTCCTTCGCCACCACATTCCGCTTCAGCTTCAGCGACGGGGTGATGTGGCCCGCCTCCTCGGTGAACTGGGAGGGCAGGATGCGGAACTTGCGTACCGACTCCGCCTTGGACACCGCGGCGTTCCCGTCGTCCACCGCCCGCTGCACCTCGGCCAGCAGCTCCGGGTCCTCGCACAGCGACGCGGCCGTCGCACCGGCCGGCTTGCCGTGCTCCTCGGCCCAGCGGCCCAGGAACTCCTCGTCCACGGTGATCAGTGCGCCCACGAACGGCCGTCCGTCGCCGACCACCATGCACTCGGCGACCAGGGCGTGCCCGCGGATGCGGTCCTCGATCACCGCGGGCGCGACGTTCTTGCCGCCCGCGGTCACGATGATCTCCTTCTTGCGGCCGGTGATCGAGAGATAGCCGTCCTCGTCGAGCGTGCCGATGTCGCCCGTGTGGAACCAGCCGTCCGCCAGTGCGTCGGCCGTCGCCGCCTCGTTGTTCCAGTAGCCGGTGAACAGGTGCTCGCCGTGCAGCAGCACCTCGCCGTCGTCGGCGATCCGGACGACCGAGCCGGGCAGCGGCTGGCCGACCGTACCGATCTTCTGCCGGTCCCACGGATTGAAGGCGGTGGCCGCGCAGGACTCGGTGAGGCCGTAGCCCTCCAGGACGGTGAAGCCGATACCGCGGTAGAAGTGGCCGAGCCGCTCGCCCAGCGGCGCACCGCCGGAGATCGCGTACTCGCCGCGGCCGCCGAGCACGGCCCGCAGCTTGCCGTAGACCAGCCGGTCGAAGATCTTGTGCTTGAACTTCAGTCCCAGGGACGGGCCCTGAGGGGTACTCAGCGAGCGGCTGTACGTGATCGCGGTGTTCGCGGCCCGGTCGAAGATGCCGCCCTTGCCGTCGGCCTGCGCCTTGGCGCGCGCCGCGTTGTAGACCTTCTCGAAGACCCGCGGCACACCGAGGATCAACGTCGGCCGGAATGAGGCCAGTTCATCGGTGAGGTTCTTGACGTCCGGTACGCAGCCGAGCTTGATCGGCGCCATCACCGAGGCCACCTCGACCAGCCGTCCGAAGACATGCGCGGCGGGCAGGAAGAGCAGCACCGAGCGCTCGCCGGTACGGAAGAGGGGCTTCAGCCGTTCCACCGCATTGCCGCACTCCGCGAAGAAGCTGCGGTGCGTGAGCACACAGCCCTTGGGGCGGCCCGTGGTGCCCGAGGTATAGACGATGGTGGCCGGGTCGTCCGCCTTGGCGCTCGCCATCCGCAGGTCGAGGGTCTCGTCGGAGACGTCCGCGCCGATCGCCGTCAACCGGCTGATCGCGTCGTCCTCGATCTGCCAGATCCCCTTCAGCTCCGGCAGATCCGCCTGGACCGAGACCACGGAGTCCTGGTTCGCCCCGGACTCCACGACGCACAGCGCGGCGCCGGAGTCGCCGAGGATCCACTGGATCTGCTCGGGCGAGCTCGTCTCGTACACCGGAACGGTGACCGCGCCCGCGCTCCAGATCGCGAAGTCGAGCAGTACCCACTCGTAGCGGGTACGGGAGAGCAGGGCCACCCGGTCGCCCGCCCCGACTCCCGCGGCGATCAGGCCCTTGGCGACGCCTCTGACCTCGGCCAGGAACTGGGTGGCGTCGACATCGGTCCACCCGCCCGCCACCTTGCGGCTCATCACCGCGACGTCGGGATGCTGAGCGGCATTGCGGCGGATGAGATCCGTCAGGTTGCCGTCCGAGGGAACCTCGTACAGGGCCGGAAGGCTGAACTCGCGCAAGACTGCTGCTCCTCATCGGGCTCCGGTGCCACGGCTCCGTGCGACGCACCGGCTGCGGTTCCAGATTGGCAGGTGCTCAGTGGGGTGAGCACGACTGGACTGCCGGACTGCCCGGACGTTACCCACCAGTACTCGGTTCCCGACAGGGGTTCCGGCCAGATGTCTTGTGCGTCACACACCACCGTGATCCTTGGGCGCACAGTAGTCCACCGCCGTTTTCGGCCGGAGGCAGCCGCAGGTCCGGCGGCCTCTACCCAGGTGGACGGCGGAGTCCTAGGGTGATCGGCATGCCAGCCGGACCGAACAGCGAAGGAATCCCGACCGCGCGGCGCACCCGTGTTCATGTGGTCAGTGACGTGCACGGAAACACCGAGGCCCTGGCCCGTGCCGGGAACGGCGCCGATGCCCTGATCTGCCTGGGTGACCTGGTGCTCTTCCTCGACTACGCCGACCACTCGCGCGGCATCTTCCCCGATCTCTTCGGTGTGGAGAACGCCGACCGGATCGTCGAACTGCGCACCGCCCGCCGCTTCGAGGAGGCCCGGGAGTTCGGCCGCGGCCTGTGGGCGGGCATGGACCGCAACGCCGCGATCGTCTCGGCGGTGCGCAAGCAGTACGCCGAGCTCTTCCCGGCCTTCCCCACCCCGACGTACGCCACCTACGGCAACGTCGACATCCCCGGCCTGTGGCCCGAGTACGCACGCCCGGGCACCACGGTCCTCGACGGCGACCGCGTCGAGATCGGCGGCCGCGTCCTCGGCTTCGTCGGCGGCGGCCTGAAGACCCCGATGAACACCCCGTACGAGATCAGCGACGAGGAGTACGCGGCCAAGATCGAGGCGATCGGCCCGGTCGACGTGCTCTGCACCCACATCCCGCCCGATGTGCCGGAGCTGACGTACGACACGGTCGCACGCCGCTTCGAACGAGGCAGCCGGGCCCTGCTCGACGCCATCCGCCGGACCCGCCCCCGGTACGCGCTCTTCGGCCACGTCCACCAGCCCCTGGTCCGGCGGATGCGGATCGGTGCCACCGAGTGCGTGAACGTCGGCCACTTCGCGTCCACCGGCAGGCCCTGGGCCCTGGAGTGGTGACCGCACCGGCGCCGGACCCTGGGCCGGGACGCCGCGCACACGCGATAGCCTTCTGACGGCAGTCTTCTGCCGACGCACCGGTACACCGCACTGGAGGAGCCACGGCGATGGCTGAACACACCAGCTCGAGCATCACGATCGAGGCGGCGCCGGCCGACGTCATGGGAGTGATCGCCGACTTCGCCCGCTATCCGGAGTGGACCGGCGAGGTCAAGGAGGCCGAGATCCTCGCCACCGACGACCGGGGCCGCGCCGAGAAGGTCCGGCTCGTCCTCGACGCCGGAGCGATCAAGGACGACCACACTCTCGCGTACACCTGGATCGGCGACTACGAGGTCAGCTGGACCCTCGTCAAGTCCCAGATGCTGCGTGCCATCGACGGCTCCTACGCACTGGCCCCGCTCGGCGACGGCGACCGCACCGAGGTCACCTACCGGCTGACCGTCGACGTCAAGATCCCGATGCTCGGCATGATCAAGCGCAAGGCGGAGAAGGTCATCATCGACCGTGCCCTGGCCGGTCTGAAGAAGCGCGTCGAGTCCGTCCCGAAGGCCTGACCCGGTGCGTACGGTTCTCGTCACCGGCCCCGGCGGCGCGGGCCGTACCACCGTCGCGGCGGCGACCGCGCTGGCAGCGGCCCGCCGGGGCCGCCGCACCCTGCTCCTTTCCGCCGACGCCATACCCGGCTTCCCCGCGGACACGGAACCGGCCGAGGTCGCCGACGGTCTGTGGTCCGCCCGTATCGACTCCGGCGAGCACTTCCGCGGCGAACTCCTCGCACTCCAGGAGCGGGCCTCCGGCGTGCTCGACCTGCTCGGCGGGAACCGCCTGGACGGCGAGGAACTCACCGAACTCCCCGGCAGCGCCCAGCTCGCCCTCCTGCACACCCTGCGCCGCGCCGCCGAGGGCGACTGGCCGGAAGGCGGCCACGACCTCCTCGTCGTCGACCTGCCGCCGCTGCGCGAAGCGCTCGCCGTGCTCGCCCTGCCCGAACAGCTGCGCCGTTATCTGCGCCGCCTCCTGCCCCAGGAACGCCAGGCCGCACGCGCCCTGCGCCCGATGCTCGCCCAGCTCGCCGGTGTACCCATGCCCGCCCAGTGGCTGTACGAGGCCGCCGCCCGCAAGGACACGGAGCTGGCCGCCGTCCAGGCGCTGATCGAGGACCGCGGCACCACGCTCCGGCTGGTCGCCGAGCCCGGCCCCGCCGCCGAGGACGCCCTGCGCACCGCCCGCACCGGGCTCGCCCTGCACGGACTGCGCGTCGACACCCTCGTGGCGAACCGGGTACTGCCCCGGCACTCCGGCGACCCCTGGTTCGCCGCCCTCGCCGCACAGCAGGAGAAGACCATCGACCACTGGTACGAGGAATGGGTGCCCGCGGCGGCCCTGTGCGAAGTGCCCCACCTCGGCCGCGACCCGCGCGGCCCGGACGACCTCGCCCTCCTCGACACCGGGGCCGGCCGCACCGTCTTCGAGGGAGCGGGCACCGGCGGCGGCCCCTTCGAGGGCGACGGGCTCGCCGCGGAACTGGACGACCGCGGTCCCGGCCGGGCCGACGACCCGTGGTGGATCGAGGCCCCGGACGCCCTCGACGGACTGCGGCCCGGCGCCCGGACGGTGGCCGCCCCGCGGTCCGGCGACGGCGACCCGGTCCTCGTCTGGTGCCTGCCGCTGCCCGGCGCCGCCAAGAAGGACCTCCAGCTGGTGCGCCGCGGCGACGAACTGCTCCTCACCGTGGGCCCGTTCCACCGGATCGTCCCCCTGGAGTCCGGGCTGCGCCGCTGCACCGTCTCCGGAGCGGCCCTCACCGACGGCGTGCTCCGCGTCAGGTTCACACCGGACCCCGGTCTCTGGCCCCGGACGAGCTGAACGGCGCGTCACGGTTCGGGTAACGTCGGTATTACGTGCCCCGTATGCGCACCGCAGGCAAACCACGTCGCAGGAGTCCGCCATGAGCGAAGCCACCGATCGTCCCGCCGACGACGACGCGTGGGCGAAGGCCTGCGCCGAGGACCTCGAAGCGGAGAAGGCCCGCCGCCGTGCCCAGCACGGCCCGCCGCCCGGCACCGCCGCCGATGAGTTGCGCAAGCTGGTCGACGCCGTGGCCGACAAGGTCTCGTCCCTCCAGACGCCGCTCCTCGGCGCGGCGGCCCAGGGCACCGTGCAGCAGATCATCAAGCAGGCGAAGTCCGTCGTCGAGCCCGTCATCGAACGCAATCCGGATGTCTTCGACCACATCGCCGCGGCCGGCAGCGAACTCCTCGCCGCCTACCGCTCCGCGGTGGAAGGCCAGGAACGCCGCTGGACGCGGGGCGCAGGGGATCCCGCAGGCACGGAGAAGAAGGCCGGCGACCCCACCGACCCCCGCGACGAGGGACCGGCCACCGGCGAACACATCGACCTGGACTGATCTGCGCGGAGGGGCCGGGTCCCCGGCTCGGGTACCGTTGGCCGCAGCGGGGCTCGACCGGAACTGAGGGATTCATGGGACTCACCATCGGCGTCGATATCGGCGGCACGAAGATCGCAGCTGGAGTGGTCGACGAAGAGGGCCGGATCCTCTCGACATTCAAGGTGCCGACCCCGCCGACGGCCGAAGGCATCGTGGACGCGATCGCGGCGGCCGTGTCCGGCGCGAGCGAGGGCCACCAGATCGAGGCCGTCGGCATCGGCGCCGCCGGATACGTCGACGACAAGCGCGCCACCGTGCTGTTCGCACCGAACATCAACTGGCGGCACGAGCCGCTCAAGGACAAGGTCGAACAGCGCGTCGGCCTTCCGGTCGTCGTCGAGAACGATGCCAACGCCGCCGCCTGGGGCGAGTACCGCTTCGGCGCCGGACAGGGCCACGACGACGTCATCTGCATCACGCTCGGCACCGGGCTCGGCGGCGGCATCATCATCGGCAACAAGCTGCGCCGCGGACGCTTCGGCGTGGCCGCCGAGTTCGGTCACGTCCGGGTCGTCCCGGACGGGCTGCTCTGCGGCTGCGGCAGCCAGGGCTGCTGGGAGCAGTACGCGTCCGGGCGGGCACTCGTCCGGTATGCGAAGCAGCGCGCCAACGCCACCCCTTCGAGCGCCACGATCCTGCTCTCGCTGGGCGACGGCACGGTGGACGGCATCGAGGGCAAGCACATCAGCGCGGCCGCCCGGCAGGGCGACCCGGTGGCGATCGACTCGTTCCGCGAGCTGGCCCGCTGGGCCGGCGCCGGACTCGCCGACCTCGCCTCGCTGTTCGACCCGTCCGCGTTCATCGTCGGCGGCGGGGTGTCGGACGAGGGCGACCTCGTCCTCGACCCGATCCGCAAGTCGTTCCGGCGCTGGCTGATCGGCGGCGAGTGGCGCCCGCACGCCCAGGTGCTCGCGGCCCAACTGGGCGGCAAGGCCGGGCTGGTGGGAGCGGCGGACCTGGCCCGCCAGGGCTGAGCCTCCCCGGAACCGGACAGAACCGGACGCCCGTCGCGCCCCGCAGGGGCACGACGGGCGTCCGTCGTATCGTGAGACGTATGGTCCTGACGCCATTGCCCGACTCCCGTACCGAGCCGGATGGTTCGGCCGTCATCAGAGTGCTCGGTTACAACATCCGGTCGATGCGCGACGACTGCGAGGCGCTGGCCCGCGTCATCGGCGCCTGCGCCCCCGACCTCGTCCTCATCCAGGAAGCACCGCGATTCTTCCGCTGGCGCAAGCGCGCCGCCTGGCTCGCGGCCCGCACCGGCCTGGTCGTCCTCGGCGGCGGCGCCACGGCGGCCGGGCCGCTGCTGCTCTGCTCGCTGCGGGCCACGGTGGAGCGCACGGAGGACGTCCTGCTGCCGCTCACCCCCGGACTGCACCGCAGGGGCTTCGCCACGTCGGTGGTACGGATCGCGGGCACCCGGCTCGGCCTGCTGAGCTTCCATCTGAGCCTGCGGCGCGACGAACGCCTGGCCCAGACCGAGCTGTTGCTGGAACAGCTGGACGCGATGGGTGTCGAGCACGCCATCGCGGCCGGAGACCTCAACGACGTACCGACCGGGGTCGCGTTCCGGCGGCTGGCCGGGCGGCTCCAGGACTGCTGGGCCGTACGGCCGTGGGGCGCCGGGAACACCTTCTCGACGGACCGCCCGCAGCGGCGCATCGACGCGGTGTTCGCGACGGGCGGGATCGAGGTGCTCGGCTGCGGTGTCCCCGCGGGACTGCCCGGTGTCACCGACGCGGACCTGCGGACGGCCACGGACCATCTGCCGGTGCTGGCGGCCCTACGGGTGCCCGCGGCCGGGTCCGGGCCGCGCGGCGCCGCAGCGGCCTGAGAGCCTGTCCGCCTCAGAGCCTGTCCGCCTCAGACCACCGCGCCGCGGCCCGGGTCGTCGCCGTCCTCGTCGTCGTCGTCCATGCGCGCCACCAGCGTGACGAAGCCGCCCAGGAAGCCGCCGATGCAGATTGTCGTGAGCCACCAGGTCATGTCCCACCGCAGCAGCACCGCGACCAGCATCAGCACCGGACCGCCCACGACCGCGAGCCAGGCGAACTTCGTCGTGACATCGGCCTCCGGCAGCGGCGGCGGCTCCGGGGGGACGAAATGCCCCTCGTCGCTGTCGTCGAGACCGCCGTCCTTCGGCTCGGTGACCTCGTAGTCGCGCGGGCCGGCGACGCCGGGCGCGAACACGATCGAGCTGCCGAGCGGCTTCTCCGGCGGCTTCGGGGGTTTCTTTCCGATTCCCTTGTCCGGGTCCGGGGCGCCCGGCTGACCGTCCTCCAGCAGCGCGAGGTCCTCGATCGACCTGAACGGCTTGGCGCCCGGCGGGTCCGGCGGTTCATCGCCGTATCCCGCGACGATCGCTTCCCACGCGGCGTTCTCGTCGACCGACGGCTCGGGCCGGTCGCCGTCGGCACCCGGCGCCGTCCGGGCGGCAGCGGCATCCTGCGGGCCCGTGCCCGTACCGTCCTCGGGAACGGGCGTTCCTTCCGTGGGAAGGGGCTCGCGCCCCTCCTCGCTGCCCGCGCGCTCCGCGTCGTGCTCAGCCACCTGACGTGCTCCCCTTCTTTCCGACGCTCGGAGCGAGGCGGCCGATGAACCGGTGGCTCTCGTCGAAGATCCGCTCCGCATCGTGGTCCAACGTCGCCACGTGGTAGCTCTGTTCCAGCAGGATCTCCTCGACGTCCGTCGAGGACACCCGGCTGAGGATCCGGGCCGAGTCGGCGGGCGGCACGACATGGTCCTGCGGGCTGTGCAGCAGGACGATCGGCTGGGTGACCTGCGGCAGCTCGGCGTCGACCAGACGGAAGAACTTCCGCAGCGAATGCGCCGCGTGCAGCGGCACCCGGTCATATCCGATCTCGGCGGAGCCCGCCAGGGCGATGTCGCTGGCCAGCCCCTTCGTCGTCCGGACCAGATGGCGGGCGACCGGCAGCGCGTACGCCGACAGGCCGTGCACCTTGTTCGCCGGATTGACGAGCACCAGACCGCTGATCGCGTCCCCGTGCTTCGCCGCCAGCCGCAACGTCAGCGCGCCTCCCATGGAGAGGCCGAAGACGAAGACCTGGGCGCACCGCTCCAGCAGGGCGCGCAGCTCCCGGTCCACCTCCGCGTACCAGTCCTGCCAGCCGGTGATCTGCATGTCCTCCCAGCGGGTGCCGTGACCGGGCAGCAGCGGCAGCGACACGGTGAGCCCGCGCTCCGCCAGATAGTCGGCCCAGGGGCGCAGCGACTGCGGGGAGCCGGTAAATCCGTGACAGAGAAGGACGCCGACCTCTCCGCCCTCGTGGCGGAACGGCTCGGCTCCAGGCAGGACCGGCACCGGGGTCTCCTGTTCGTGAGGCTCGAAGGGGAGCGAAAGGGGGAGCGCAGAAGGATTACTTCACCGTACGCGACCGGACTGACACCGACCAGGGCCGTCACCGACACCGGCCAGGGCCGTCACTGAAACCGACCGAGGACGCCACCGACACCGACCGGGGACGTCGTCACCGACCGGTGCCCGTACGGCCCGGGGCACCGATTCGCTTCCACGCCGGGCGGGAGCGCGGACGACCGCACGGGTTAAGGTCAGTGCGACAGCACACAGGAGGCACCCGAGTTGATCTACGGCGCAATGAAGTTCTCCATCGGCGGGGGCCTGAAGCTTGCCTTCCGGCCATGGGTGGAGGGCCTGGAGAACATCCCCGCGCAGGGACCGGCGATCCTCGCGAGCAACCACCTGTCGTTCTCCGACTCCTTCTTCCTGCCGGCCGTCCTGGACCGCAAGGTCACCTTCATCGCCAAGTCCGAGTACTTCACCGGACCGGGCGTGAAGGGCAAACTGACCGCCGCCTTCTTCAAGGGCGTCGGCCAGCTCCCGGTGGACCGCTCGGGTGCCCGCGGCGCCGGTGAGGCGGCCATCAAGGCGGGCATCGAGGTCATCGAGAGCGGCGGGCTCTTCGGTATCTACCCGGAAGGCACCCGCTCGCCCGACGGCCGCCTCTACCGGGGCAAGCCCGGCGGACTCGCCAGGGTGGCGCTGGCCACCGGAGCTCCCGTCATCCCCGTCGCGATGATCGACACGGAGAAGATCCAGCCGCCCGGCCAGCTGATGCCCAAGCTGATGCGCCCGGGGATCAGGATCGGCAAACCGCTCGACTTCAGCCGCTACCACGGCATGGAGGGGGACCGCTTCATCCTGCGCTCGGTCACCGACGAGGTGATGTACGAGATCATGAAGCTCTCCGGCCAGGAGTACGTCGACATCTACGCGACCGCCGCCAAGCGGCAGATCGCGGACGAGGCGAAGCGCCGCGCCGAGGAGGAGAAGCGCGCGGGCGGAGAATCCGGAACGCGGAAGTGACGGAACGGTTCGGCGGGTAACCGCGTCGTTTCCGTCCGGGGGGTGGGGAAGTGGCCAGGCGCGAGCGGGTCGTACGGATGTCGGTCGAGCAGCCGCTGTGGCGTGCGCTGACGGCGTACCGCATTCTGACGATGCTCTACGCGGTTCTGCTCGCCGTCTTCGGCCGGGACCGGTACGACCGGCCGTGGGTGGCCATCGCCTTCCTGGCGGTGATGGCGGCCTGGACGCTCGGCACCCTTCCGAAGGTCGCGGGCGCCGTCGCCTGCACCAAGCGCTTCCTCGTCGCCGACCTGGCGCTCGCCCTCACCGGCATCCTCCTCACCCCGCTCGCCGACTTCGAAGCCCAGCACGTCGACGGCCCGACGCTGCCGTCCATCTGGACGGCGGGCTCCGTGCTGGCCTTCGCCATCAAGGGCGGCTGGCGCTGGGCGGCCGTGGCTTCCACCTTCGTCGCCGTCGTCAACATCATCGAGCGCGGCGAGCCGAGCCGGGACACCTTCCACAACGTCCTGCTGGTCTGGGTCGCCTCCATCGCCATCGGTTACGTCGTCGAGGTGGCCCGGGCCAGTGAGCGCACCCTCGCCCGCGCCCTGGAGATCGAGGCCGCCACCCGCGAACGGGAACGGCTGGCCCGCGACATCCACGACAGCGTGCTCCAGGTGCTCGCGATGGTGCAGCGCCGTGGCACGGCGCTGGGCGGCGAGGCCGCCGAGCTGGGCCGGATGGCGGGCGAGCAGGAAGTCGCGCTGCGCACCCTGGTCTCCAGCGGGCTCGTGGCCACCACCCGGGTCTCCGAGGACGCCGCGGAGGGCGCCGTGGTCCGCAGCGTCGAGGTCGACGACGAAGAGGACGGGGCGGCCGGGGCGGCCGGGGCGGCCGGGCGGGCCGGGCGGGCCGAGTGCGATCTGCGCTCCCTGCTCGCCCCGCGCGCCGGCTCCCGGGTCAGCTTCGCGGAGCCCGGTGCCCCGGTGCTGCTCGCTCCGGCGGCGGCGAAGGAGCTGGCGGCCGCTGTCGGTGCCGCCCTGGACAATGTCAGGGTCCATGCGGGGGAGAACGCCCAGGCCTGGATCCTCGTCGAGGACTGGCCGGACGAGGTGATCGTGACGGTCCGGGACGACGGCCCCGGCATTCCGGAAGGGCGGCTCGCCCAGGCGGAGGGGGAGGGGCGGATGGGGGTGGCCCTGTCGATCCGGGGGCGGCTGCGTGACCTGGGCGGCACGGCAGAGTTGATTTCGGTGCCCGGCCAGGGCACCGAGGTCGAGTTGAAGGTCCCGAAGGCCTCCAGGGCTTCAAGAGCCTAGAAGGTTCCACGGATTTCACAGATTCGCAGATTGACAGATTTCACAGGTTTCGCGGGGGAAGGCAGGGTCAGGCAGATGAGCACGGAGAACATCTTGGACACCGGGGAACGGGCCATCAGGGTGATGGTGGTCGACGATCACCCGATGTGGCGCGACGCGGTGGCCCGCGATCTCTCCGAGTCCGGTTTCGAGGTGGTGGCGACCGCCGGTGACGGACCGCAGGCCGTCCGCAGGGCGAAGGCCGCCACCCCCGATGTCCTCGTGCTCGACCTCAATCTGCCCGGCATGCCCGGCGTACAGGTCTGCAAGGAGCTCGTCGGCTCCCACCCCGGACTGCGGGTGCTGGTGCTCTCCGCGAGCGGCGAGCACGCCGACGTACTGGAGGCGGTCAAGTCCGGCGCCACCGGATATCTGCTCAAGTCGGCCAGTACGCAGGAGCTGACCGAGGCCGTGCGGTCCACCGCCGCCGGCGACCCCGTCTTCACCCCCGGCCTGGCCGGACTGGTCCTCGGCGAATACCGCAGGCTCGCCTCGGACCCCGCTCCCGTCGCGTCCGACGAACCCAAGGCACCGCAGCTCACCGAGCGCGAGACCGAGGTGCTGCGGCTGGTCGCCAAGGGGCTCTCGTACAAGCAGATCGCCGAACGTCTGGTCATCTCGCACCGCACCGTCCAGAACCATGTCCAGAACACCCTGGGCAAGCTCCAGCTGCACAATCGGGTGGAGCTCGTGCGGTACGCGATCGAGCGCGGCCTCGACGACGCCTGACCCAACGCGCCCGGACTGCGCCGAATCTGCTCCCTCCACTCCATTCCTGAGTGACCTGAATCACCCTTAGCGTGGTTGCCGGGGGGCTCACTTCGGCGAAGGGACGCTTCCATGCGGGTCGGAGTACTGACCGGCGGCGGTGACTGCCCCGGGCTCAACGCGGTCATCCGCGCCATCGTCCGCAAGGGCGTGCAGGAGTACGGCTACGACTTCATCGGATTCCGGGACGGCTGGCGCGGCCCGCTGGAGGGTGTGACGGTGCCGCTCTCCGTCCCGGCGGTGCGCGGCATCCTGCCGCGCGGCGGCACCATCCTCGGTTCCTCGCGCACCAATCCGCTCGGCGCGGAGCACGGCGTCCGCCGGATCAGGGACAACCTCGCCGCGTACGGCGTCGATTCACTCATCGCGATCGGCGGCGAGGACACCCTCGGCGTGGCGGCGACCCTGGCCGGCGAGCACGGCATCAGGTGCGTCGGCGTTCCCAAGACCATCGACAACGACCTCTCCGCCACCGACTACACCTTCGGCTTCGACACGGCCGTCTCCATCGCGACCGAGGCCATCGACCGTCTGCACACCACGGCCGAGTCCCATATGCGCGTCCTCGTCGTCGAGGTGATGGGCCGTCATGCGGGCTGGATCGCGCTCCACGCGGGGCTGGCCGGCGGTGCGAACGTCATCCTCATCCCGGAACAGCGCTTCGACATCGAGCAGGTCTGCTCCTGGGTGACCTCCCGGTTCGGAGCGAGCTACGCGCCGATAGTGGTGGTGGCCGAAGGGGCCGTGCCCGCGCGGGGCGAGATGATTCTCAAGGACGGATCGCACGACTCCTTCGGTCATGTCCGGCTCTCCGGCGTGGGCGAATGGCTGGCCGCGCAGATCGGGAGCCGGACCGGCAAGGAGGCCAGAACGACCGTCCTCGGTCATGTCCAGCGCGGCGGCACCCCCAGCGCCTTCGACCGCTGGCTGGCCACCCGCTTCGGCCTGCACGCCATCGACGCCGTGCACGACGGGGACTTCGGCGCCATGGTCGCCCTGAAGGGCACCGACATCGTGCGGGTGCCGATCGCGGAGGCGACCGCCCGGCTCAAGACGGTCGATCCGGCCCTCTACGCGGAGGCCGGTGTCTTCTTCGGCTGAGACCCCGGAGCTCCTCCGGGGTCCGTCCGTCCCGGTCAGCCGACGACCGGCAGCCCCGCCAGCAGTTCGGCCACGATCGTCGCGCCGCGCAGGGTCAGCACCGACTCCGGGTGGAACTGCACCGAGGCGAAGCCCGGTCCGCGCAGCGCGTGCAGCTCCCCGGTCGCCGCGTCCAGGCTCGCCTCGACCCCGTGCGCCGCCAGCTCGGTGGCCGCGCCGTCGTCGCAGCGCGCGGTGAAGCTGTTGTAGAAGCCGACCGTCTCGGGCCGTCCGAACAGCTCGATCCGGGTCTGGGCGCCCTGGTGCGGCACGGTCTTGCGGACGATCTCCAGACCCAGCTCCGCCGCGATCAGCTCGTGGCCGAGACAGACCCCCAGCAGACCGTGCCGGTGGTCACGGACCAGTTCCGCGGCGAACTCGCGCAGCATCCGCATCTTCGGATCGGCCGTGTCACCCGGATTCCCGGGCCCGGGGCCCAGTACGACCGGACCCGCGTGCGCCCGTACGCGCTCGCGCAGCCCCGGCTCGTCGAAGCGGTGCACCGACACCTCCAGACCCGATGAGCGCAGCAGATGCGCCAGCATCGCGGTGAAGGTGTCCTCCCCGTCGATCACCAGCGCATGGCCGGACAGCTCGTGGGTGCGCTCCTGCATCCGCAGCCAGAACGGCGCCAGGCCGTCCCGCCGGGATTCCAGCGCCGCCTGCACCCGCGGGTCCCCGGCCAGCTGCGCACGCGTCGCCCCCTCCCGCGGCCGGCCCGGCCGCACCCCCAGTGCGGCCAGCACCCCGGCTGCCTTCGCGTGGGTCTCGGCGACCTCGCTGTCCGGGTCGGAATGGCGTACGAGCGTCGCCCCGACCGCTACCCGCAACCGCCCGTCGGCCGCGATGTCGGCGGTACGGATCAGGATCGGCGAGTCCAGGGTCTGCGCCCCGCCCGGCTCCTGCCGCAGCAGCGCCAGCGCGCCCGCGTAGTAGCCGCGCCCGCCAGGCTCGTACCGTTCGATCACCCGGCAGGCGTTCTGCACCGGGGAGCCGGTGACCGTCGCCGCGAACATCGTCTCCTTCAGCACCTCCCGCACATCCAGCGAGGAGCGCCCGCGCAGTTCGTACTCCGTGTGCGCGAGATGGGCCATCTCCTTGAGCCGCGGTCCGACCACCACCCCGCCCATGTCACCGACGGTGCACATCATCTTGAGTTCCTCGTCGACCACCATGGAGAGCTCGTCCCGCTCCTTGCGGTCGGCGAGGAAGGCCAGCAGACCTTCGGCGGTCGGGCCCCCGGCGGGGTAGCGGTACGTGCCGCTGATCGGGTTCATCACGACCGTCCCGCCGGACATCCGCACATGCACCTCGGGGCTCGCGCCGACGAGCGTGCGCCCGCCCGAGGCCCGCCGCCCCGATGCGGAGGACCCTTCGGGCCCGCCGTCGCCCGTGTGGACGACGAACGTCCAGTACGCGCCCCGCTCACCGGCCAGCAACCGCCGGAAGAGGGCCAGCGCGTCCGCCCGGCCGAAGCCGGGGATCTCGCCCCGGAAGGTCCGCCGGACGACGAAGTTCGCGCCCTCGCCCTGCCCGATCTCGTCCTCGACGACCCGCCGGACGATCCCCGCGTACTCCTCGTCCGGGACGTCGAATTCGCCGCCCTCGACCCGCACGTCATGGCCCGGCAGGCGGTCCAGCACCTCGGCGAGCGGCAGCTCGTACGTCTCCTCGGCGACCAGCACGGACAGGGGCGTCCCGTCGTCGCGCACATCGAATCCGCGCTCGGCGATCTGCCGGAACGGCACCAGGGCGAGAGACGGCAGCGCGCCGACCGGGAGGTCGGCGAGCCGGTCCGCCTCCCGTACCCGGCCGATCAGCACCTCGACGGTGCCGTGGTCGCGGCCGGGGGTGCGCCTGCGCAGCAGCGCGAACGGCGGGCAGTCGTCACTCAGGAGCTTCTCGATGACGAGGTCGGTGCGGTGAGGCTGAGACATCGGGGGTGTTCCTTCCGGAGGGAGGAACGGCTTCCGGAACGCAGAGAAGGCCGCCCCTCGGGCGGCCTTCGCGTGGTCTGTTGCGCGCGATCGATCAGTGGGCCGCCGGATGAGCGGTCCACCACCAGTTCTGGTTTGTCTGCGCGAACATGTTCCGAACCCTAACGGATGAGCTCGTCATCCGAGCGCGCGTCTCAACTATTGAGCTTACGGATGGACGAACCGCCGGACCCCGTAATGTTGTCCGTGTGACCGTGAACGCCAATACCTCCGTCGCCGGTGGCCACACCTGGCGAGACCTTCCCGCGGCGCAGCAGCCCGAGTACCCCGATGCCGAGGCTCTGCGCGATGTACTCGCGGACCTCGCGTCGTATCCGCCGCTCGTCTTCGCGGGCGAGTGCGACCAGCTGCGTGCCCGCATGGGAGCCGTCGCCAAGGGCGAGGCGTTCCTGCTGCAGGGCGGTGACTGCGCCGAGGCCTTCGACGCCGTGTCGGCCGAGCACATCCGGGCCAAGCTGAAGACGCTGCTCCAGATGAGCGCCGTCCTGACCTACGCGGCCTCCGTGCCCGTCGTCAAGGTGGGCCGGATCGCCGGGCAGTACTCCAAGCCGCGCTCCAAGCCGACCGAGACCCGCGACGGCGTCACCCTGCCGACCTACCGCGGCGACTCGGTCAACGGCTTCGCCTTCACCGAGGAGGCCCGCGTCCCGGACCCGGAGCGGCTGAAGCAGATGTACCACGCATCCGCTTCCACGCTGAACCTGGTCCGCGCCTTCACCACCGGCGGTTACGCCGACCTGCGCCAGGTGCACGCCTGGAACCAGGACTTCGTGAAGTCGTCGCCCTCCGGCCAGCGCTACGAGGCGCTCGCCCGCGAGATCGACAACGCGCTGAACTTCATGAAGGCGTGCGGTACGGACCCGGGCGAGTTCAAGGCGGTGGAGTTCTACTCCTCGCACGAGGGCCTGCTGCTGGACTACGAGTCGGCACTGACCCGCACCGATTCGCGCACCGGCCGGCTGTACGACACCTCCGGGCACATGGTCTGGATCGGTGAGCGCACCCGGCAGATGGACGGGGCGCACATCGAGTTCGCCTCGAAGATCCGTAACCCCATCGGTGTCAAGCTCGGTCCGACGACCACCGTCGACGAGGCGCTCGGCTACATCGAACGCCTCGACCCCGAGCGCGAGCCCGGCCGGCTGACCTTCATCGTCCGCATGGGTGCCGACAAGGTCCGCGACAAGCTGCCCGATCTGGTCGAGAAGGTCACTGCCTCCGGCGCCACCGTGGTGTGGGTGACCGACCCGATGCACGGCAACACCTTCGAGGCCGCCTCCGGCCACAAGACCCGTCGCTTCGACGACGTCCTGGACGAGGTCAAGGGCTTCTTCGAGGTCCACAAGGGCCTCGGTACGCACCCGGGCGGCATCCATGTCGAGCTCACTGGTGACGATGTCACCGAGTGCGTCGGTGGCGGACACGAGATCTTCGTGGACGATCTGCACCAGCGCTACGAGACGGCCTGCGACCCGCGGCTCAACCGCAGCCAGTCCCTCGACCTGGCGTTCCTGGTCGCCGAGATGTACCGGGACCAGTAGCCGTCACCGCAGGTGGCACGCATACGACTGTGGGGCACGGATCGATGTGATCCGTGCCCCACAGGGCGTTCGGAGGCTTTCAAGCACCTGCGGCGCCGGGTAAGGTTAGGTTAGCCTCACCGATCAACGGGGTGGCAGTAACGACCCATCCCGCCGGGAGGTGAACCGCATGTACGTCTGCTCGTGCTTCGGCATCACGGAGAAGCAGGTCAAGGAGCATGCGGACGCCGGGGCCTGTACGCCCCGGCAGATCGCCTCCGCCTGCAAGGCGGGCACGGACTGCGGCGGCTGCGTCCGCGCCATCCAGGCCGTGCTCGGCCGTGGCGCCTGCCCGCGCCGCGAGCTGCTCGACCGGAAGCGGGTGCCCGGCACCACCGGCGAAGCCGGTACGGAGGCCGCTGCCGGGACCGGCCCGGGCGTCGCTCCCGGCAGCGCCCCGGGCGTGGGCCCAGGCCCCCGGTTCTCCGAAGCGGCCTGATCCGCGCGGCAGTCCCAGGGCGTTTCACCCGGATTGCACGGGACTCGCGGGGTCTGATCCACCAGGGATCACGGGACAGCCCTTAGCTGTCCGGCTGCTCGATCTGCTGGGCGATGTAGAGCGGCTCGCCGAGCTTCTCGACCAGCTCCAGCTGGGTGTCGAGGTAGTCGATGTGCTCCTCCTCGTCGGCCAGGATCGACTCAAAGATGTTTGCGGACGTGATGTCGCCCTTGCCGCGCATCAGCTCGATCCCGCGCTTGAGGCGGTCGATGGCCTCCACCTCGACCTGGCGGTCGGCCTGGAACATCTCGGTGACGGTCTGCCCCACCCGCACATGGAACAGCCGCTGATAGTTGGGCAGTCCATCGAGGAAGAGGATGCGGTCCGTGAGGATCTCCGCGTGCTTCATCTCGTCGAACGACTCGGAGCGGGTGTACTTCGCGAGCTTCGTCCAGCCGAAGTTGTCCTGCATCTTCGCATGCAGGAAGTACTGGTTGATGGCGGTCAATTCGGCGGTCAGCTGCTCGTTCAGGAACTCAAGGACCTCGGGGTCGCCCTGCATCGCAGAGGCTCCTTCCAACCGGTGAACGGGGCAAGTTGGCCGCATCCTCGCACCGCACCCGGTGATCGTCCAGTAAGTGCATGCTTAGTATGAGTTGCCCGGATTGCCCCTGCCTTGGTCGGGACCACCCCTGCCTGTCTGTCACCATGGAGGCATGGGTCAGCCGGAAAGCCGGGAAAACCGCGCGTCAGAGCAGTCCGAGCTTCCGCCGGGACAGCGACTCCAGCGTGGTTGGCCGGTTACCCACTACGGGCCCGTGCCCAAGTTCAAGCCCGACCGCTGGGAGTTCCGGGTCTTCGGTGCCACGGCGGACGGTGAGAAGCACTGCTGGAATCACGAGGAATTCTCGGTGCTGCCGTTCTCCTCGGTCGTCGCCGACCTGCACTGCGTCACCAAATTCAGCATGCTCGGCGCCGAATGGGGCGGCGTGCTCGCCCGTACGATCCTGGAACTCGCGCCCCCCGCGCCGAGCGTCACCCATGTGATGGTCTGGGCCGAGTACGGGTTCAGCTCGAATCTGCGGCTCTCCGACTTCGCCTCGGACCGAACACTTTTCGCCACTCACAAGGGTGGTGAGCTGCTCACCGCCGAGCACGGCTTCCCGCTCCGGCTGATCGTGCCGCACCTCTACGCCTGGAAGGGCCCCAAATGGGTCCGCGGTGTCGAGTACATGACGGCCGACCGCCGCGGCTTCTGGGAGGAGCGCGGCTACCACAACATCGGCGATCCGTGGCGCGAGCAGCGTTACTCGTACCAGGAGGGGCCCGGGGACGGTCCCGAGCTCTGACCTGGGCGCTTGCGTGCCGGTCCGTCCTCAGCGGTGGAACCGGTGCACCATCGCGTGGCCCTTGCCCCGGGCGACCGTATACCCCCATGGGGTACTTCTCCATGAGGAATTCGGTGTGGGGCGAGGCGCGCTCGCCCCCCGGCGCGCAGCTCTTTCAGCCGCGCAGTCCCTTCAGCCGCGCCACGTCCGCCGCATGACCTTCCTTGCCGCCCGGAGTCTCGATGATCAGCGGTACGCCGACGGTCGCCGGGTGCGAGAACAGCTCCCGGAACGGTTCCTCGCCGATGTGCCCGGCGCCGATGTTCTCGTGGCGGTCCTTGTGGGCCCCCGCCACGTCCTTGGAGTCATTGGCATGGATCAGTTTCAGCCGGCCTTCGCCGACCGTGTCCACCAGCAGGTCCAGCGTCCGGTGCATCCCCGACGGGCCCGCCAGATCGTGGCCGGCCGCGTAGATGTGGCAGGTGTCGAGGCAGATGCCGAGCCTGGGGTGGGCATCGAGTGCCTCGAAGTACGGCCCGAAGTCCCAGGTCCGCGAGCAGAGCGAGGATCCCTGTCCGGCGGTCGACTCCAGCAGCAGATACGGGTCGTCGTCGTGCGTCAGCTCGTCCAGGAGCGGCCGCATGTGTGTACGTACCTGTGCGAGGGCCTGCTCGCGCGGGCGGCCGCCGGTCGCCGAACCGGTGTGCACCACGACGCCCAGGGCACCGATCTCCCGGGCCCGGCGCAGTGAGTGGCGCAGCGATTCCACGGACTTCTCGACGGTGGCCTCGGTGTGGGAGCCGAAGTTGATCAGATACGGGGCGTGGACGTAGGCGGGTAGGGATGCGGCGGCGCACTCGGCGCGGAACTGCTCGTCCTGGGCCGGGCTGCCGACGGGCGTCGCCCAGCCGCGCGGGTTGGCGACGAAGACCTGGACGGCCTCCGCCCCCATCTCGCGGGCGTAGGGAAGGCCGACCTTGGCGAGGCCGCCGGCCACGGGAACATGGCCGCCGACGGGGTTGCGCATGTGGATCTAGAGTCCCTTGGTCGTGATGGTGATGGTGCTGCCCTCGGGGGCCTGCTTGCCGCCCTCGACGGACTGGCTCGCGATCGTGTCACTGAAGGAGAGGAACGGGCGGTCGACCTTGACCTCGAAGCCCGCGTCCTCCAGCTCGCTCCTGGCGTCGTCGAGATTCTTGCCGGTGACGTCCGGGACGCCGATCATCCGCGGCCCCTTGGAGACCGTGAGCGTGATGGTGTCGCCCTCGGCGGCCCGGCTGCCCTGGCCCGGTGACTGATGGGCGATGTCGCCCGCGACCTCGGGGGAGTTGACCCGGTCGGGCAGCACCTCGGCCTTCAGACCCTGCTCGTCCAGCGCGGCGGTGGCGTCCTTGACGGACAGCCCGGTGACATCGGGGACGTCGACCGGTGCACCCTTGCTGACCACCAGGGCGACCGCGGAGTCCGTGTGACGCTCGGTGCCCGCCGCGGGTTCCGTACGGATCACCTCGCCCCGTGCCGTCTCCTCGCTGAACTCCTTGGTGACCATGCCGGGCACCAGGCCGGCCTCCTTCAGATCACGTTTGGCATCGGCGAGCGCGAGGCCTTGGACATCGGGCACCTTCACGATCTCGGGGCCGCGCGAGACGACGAGCGTCACCGCGTCGTTCCCCCGGATACGGGCGCCGGACTTCGGGTCGCTGCTGATGACCTTGCCGCGCTCCACGGTGTCGCTGTAGGACCGCTTGACGTCCTTGAGCTCCAGACCCGCGTCCGAGAGCCGCTGCTGGGCGGTCTTCTCGGTCTGGTTGAGCAGGGAGGGGACCCGGGTGAACTGCCCGGAATTGATGTACCAGACACCGGTGCCGACCCCCAGTACCAGCAGTACGGCGACGACCGCGGCCAGGACGGAGCGCCGTGGGCCGGGGAACCACCGTCCGCGCCGTGCGGGCCGCGGCGGTACCGGCGGGGGCAGCTCCAGCCGGCTGGTGTGATGGGCGACGCCCTGGCCGGCCGGGAGCAGCCGCGGGATCACACTCGTACGGTCCTCGGCGGCGTCGTGCGCCTCGGCCAGGGCCTGCGGCGGTGCGGCGTCGAGCTGGGCGTCGGTGAGGCCGGAGCGGGCCTCGCGGGTCTCGGCGAGCAGTGCCACCGCGTCGAACGGGCGGACCTCGGGGTTACGGGCGGTGGCGCTCGCCACCAGGTCGTCGAGTGCGACCGGGAGCCCCGGGACGGCGGCCGACGGGGCCGGGACGTCCTCGTTGAGGTGCTGGTAGATGACCTGGGCGGGGGTGTCGCCGGCGCGCGGCTTGGAACCGGTCAGCATTTCGTACAGGACGACACCGCAGGCGTACACATCGGTACGGGTGTCCGCCGTGCCGTTCTCTATCTGCTCGGGGGCGAGATAGGAGACGGTGCCCAGGACGGACCCGGTGGTGTTGGTGACGGTGCCCACCGCCCGTACGAGACCGAAGTCGGCGACCTTGACCCGGCCGTCGTCCCCTATGAGGACGTTCTCCGGCTTCATGTCGCGGTGCACGAAGCCCGCCCGGTGCGCGGCGCCGAGGGCGGCGAGGACCGGCTCCAGGATGTCCAGTGCGGCTCTCGGCTGCAGGGCGCCGCGGTCGCGCAGCACGTCGCGCAGGGTGCAGCCCGCGACGTACTCCATCGCGAGGTAGACGTACTGCCCCTGGGCGCCCTGGTCGAAGACCGCGACCACATTGGGGTGCGCGAGCCGGGCCACGGACTTGGCCTCGCGGATGAAGCGCTCGACGAACGAGGCGTCGGTGGCGAGCGCCGGGTGCATCACCTTGAGGGCGAGCACCCGGTCGAGCCGGGTGTCCATGGCCCGGTAGACCGTGGCCATGCCGCCCACGGCGATGCGGGCATCGACGCGGTAGCGGCCGTCGAGCAGCTGCCCGACGAGAGGGTCCTGGAGGGTCGTATCCACGCATGCGAGTCTACGAGTCGCCACGGGACACGTCCGACGGGCCGGAGCGGCCCCGGGGCCGTACTGCAGCCGAGCCGTGACAGGGACATGCGGTCGCCGGCGGCCCGGTGGGTCAGAAGGCCGGGCGCTCCGGGTCCAGCGCCGCACGCCCCTCCACCGGCGACGAGGCCTCGGCGAAGTGCCGGCGCGGGATCCGGCCCGCGCGGTACGCCAGCCGCCCGCCCGCCACCGCGTGCCGCATCGCTGCGGCCATCAGCTCGGGCTCCTGGGCCCGGGTCACCGCGGACGCCAGCATCACCGCCGCGCACCCCAGCTCCATCGCGAGCGCCGCGTCCGAGGCCGTCCCGGCGCCCGCGTCGAGAATCACCGGCACCCGGGCCTGCTCGACGATCAGCTGGAAATTGTGCGGATTGCGGATGCCGAGGCCGGAGCCGATGGGGGAGCCGAGCGGCATGACCGCCGCGCACCCCACGTCCTGGAGCCTGCGGGCCAGGACCGGGTCGTCATTGGTGTAGGGCAGCACGGTGAACCCGTCGTCCACCAGGGTCTCCGCGGCGTCCAGCAGCTCGATCGGGTCGGGCAGCAGGGTCCGCTCGTCGGCCACCACCTCCAGCTTGATCCAGTCGGTGCCGAGCGCTTCGCGGGCCAGCCTGGCGGTCAGCACCGCCTCGCCCGCGGTGAAGCAGCCCGCCGTGTTCGGCAGGACGCGGATGGAGAGGCGCCGGAGGACGGAGAGCACCGAGCCCTGCACGGTCGGATCGAGGCGACGCATCGCCACGGTGGTCAGCTCGGTGCCGGAGGCGGTCAGCGAGCGTTCCAGCACGTCGAGGCTGGGCGCCCCGCCGGTTCCCATGATCAGCCGGGAGCCGAAGGCGGCGTCGCCGAGGGCGAAGAGGTCGTCGGACACGTCAGCCTCCCTGGACCGCGGTCAGGACCTCGACGCGGTCACCGTCACCGAGCGTGGCGGTGGACCACCGGCCGCGCGGGACGACGGTCTCGTTGACCGCGGCCGCGACGCCGGAGTGCGCGGCGGTCAGCGTGGCGACGAGGGCGTCGAGGGTGGTGCCCGCGGGGAGCACGCGCACCTCGCCGTTCACGGACACGGAGAGGGGCGCGGGCCCGGCGGGGGAGGGGGAGGGGGAGCCGGGCGCGGAGAGCGGTGCGGGCTCGGTCATGCGGGCTGCTCCTGACGTACGGGGGCGGCGGGCAGGAAACGGTGCGGGGTGAAGGGGCGGGCCACCTCGGGCAGTTCGCCGTCGGCCAGCAGGGCGGCCATGGCGTCACCGGTGACGGGCGCGAGCAGCACCCCGTTGCGATGGTGGCCGGTGGCGAGGTGGAGGCCGGGCAGGGGGGTGGGGCCGAGCAGTGGGGCGTTGTCGGGGGAGGCGGGGCGCAGTCCGGCCCGGGTCTCGGTGAGCGGCAGCTCGGTGATGCCGGGCACCAGCTCGTGGGCGTCCCGCAGCAGTTCGTAGACGCCGCCCGCGGTGACGGTGGTGTCCCAGCCCATTTCCTCGCTGGTGGCGCCGACGACCAGTTCGCCGTTCGCGCGTGGGACGAGATAGACATGACTGCCCCGGACCACGGCCCGGACGGTCCGGGTGAGGAAGGGCGCGTACGGGGCGGGCACGGTCAGCCGCAGCACCTGCCCCTTCACCGGCCGGACCGGCGGCACGGCCTCGTCCGGCAGCCCCGGGAGCCGGCCGCTGAGGCTGCCCGCGGCGAGTACGACCTGGTCGGCGCCGAGCTCCGTACCCCCGGCGAGCACGGCTCCGGCGGCCCGGTCGTGGACGACCGTCAGGCGCTCCACCCAGCCGCGGTGGAGGACCACCCCGGCCCGCTCGCAGGCGGTCAGCAGCGCGGCGGCCAGCCGGCGCGGATCGATCTGGTGGTCTCCGTCGACCCGCAGACCGCCGCGGACACCGGGCGCGAGCATGGGCTCCAGGCGGCGGCAGTCGCGGCCACTGAGCCACTCCGACTCCAGGCCCGAACGCCGCTGCAGGGCGTGCAGCTCCCGCAGATGGGCACGGTCGTCGGAGTCCAGCGCGACGGCCAGGGTGCCGCAGGCACGGAAGCCGGTCTCCCGCCCGCTCGCCGCCTCCAGTTCGGCCGCGAAGGCCGGATAGCGCGCGGCCGAGGCGACATTGAGGCCCAGCAGCATCTGCTCGCCGTAGTGGAGTTCGGTGACGGCGGCCAGCATGCCGGCCGCCACTTGAGCGGCTCCGCCGCCGGGTTCGGGGTCGACGACCGCGGTGCGCAGTCCGCGTTGCGCGGCCCGCCAGGCGGTCACCAGACCGATGATCCCGCCCCCGATGACCAGGACGTCGGATCCGTTTCCGTTCCGAGAAGAACGCATGGGCGTCCAGCCCCTCCCTTCGCCGGCATGACCCGGATCAGGTTCGTACGGTCGGAGGCCGCCCCAGCCTCCCTCTCAGCCCGGTGCGTCCGGGCTCCCGCGAGTGTTTTACGTCGGCCACCCTAAACCCCGCCCGCCGGACCCGGTAAGGGAGCAGCCACCGTGGCCCGTTCGCTCGGGGGAGCGGGACGGGCGCCATGGAAGAGGTCCCCCTGTCCTGATGAATCGTCAGGTGCTTATGGTGTACGGGTGAGCGAGCAGCAGCAGTCGCAGCGGCCGGAGCGCCCCGTCCTGTCGGCAGAGCACCGTGTCGTCGTGGTCGGCGCGGGCATGGCCGGCGTACAGACGGCGGTGGCCCTGCGGGAACAGGGCTTCGCCGGCCCCGTCACCCTGATCGGCGCCGAACCGCACCAGCCCTACGACCGGCCCCCGCTGTCCAAGGCGGTACTGCTCGGCAAGGCCGAGAACTCGGCGTTCGACGTCGACTTCGAGGCGCTGGACATCGATCTGCGACTGGGCCGGGAAGTCACCGGCGTGCGCCCCGGCGCGCATGAGCTGGACACCCCGTCGGGACCCGTGCCCTACGACTTCCTGGTGATCGCGACCGGTGCCGAACCGGTCGTCCTGCCCGGTACCGAAGGCGTTCCCGGAGTCCACCTGCTGCGTACCCTCGACGACGCGGCACGACTGCGCCCCGTCCTCGACGAGCAGCACGGCGTCGTGGTCGTCGGAGCGGGCTGGATCGGCGCCGAGTTCGCCACCGCGGCCCGCGCCGCGGGCTGCGCGGTCACCGTCGTCGAGGCCGCCGACCGGCCCCTCGCGGGCGCGATGCCGGCCGAGGTCGCCGCCCCGATGACCGCCTGGTACGCCGAGACCGGCGCCGAACTCCTCACCGGAGCCCGGGTCGCCCGCATCGAGCCGGGCCGGGTGATCCTCGCGGACGGCCGCGAGATCCTGGCCGGAGCGGTCGTCGTCGGAATCGGCGCACGGCCCGCCACCGGCTGGCTGGCCGGCTCCGGCATCGCGCTCGGCACCGACGGATCGGTGACCGCCGACAGTGCGCTGCGCACCTCGCTGCCCGATGTGTACGCGGTCGGCGACTGCGCCTCGTTCCCCTCCGCCCGGTACGGCGAACGCCTGCTCGTCCACCACTGGGACAACGCCCTCCAGGGTCCCCGGACCGCCGCCGCCAACATCATCGCCGCCGCGACCGGCGGTGACCCGGCGCCGCGGACGTACGACCCCGTCCCGTACTTCTGGTCCGAGCAGTTCGACCGGTTCGTGCAGTACGCGGGCCACCACAGGGGCGCCGACACCCTGCTGTGGCGCGGTGAACCCACCGGCCCCGCCTGGTCGGTGTGCTGGCTGCGCGACGGCGTCCTGGTCGCGGTTCTCGCCGTCGGCCGGCCGCGCGACCTGGCGCAGGGACGCAGACTCATCGAGGCCGGCGCCCGCCTCGATCCGGCGCGCGCCGCCGACCCCTCCGTACCCCTCAAGTCGGCGACCCTCTGACGGCGTACCCCGGCGCCCCGTACGGTCGGCCCGGCTACCGACTGTCGGTCCGGGATGGCACGCTTGTCCCTGTGACCGAGATTGACGCAAAGATCGATGCTCTCGTCCCCGCCTGGCTCCACCTCCCCGACATCGCCGAAATGCTCGGTGTCGAGGTGACGCGCGTGCGGCAGCTGGTCAAGGAGGGCCAGCTCATCGCCGTGCGCCGTGGTGAGAACCGGGCGCTCCAGGTGCCTGCCGCCTTCATCGACGGCGACAAGGTGGTCAAGGGCCTCTCCGGCACCCTGACGCTCCTGAGGGACGACGGCTACAACGACGAAGAGATGCTGGAATGGCTCTTCACCCCCGACCCGACCCTGCCGGGCACCCCTGCCCAGGCACTGAGTGAGAACCGCGGCACAGAGGTGAAGCGCCGCGCCCAGGCGCTCGCCGTCTGACCGCCGGCCGTCCGTGAGGTGCGGGCCGCGCAGCACCGTGCGGCCCGCACCCCGCGCCGGATCCGGCGTCCGCTCCACCATGCCTTCCTGTTCCACCGCCTTCCCGTTCCGCAATGCTCTCCAGGGGGACTCGCACCATGCCCACGCCCAGCGCGCCGCTGTCCGACGCCCGGCTGTATCTGTGCACGGACGCCCGCAAGCGCCAGGGCGACCTTCCCGCGTTCCTCGACGCCGTCCTGTCCCATGGGGTGGACATCGTCCAGCTGCGCGACAAGGGCATGGAGGCGGCGGAGGAGCTCGGACACCTGGAGGTCTTCGCCGACGCCTGCAGGCGCCACGGGAAGCTTCTCGCGGTGAACGACCGGGCCGATGTCGCCCACGCCATCGGCTCCGATGTGCTGCACCTCGGCCAGGGCGACCTGCCGGTCCCCGCCGGGCGCGCCATCATCGGCGAGGACGTGCTGATCGGCCGCTCCACGCACTCCGAGTCCGAGGTCGACGCGGCCGTCGCCGAACCGGGCGTGGACTACTTCTGCACCGGTCCGTGCTGGCCCACGCCGACCAAGCCCGGCCGCCATGCCCCGGGCCTGGACCTCGTGCGTTACGCCGCCTCGCTCGGCACCCGGCGCCCATGGTTCGCCATCGGCGGTATCGACGCGGGCAACCTCGACGAGGTGCTGGACGCCGGAGCGCGCCGGGTGGTCGTCGTACGGGCGATCACCGAGGCCGACGATCCGGCGGCGGCCGCCGCCGGGCTGGCCGGGCGAATCCGGGCGCGCGCCGGAGCGTGATCCGGCCAGATGTCCGAAGGATGGACAAACAACCAGTCAATTCGGGCAATTAGTGCTGGTCTGGTCCTGTGGCCGTCGCGCTCTGGTTAACCTGCCCATATGGCCCTTGGCACACCTTCTACCAGGACGGATCACGCGCGCACGGTGCGTGAGCTCCTCGCGTCCGGCAAGACTTCGTATTCGTTCGAGTTCTGGGCGCCCAAGACCGAGAAGGGCGAACGGAATCTCTGGAACGCGCTGCGGCGCGTCGAGGCGGTGGGGCCGAGCTTCGTCTCCGTGACCTACGGGGCCGGTGGCTCCACCCGGGCAGGGACGGTCAAGGCCACGCAGCAGATCGCCGCCGATTCCACGCTCACCCCGGTCGCGCACCTCACGGCGGTCAACCACTCCGTCGCCGAGCTGCGCAACATGATCGGGCAGTACGCCGACGCCGGGATCCGGAACATCCTCGCCGTGCGCGGCGACCCGCCCGGCGACCCGATGGGTGAGTGGGTCAAGCACCCGCAGGGCGTGCGGTACGCCGCCGATCTGGTCCGGCTCATCAAGGAATCCGGCGATTTCTGTGTCGGCGTCGCCGCATTTCCCGAGATGCACCCGCGCTCGACCGACTGGGACACCGACATCCGGCATTTCGTGGACAAGTGCCGGGCCGGAGCCGACTATGCGATCACGCAGATGTTCTTCAATCCGGAGGACTATCTGCGGATGCGTGACCGCGTGGTCGCTGCGGGTTGCGAAACCCCGATCATCCCCGAGGTCATGCCGCTGACCAGCGTCAAGCAGTTGGACCGGTTTGCGCAGCTCAGCAACGCTTCTTTCCCTTCCTCTCTGAAAGAACGCATCCTCGCAGCCAAGGACGACCCCGCCGCTGTACGCTCCATTGGCATCGACTTCGCAACGCAGTTCTGCGCGAGGCTGCGATCCGAGGGTGTGCCCGGACTGCACTTCATCACGCTCAACAACTCGACCGCGACGCTCGAAATCTACGAGAATCTCGGACTGCACAAGCAGTCGTGACCGGCCGTACCCGCCGCGATCCGGGGCGGTGGCCGTAGGAGGGGGCGGGCATGGGCTGGACGGTCCTCTACATCGCGTTCGGAATAGTCGCGCTGTGGCTGCTGGGCGAGGTGCTTCTGCAGTACAAGGCGCGGCTTCGCTGGCGTCTGCTCGCCTTCGCGGGCTTCGGCTGTGTGGTCGTCGGCGTGCTGATACCGTCCGTGATCGTCATCGCCGTCGGCGCGATCGCGTTCGCGACCGGTCAGACGTACGTCACGCTGTCCTTCCGGCGCGGCTTCTCCACCGGCTGGGCGATAGGGGGCAGGCCCGGCGCGAGCCGTCGCCGCCGGGGCGGGGGCGGCCGGGAGAGCCGAGAGCCCAAACTCGAGGTGTCGGGCCTGGAGATGGAGCACGACGAGCGGATCCCGGAGCGTGCCGACACCACCGCAGCGTCGTCCGAGGCACCCGGGGCCGCGGTCTACGCGCCGGAGCCGCTGCCGGACGACACCGGGCAGTACGGCGTCTACCACGCTCATCAGCGGTCGCAGCAGGGCCCGGGCGGACAGATGGATCAGCAGCCGCAGTACGCCGCGTACGACCCCTATGCCAACCCCTCGTACCCGGCGCCGGGGCAGGACTCCTTCGGCGGCCAGGACTCCTTCGCCGGACAGGGGCAGGGGCAGGGGCAGTACGACTACGGCACCGGCGAGCAGCAGTACGCCGCGTACTCCGACCCGTACATCGGGACCGGCGCCACCGGTGGCTCCACGCAGTACGCCCCGTACGACGGCTACGGCAACGGCTACGACGGCCCCCAGCAGTACGCCGCGGACCCGCACGCCCAGCAGCACCCCGAGACACCGCCCGGTGGTGTCTGGGTGCCGCAGCAGCGCGAGGGCGAGCAGTACCCGTCCACGCCTGCGGAGCAGCCCGCGCAGCCCACCCCGTACCCGAACGGCTACGGCAACGGCAACGGCAACGGCAACGGCAACGGCTACGACGAGCAGCAGCACCGCTACTGACGACGGTCCGGCAGGGGGCGGAGGGCCGCTGAGGAGACGGCGGGCGGTGCGTCCGCCCGCTTCTCCCTCACTGGGAGCCCCGGAACCCGTCCCCCTCGACGATCAGCCCGGCGACCAGCGCCCCCGACATTCCCGCATGGGCGAGCCCACCGCCCGGGTGCGACCAGCCGCCCGCGGCGTAGAGCCCCGGCAGCCGGGTGCGGTTGCCCGGATGCAGATACGCGCCCTGCGCCCCGGCGAGCGCGGGGGCGGGTACCGAGCCGCCCTCGGTCCCGGTGGCCGCCGCCGTCTCAGCAGGGGTCCGCACCTCGGCGTGGAGCAGCCGCTCCCGTATGCCGGGCACGGCGGCGCCGGCCACCTCGATCAGCGTGTCGGCGCACCGCTCGCGCAACGCCGGGTCCGTCCAGTCGACCGCACCGTGCGGGGCGACCGTCGCCATCAGCGTCACCGCCTCGTGCGCGTCGTCGGGGCGGGTCGACGGGTCGTCCGGGCGCAGCACCGTCACCGTGGGACGGCCGGCGAGCCCGCCACCGAACACCGCCTCGCGCTCCGCCGCGCCGTCCGCCGGATGCACCAGGGTCCGGTGCACGGCATCCGCGGGCCGGGCGCCGCGCAGCGACAGCAGGACCAGGAACCGACCCGGCACCACCCCCTGGCCCGGCCGCACCCCCACGTCGCCGTCCCGCCACAGTTCCTGACCGGGTACCAGGCCCGGACGCGGACGGGCTCCCAGCACCACATGACCGGCCTCGGCAACCGTCCCGTCCACGAGCTCGACGCCCGCCGCCCGGCCGTCCTTCTCGACGACCCGGGCCACCTCGGCGCCGAAGACGAACTCCACCTTCCTGGCCAGACACCGCTCGTACACCGCCTGTGCCAGGGCCCGGATCCCACCGGAGACGTACCAGCTGCCGAAGGTCTCCTCCATGTACGGCAGCAGGGCGGCCGCCGCCGGCGCACGCAGCGGGTCGAGTCCGTACGACAGGGCGTACCCGTCGAGAAGCGTGGCCAGCCGGGGGTCCGGCAGCTCCCAGGCGCCGATCTCGGCGACCGTGCCCGCCTGCCGGGCGGCGCGCAGCAGGCGGCGCTGCCGGAGCGCCGGATACGGATCCCGGCCGAGCACCTGCCAGTCGGAGCGCAGCGGCTCTTCGAGCAGCGGACGCCGGGAGCGGTCCCAGGCATCGCGCGCCCGGTCGAGGAACTCGCCCCAGGCCGCGCCCGCCCCGCCGCCGAGCGCGCTGTCCAGGGCGGAGACCACCCCGGCCCGTGACGCGTTCGGCAGCGAGACCGCCGTGCCGTCCGCGAAGACGTGGCGGCTCGCCGGATCGACCTGGGTCATGGTGACGCACCGCTCCAGCGGTTCCTTGCCCGTCTTCACGAACAAGTCCCGGTAGACCGCGGGCAGATGCAGCAGCGCGGGGCCGGTGTCGAAGGCGAAGCCCTCATGGGCGTACCGCCCGACCGAGCCGCCGAAGGTCCCGGACCGCTCGTACACCGTCACCCGGTGGCCTGCCACGGCGAGCCGGGCGGCCGCCGCCATCGCGCCCATCCCGGCGCCGATCACCGCAATACGTGCCATGTCAGTGACCTTAACGGCCACCTCCGACACTCAGTCCAGTGGCCAGTGCGAAGCGGCTCCGGCCAGGCGTTTCTCCTCGCGGCGCTGCGCCCTGCGGCGCAGGAAGCGGCGGATCTTGGAGGCCAGGAAGGCCAGTACCACCATGCCGAGCAGCAGGAACGTCCCGGCGATGACCGCTGCCACCAGCGGATGGAAAATCGCGAAGGTGACGATCCCCGCGACGCCCAGGTCCTCGGCCGTGCTCACCACGACATTGCTGAACGGTTCGGGGGAGGTGTTGACCGCCATCCTGGTGCCCGCCTTCACCAGATGACTCATCAGCGCGGTGGAACCACCGACGGCCCCGGCCGCGAGCTCCGGCAGCGAACCGCTCTCCCCGGCCAGCAGCGCCGCCACGACGGCCCCGGCGACCGGCCGGATGACGATGTGCGCCGAGTCCCAGACAGAGTCGACATACGGGATCTTGTCCGCCACCGCCTCGCACAGGAAGAGCACCGCGGCCACGACCAGGACATCGGTGCGCTGCAGCGACGCGGGCACCTCGTCGCTCAGACCGGTCGCGCCGAAGACACCGAGCAGCAGGACCACCGCGTAGGCGTTGATCCCGCTCGCCCAGCCGCTTGTGAACACCAGAGGGAGTACGGACACGGACGCGATCGTAACCAGATGGTGTGCGGCCCGGGGCGGGGATCGGTGCTCAGCTCTGAGTATCCGTACCTAGGCAAGGAGATGAGTAGCTGTGCGGATGGGTTCCGACCTGCGCGGACGGGAGAGTGGAGCCCACGGAGAGGGGCGCGGCACCGGCACCGCCGGCACGGGGCGGCGGAACGGATGCGGCACTTCTCCTGAACGGGGGAGTACGACGGAGAGCCCGGGACCAGGGGGAAACGGGGGTCGCGGGGGAATGCTCTCCGGCAGCACGGAAGACGCCGGTCCGGCGCAGGCTCGGGGGGATCGAGCCTCACCGGACCGGCGCCTTCGCATGTCCGGACGGGGAACCGCAGGAGCGGCACCCCGCCGCCGGGATCAGCGTCCGCTGACCCGCCCGTGCAGCAGCAGCGACAGCGCCGAGTGCACATCGTCGATCGACCGCTCCGGCTGGAACGCCTGCCAGTCGAGGGCGGCCACCAGCACCATGCCGACCAGGGCGGCCGCCGTCAGCGGGATGTCGATCTCCTCGCTGAGCTCGCCGTTCTCCACCCCCTCGCGCAGCACCCCCTCGACCACGGCGACGGCCTCCCGACGCACCACCAGGAGGGTGCCCTGCCAGGCCCGGTTGGTGCGCCACAGCTCGGCGACGTACAGCTGGGTGAAGGCCGGGTAGCGGTCGATGAAGGCCAGACCGGCCCTGATCATCGCGTCCAGGGCCTCGACCCTGCTGCCGCCGTGCTCCCCGGTCTCCTCGGCCGCGGAGCGCAGCGATGCCGTGAGCAGCCCGACGCCGTGGCGCAGCAACTCCTCGAAGAGTTCGGTCTTGCTCTTGAAGTTGTAGTAGACCGTGCCCTTGGCGACCCCGGCGCGCTCGGCGATCTCGTCCACCGTGGTCGCCGAGAAGCCCTTCTCGGCGATGAGAGTCACGGCCGCCTCGTAGAGCTTCTGCCGGGTGGCCTGGCGGCGCGTGGTGCTACTGCTTTCCATGCCCCTGATTCTCACAGGTTTGGACCCGCTCACAGGCTCAGCTCCGGATGAAGCCGGTCCAGGGTCCACACCTGCTTGCGGCGTGCGGCGACCGCGGTCAGGGCGAGCGCCCCCGCCGTGAAGGCCAGCAGCACCGCGACGGCCTGCCAGACCGGGCCGAGGCCGCCGCCCGTGATCAGCCGGCGCAGCCCCTCGACGACGTAACTCATCGGCAGGTAGGGGTGGATCGCGTTGAAGAATCCGGGGCTGGTCTGGACGGGATACGTACCCCCGGCCGAAGTCAGCTGGAGCATCAGCACCGCGAGCACGAGGATGCGTCCCGCAGCTCCGAACCGGGCGTTGAGCCACTGCACGATCGCAGCGAAGCAGCAGGTCACCAGCGCGAGGAAGCCGATCGTCCCGGCGGCACGGGTCATCTGCAGCCCGAGTCCCCAGTGCAGTACGGACATCAGGGCGGCCACCTGCAGCAGTCCGATCGCGGCCACCGGCAGCCATCCCGCGAAGGCGATCCGCCAGGCGGAGGCCCCTGCGGCGAGCGCGCGCCGGTTGAGCGGCTGGATCAGCATGTACGCCACCATCGCGCCGACCCAGAGGGAGAGCGGGATGAAGTAAGGGGCGAAGCCGGTGCCGTAGTTGGGGGCCGCGTGCAGCGACTTGGAGGCCAGCTGCACCGGATCGGCCATGACCTCCGTACGCGCGTCGCGGTCCTTCTTGTCGTAGTCGGGGATCTGGCCGACGCCGTCGTTGAGTCCCTCGGCGAGGGTGGTCGAGCCGTCACCGAGCCGGATCAGCCCGCCGTCCAGGTCGGCCGCGCCCTTCTTGAGGTTGCTCACGCCGCTGTCCAGGTCGGCGGAGCCCGTCCTGGCCGTGGCCAGGCCGGTGTGCAGTTCGTTGGCTCCCTTGGCGACCTTGTGGGCACCGGTGTTGAGCGCGTTGACCTTCTCCACGGCGGACTTCAGGTCCTTGTCCAGGCGCGGTGCGCTCCCGGCCAGGTCGTTGGCCTGCTGCTGCAGCGTGGTCAGCTGGGCGCGCAGTTTCTTCAGGTCGCCGTTCTGGTTCGTGACCAGCGTATTCACCTCGTCGGCGACCTTCGCGACGTCGGCCGCCGCTGTCTTCGCGCGCTTCAGCGGCGGGCAGACGGTGGGGTCGGCGGGCGGCTGCTCCGTGCAGCTGGTGCGGTAGACCTCGGTCAGTTCGCCGGAGGCCGTGTGGGCGGTGGTGGCCGCGGTGGGCGCCGCCTTCACCAACAGGTCGAGGTTGTCCCGCACGGTCTGCGTGGAGTCCGAGACCAGCCGGGCGGTGTCGCCGATGGACTTGCCGTTGTCCTTCAGGAACGGGCGGACGTCGGCCGCCACGCCGTTGACCTTGTCGGCGAGCAGCTGGGTGCCGTCGGCGACCTGCCGGGAGCCGGTTGCCAGGTCGTCGGCGCCCTTGTCCAGTTTGACGATCCCACCGGCCAGGTTGCTGCTGCCGTCCTTGGCGTTCTTCAGCCCGTCCGCGAGATCCTGCGAACCCTTCTTCGCCTTGCCGATGCCGCCCTTGAGGTCGTCGGCACCCTTGGCCGCCTTCGCCGTGGCGTCGTGGAGGTCGGAGAAGCTGATGAAGATCTGGTCGAGGAAGTTGCGTGAGGTGTTGGTCGACGCGGCGGTGCGCACTTCGGAGAAGACCGACCGGGAGATCTGCCCGACGATGTAGTTGTTGGCGTCGTTGGTCCGCACCTGGAGCGCGCTGGTCTCCGGGGAGTCGCCCGAACTGGAGGCGATCCGCTCGCTGAAGTCCGACGGCATGGTGAGCGAGAGGTAGTACGTACCGTCCTCGACGCCCTTGTGGGCCTCGGCGGAACTCACCTCGTGCCACTCGAAGGTCTTGGAGTCGAGGAGCTTGCCGGTGATCTCGTCGCCGACCGCGATGCGCTTACCGGCGGCGGAGGCGCCCTTGTCGTTGTTGACGAGTGCGACCGGGATCTTGTCGAGGCGGCCGTACGGGTCCCAGAAGGAGCACAGGTACAGGGCGCCGTAGAGCAGCGGCAGCAGCAGGAGCGCGATCAGTGCGGCGACCGGCAGCTTTCCCCTGCCGAAGCGCCTCAGCTCAAGCGCGGCCAGTCTCGGCGAACGCATCGGCCGGTCCCTCCTCGGTCGTGGTCTCCGCGGCCGCGGCATCCTGTGTGTCCGCCGGCGCGGCAGTGGTGTCGGTACGTACGGTGATGGCGTCCTCGGGCGCCTGGCTGCACACGGCCAGCACGGTCGTGCCGCCATCGGCGACGGACCGCAGCAGCTCCCAGGCCTCGGCGCGTTCGGCGTCGGAGAGCTTGAGATCGGTGTCGTCCACCGCGAGCAGCCGGGGCCGGCCGATCAGCGCGAGGGCGATGGACAGCCGCAGCGCCTCCAGCCGTTCCAGATCCCGTACGGAGGTCCGCTCGGCCCTGGGCAGGGTGGCGAGGTCGAGTCCGGCGGCTTCCAGCGCCGCGTCGATCCGCCCCCGTGCGGCGGCGACGCGCTCGGCGCGGGGACGCAGCAGAGCGCGCAGCGAACCGTCGAAGCGGCGCTGCAACAGGGCTCGCTCGCGCAGGTGCTCGGCGACGGTGAAGGCGGGGTCGAGCTCGCTGACCCCGGTCACCGGGCCCAGTGCGCTGATGCGGCGTACGGCGGCCATCTTGCGCGGCAGGCGCAGTCCGCCGATCTCCGCCCGGCCCTCGGTGGGGCGCATCCGGCCGGTGAGGGCGAGCAGCAGGCAGGTACGGCCGGAGCCGGACGGGCCCTCGACGGCCACCAGCGCGCCGGGCCCGGCCTTGATGTCCACGCCCCGGAAGGCCCAGCCGCGCGGTCCCTTGAGCCCGAGATCCTCGGCGGTGACAGCTGCCCCGTGCGGGCTGTCCACAGACTCTCCCTTGTTTTGAACTGACCAGTCAGTCCAAAAATGTAGCCCGAACTCGCAATCGAAGCAAAAGCGCAGGTCAGGGGGTGGGCTAGGTCGATTGTCAGTGGTGCCCGCCACGATGGATGCATACGGCCACGGAGCCGTTACACGAGACAGGAGGTTTCGTCATGGCCCACTCGTCCGCAGCAGCCGCACCGCGGCGCCGCGCAGACGGCCCTGCCCCCTCACTGACCGGCCCGGCAAGCGATCTCCATCCCGTTCCGCGCCGCACCACGGCGCCGCCCGCCGCACTCGATCTGCTCGCCCAGGCCCGCGCCGGCCTCGACGAGGCCGCCGTTCTCGATGTTCCGAACGAGCGGTACGCCACCGCCCACCTCGCCGCGCTGCGCACCGCCGCCGCCGTGCTCGCCGCGCGGGGCCGCCCCGAGACCTCCAGGCGCCGCCGGGAGCGGATCCGCAGCGCCTGGGAGGTCCTCCCGGAAATAGCTCCCGAACTGACCGAATGGAGCGCGCTGTTCGCCTCCGGTGCCCGCCGCAGGGCCCGCGCGGAAGCCGGCATACCGGGTGCGGCCAGCCGACGGGACGCCGACGACCTGCTGCGTGACGCGGGGATGTTCCTGCGCCTGGTCGAGCGGCTGCTGGTGCTTCAGCCGGTGCTCCCACAGGCCCGCAAGGAGCGGCCCGACGCGGGATGACGGCGACGGCGGCGCGAGGCAATAGGGTGGACAGCACCTGCACCACCTGCACTGTTCACGCTCCGCCGTCAGCGGCGGCACCGTGCCGAGGAGTCATCTGCCGTGTCGGACCAGCTGCGCCCCCGCGCCTCCCTCCGTACCGCCGTGGTCTGGGAGGTGCTGAAGGACGCCCTCGACCATCAGGTCAAGGCGACCGGCAGGGACGCCCTGGATGTTCTGGACACCGGCGGCGGCACCGGCAACTTCGCGGTCCCGGTGGCCCGCCTCGGCCACCGGGTCACCGTCGTCGACCCCAGCCCGAACGCGCTCTTCGCCCTGGAGCGCCGCGCCGCCGAGGCCGGGGTCGCCGACCGGGTCCACGGAGTCCAGGGCGACATCCACGGCCTGTTCGACGTGGTCGAGCGCGGTGGTTACGACGCGGTGTTGTGCCACGGAGTCCTGGAGTACGTGGACGACCCCGCCGAGGGCGTGCGCAACGCGGTCGAGGCGCTCCGTCCGGCGGGTGCGCTCAGCCTGCTCGCCGCCGGGCTGGGCGGCGCCGTCCTGGCCCGGGCGCTCGCCGGGCACTTCACCGAGGCCCGGCAGGCGCTCGGCGACCCGGCGGGCCGCTGGGGCGCGGGCGACCCGGTACCCCGGCGCTACACCGTGGAGCAGCTCACCGAGCTGGTCTCCGCGGCCGATGTCGAGGTCGGTGCGGTCCACGGCGTACGGGTCTTCGCCGACCTCGTACCGGGGGTCCTGGTGGACACCGAGCCCGGTGCCATGGATGCCCTGCTCAAGCTGGAGGCGGCGGCGGCCGAGCTGCCCGCCTTCCACGCGGTCGCGACGCAGCTGCATGTACTGGGCACGAAGCGCGCCTGAGGCATTCCGGGCACGCAGCGCGGCCGGGCGTGGCCGCGGGCGAGTGGTAGCGCGGCTGTAGCACGGCTGATCAGGGAAGCAGCCGCAGATGGAGTACGGCCCAGGACCCCCGATCGGGGGCTGCGCCCCGTATGATCGGGGGACACCATCCGGCATGACGGATCGGAGGTTGGGGAATCTACGCCTCAGCAGCCGAGCCGTCGTGGCGGCCCGGACTGGCTGATTGGCAAAAAGAGGGCGGGTTTCACGGGGGCGATTCCCTGCCTATCCTGGAAGGGCCGCATACCGGCCGCCCCCCGCGGCCGACAACGAGGAGGACTCCGTGCCGCTCTCGGAGCACGAGCAGCGAATGCTCGAGCAAATGGAGCGAGCGCTGTACGCCGAAGATCCCAAGTTCGCTACAGCGCTCGAGGGAAGCGGGCTGCGTACGTATACCCGGCGACGGGTCTACCAGGCGGTCGCAGGCTTCCTGGTGGGTATCGCGCTCCTCATGGCCGGAATGGTCGCCCAGCAGATCTGGATCAGCGTGGTGGGGTTTCTCGTCATGCTCGGCTGTGCGGTCCTTGCGGTCACGGGCTGGCGCAAGGCGCCCAAGCCGGGCGAGCGACAGGCAGCCGGAGGCGGTGGCGACAGCCGTCGGCCCAGGCAGCGCCGGACCGTGATGAACCGGATCGAGCAGCGGTGGCAGCGCCGCCGTGACGAGCAGGGCCAATAGGGCCCGGACAGTCTTCGGGTGAGGGGCGGCCGCGGTTTCGCAGCCGCCCCTCACGCGTGCCCGGGTAAGGCCGGGCCGGCCGTCCTCCCCGGCTTTGCCTTCGGCCCCGGGCAGGCCCGGGAAATCCTCCAGCCCGTACGGCCATCCAGGGGGCAGGGGGACAGGGGGCTGCCGTGACCGGGCCTTGCGGTGGGGCCGGGCCTTGTCCGTTGCCGGGGGCGGGAGGACCAAAGGCGAGAGGGCGGCGGAACGTCGGCGGGCGGTGCAGGGGAGGGCTGGGCCTGCTTGCTGTCGGGAGCGAGCGGGTGCCGGGCGGCCAGGGAGAGGGCCAGGGCGATTCGCGTTGATTCGCCGCCGAGGCGGGTGGGGGAGCGGACGAGTGGGCGGGCACAGGGGAAGGCTGGTCCCGTCGGCCGCTCGCCGTCCTCCCTTCGCCGGGCCCGCTGAGCGGCCCACGGGGCCGTGAGGGCTGCCGGCGAGGTACGGGGAGCGCCGGGCCCGGCCCGTCCACTCACCGGTGTACGGAGGGCGTGCGGGTGCCGGGCGGACCAGGGCGCCTGCCTGCCGGCCGGCCCGGTCGGGGATCGAGGACGGAGGCGGGCCGCAGGCCCATGCCTGTCCCGTCAGCCTTGCCGGCGGGACGGCCGCATCATCCTTGCGGGCACCCTGCTGACGTCTTCCTCCATTCGCCCCGGGCGGAACGGCCGCACCATCCTCGCGGCCGTCCCGCCCGGATCCCGTTACTCCCCCTGCCGAAACGGGGCGGACAGCGCCGTCCTTGCGGGCGCCCTGTGCATGTTCCTCCCGCTCACCCCTGCTGCCGGGACGGCCGTCGCAGCCAACCCGTCCACCGCACCCGGCCCCACCGAGCCGCCCACCTGCCGGTGAACGCCGTCCAGCGGTCGGCTGCCGCCCAGATCACCCGAACAGCCGAGCGTGGTGCCACGACCGCGCGGGCCCGGGCGAACCGGCCGGCCGACGCCCGCAGGCCCGCCCGTACCGCCTCCACATCCTCCGTGAGCCCGGTACCCGACCGGGGCTCCGGGGCGTAGAGCACCTGCTCCACCGCCCCCGCCACCCGGTGCACCGCGGCGGCCCCGTCGGGTTCGAGCTGCCCCAGCCGCACCACCCGGGCCGCCGCCCTGCGCGGCGTCAGGGAGTCGTCCGGCCCGATGCCGTGGTCCCACGCCGTGTCGATGATCTCCTGCCAGGCCGCCAGCGTTCTGGCCGTTGCATCCGCCGGCGTGCGCCCTGCGGAGAAGTTCAGCCTGTGCTTGCGCACCCGAAGCCGCCACAGCAGCGGCAGCAGCGGCAGTATCAGGATCACCAACGCTCCCAGAACCACCCCGAGAATGGTGCCCGGGGGCGTCCCGGAATCCGTCGGGGCCACCACCCCCGGCGCCGCCGAGCTGCCGCACTCGCCCTGCTTGCGCATCTGGGCCGGGCAGCTCTCCTCGACGGACGGGCCGACCGTCGGAGCGGCCGAGGGGCCCTCCTCCGGCTGAGCCGGGTCGGCCGTGTCGCCCGTCGGGGCGTCCGGCTGGGTGTAGGACGGGGCGCTGCCCCGCGTCGGGGTCGGCTCGAAACGGGTCCACCCGACACCCTCGAAGTACAGCTCCGGCCAGGCGTGCGCGTCGCGCAGCCCCACCGACATCGAACCGTTCGACTGCTGGGTGCCGGGTGTGAAGCCCACCGCGACCCGGGCCGGAATGCCCAGCGTCCGCGCCATCGCGGCCATCGTGAACGAGAAGTGGACACAGAAGCCCCGCTTCTCCTTCAGGAACCGGCCGATCGCCGTGCTCCCGGTGCCCGAGTTCACCGACGTGTCGTAGCTGAAGCCGCCCTCCGAGGCGAAGAAGTTCTGCAGCTTCACCGCCCGCTCGTAGTCGTTGCTCGCACCCCTTGTCACCTGGTCCGCGGTCTGTCCGACCACCTTCGGCAGGGAGTCGGGAACGCGGGTGTACTCGCGCTGCAGAGCGGCCGGTGCGGCTCCCGCCGCGGCGAGCTGATCGGCGGTCGGCCGGACCACCAGACTGGAGACCTCGTACTGCGCACCACGGGTCGTCTCCCCGCCGTCACCGACGAGGGTCCGTCCCGTCGGCTCGTACCGCCAGCGTCCGCCGATCCTGACCTCGGTCGCGGGGTAGGGGAGCGGCAGATAGGTCTGCTGGTAGGAGCGGGACGCGGAGATGTTCGAGCTGACTTCCGTGACCATGACATCCGGGTCGAGCCCCTCCGGGTCCGGGAGCCGCTTCGGCACACTCTTCAGCCGGCGTGTGGAGGGCCGCCACTCGTTCCCGTTGAACTGGTCCAGGGCCAGGATCCGCAGATAGAAGTCCTGCGGGTCGGCGGAATTGGTGCGGTAGGACATCACCTCCCGGTTCTCCGGCTGGTTCAGGTTGTCCTGCAACGAGACCAGGGGGTTCACCGCGGAGATGGTGCCGCCGCCCCCCTTGCCGCCCTCGCCGCCCGTACCGGCCAGCAGACCGCTGTCGAGTGCGGGCAGCGCCGCCGGTACGAACAGAGAGATCCCCAGCGCCAGCGCACCGATGCGGCGTCCGGTGCGGACCGGGGCCGTCGGGCGGCCGTCGGAGATCGCCGCACCGGCCGCCGGACCGCCCCGGGAGCCGGTCGCTCCGCCGAAGACCCGCCCCCACTGGGAGAGCCGGTCCCGGCCCTCGGCCAGCAGAAGCAGCAGATAGCCACCGGCCGCGAGCAGGAACCAGAGCCAGTCCGCTCCGCCCTCGGAGAGTCCCGCGGCGACCGAGTACAGGGCGAGAAGCGGCAGACCGGCCGGGGCCGCGCTGCGGAACGTCACAGCGAGGGCGTCCACGACCAGGCCGACCAGCAGGACACCGCCGATCAGCATCAGCCGGATGCCGTCCGTCACGGGCGCCGGAGCCGCGTACCTGCTGACATCATCGGCGCCCGACGCCAGCAGATGTGCGAGCTGCTGGACGGCCTCCGGACCGGGCAGGACACCGATCAGCGCCTGCCCCCTGGCGAAGACCACCGTGAGCAGGACCAGCGTGACCACCGCCTGCGTCGCGACGATCAGCATCCGGGGCATGGGCACCCGGCGGGCGAGCGCGCCCATCCCGCTCTGGACCCCCAGCAGCAACGCCGCCTGCAGGATCCACCCGGCGGGCTCGACCAGTGGCAGCAGCGAGCCCGCCGCCATCAGCGTCGCCGCGAAGGCGCACAGCGTCAGCCGACCGCGACCGCTCATGACCATCCCCCGGAGAAACCTGTCGTGTCACCTGTGGCGCCGCCGACGGCGGCGGACGGAGTCGTCACGCCGGGATGTCCCGCCGCTTGCTGCCAGTAGGGGGTGAGACCCGTCCCGGGCGTCACCGCCACCGCCGTCCAGCCCGATTCGCGCAGCATCCGGAGCCGCCGTTCGAACGCCGCGTCCGCCCCCGTGGGCGGGGCGTCGTCGTACACCCAGGCCGAGCTGCCCAGTACGAACGCGACGGCACCGCCACTGCGCTGCCGCATCCTGGCCGCCACCGCCGCCTGCTCCTCGTCCAGATCGCCGAAGAACGCGATCAGCAGTCCCTCGTTGCCGCCGCGCAGCACGTCGTACGCGCGCGACAGGCCGCCTCCGTCGGAGTGGTCGACCACTGCCAGGGTGTCCATCATCAGCCCCGCGGAGTCGGCCGACTCCTGCGTCGACCCGGCGAAGCCTCCCTCGCCCTCGCCCGGAACCGCGTTCCCGTCGTCGGTCAGCAGCCGGACGGCGAAGCCGCGCTCCAGCATGTGCACCAGCGTGGACGCGGCCCCGGACACCGCCCACTCGAAGGCGGAGTCGGGCCCCGACCCCTGATAGGCGATCCGCCGGGTGTCCAGCAGCACCGTGCACCGGGCCCGCTGCGGCTGCTCCTCGCGGCGCACCATCAGCTCGCCGTAGCGCGCGGTGGACCGCCAGTGGACGCGGCGCAGATCGTCGCCGTGGCGGTATCCGCGCGGAATCACGTCGTCGTCACCGGCCAGCGCCAGGGAGCGCTGCCGCCCCTCGCCGTACCCCGAGGCCTCGCCCGCCAGCCGCACCGGCGGCAGCGGCTCGGTCCGCGGAATGACGACGAGGGTGTCGTACGCGCTGAACGAACGGGTCAGCTCGCACATCCCGAACGGATCGCTCAGCCGCAGCTGCAGCGGTCCCAGCGGATAACGCCCACGCAGATCCGACCGCACCCGGTAGGACACCTCGCGACGGCCGCCCGACTCCACCCGGTCCAGCACGAACCGGGGCCGCGGCCCGAGCACATAGGGCACCCGGTCCTGCAGCATCAGCAGCCCGGTCGGCAACCGGGACACATTCTCCATCCGCAGATGGACCCTCGCCTCCGTGCCCGCGGGAACCCTGGACGGCGAGAGCCGCCTGGTGCCGGCGACCCGGTAGCGGGTACGGATGAGCACCACCACACAGACCAGCGGCAGCGCGGCGAGCAGCAGCCCGACCCGCAGCAGGTCCGCCTGGCCCAGCACATAGGCGCAGACCGCCGCGGCGACACCGGCCGCGAGGAAGGACCGCCCACGCGTGGTCAGGCCGCTCAGAGCGGCCCGCAGATCACCCCTGTCGTCGCCGTCGTCCCCCGCGGCCGGCCCCCCGGCAGCCATCACACCCGCCGTACGCCGGACTGCGGCCGGCCGTACGCCGGTCGGCCCGGGTGGTGCTGGGGGTGCACCTGGGCACCGGCGGTCGGCACCGGTGTCTGCTGGAGGATCTCCAGGACGACCTGCTCGGCGGTACGGCGGTTCAGCTGGGCCTGTGCCGTCGGCAGCAGCCGGTGCGCGAGCACCGGGGCCGCCAGCGCCTGCACATCGTCCGGCAGACAGTAGTCCCGGCCGCCCAGTGCGGCGGACGCCTTCGCCGCGCGCAGCAGATGAAGGGTGGCCCGCGGCGAGGCGCCGAGCCTGAGATCGGGGTGGCTGCGGGTGGCCGCGACGAGCTCCACCGCGTACCGTCGTACGGCGTCGGCCACATGGACCGTCCGTACCGCGTCGATCAGCTTCACGATGTCGTGGGCGTGGGCCACCGGCTGCAGATCGTCGAGCGGCGGGATCCCGCCGTGCACATCGAGCATCCGAAGCTCGGCGTCCGCACTCGGATAGCCGATCGACACCCGCGCCATGAACCGGTCACGCTGGGCCTCGGGCAGCGGATAGGTGCCCTCCATCTCCACCGGGTTCTGGGTGGCCACCACCATGAACGGATCGGGCAGCTCGTAGGTGTGCCCGTCGATGGTGACCTGGCGTTCCTCCATCGACTCCAGCAGCGCCGACTGGGTCTTCGGCGAGGCCCGGTTGATCTCGTCGCCGATCACGATCTGGGCGAAGATCGCGCCAGGCTTGAACTCGAAGTCGCGTCGCTGCTGGTCGAAGACGGACACACCGGTGATGTCCGAAGGCAGCAGGTCCGGCGTGAACTGGATGCGCCGCACCGAGCAGTCGATGGACCGTGCCAGCGCCTTGGCCAGCATCGTCTTGCCGACGCCGGGGACATCCTCGATGAGGAGATGCCCCTCCGCCAGCAGTACGGTCAGCGAAAGCCGTACGACCTCGGGCTTGCCCTCGATCACGCTCTCCACCGACCTGCGCACCCGCTCCGCAGTCGTGGTCAGATCTGTGAGGCTCGCTCGATCGTCATAGGTCGTCACCCGGCCCTCCTCGGCCCTGTCCCGCGCTCACCAGGAGCAGGGGATTCCCCAGTCACGGGCCGTCGCGCGCGCAGCGGCCCGGCCCACCCCGAAACACGGACACCCCGCCGGGAACGTCCCGGCGCAATGCCACACGCGCATTCTTGTTGCCGTTACCGCTTCGTGTCACTCGCCTGTGGATAAGTCGGGGCGATATGTCGGGTTCGGTGGAGTTGTCGACTCCTTGTGGGGGGCACCCGGACGGTCAGGAGACGGGAAGGATCTCGCGCAGCAGTCCGCTGGTCACATCGAAGACGAAGCCGCGGACGTCGTCGGTGTGCAGCAGGAACGGCGAGGTGCGTACGCGCTGCATCGACTGCCGTACGTCCTGGTCCGCGTCCTTGTACGCCTCGACCGCCCAGACCGGACGCTGGCCGACCTCCACCTCCAGTTCCTGGCGGAACTCCTCGGTGATCGATTCCAGGCCGCAGTTCGTGTGATGAATGAGTATGACGCTGCGGGTGCCCAGGGCCCGCTGGCTGATGGTCAGCGAACGGATCACGTCATCGGTGACCACACCGCCCGCGTTGCGGATGGTGTGGCAGTCGCCGAGCGACAGGCCGAGCGCGTCGTGCAGGTCGAGCCGGGCGTCCATGCAGGCGACCACGGCGACGCGCAGCACCGGCTTGGCGTCCATGCCGGGGTCCTCGAATCCGGCGGCGTACCGGGTGTTCGCCTCGACGAGGCGGTCGGTGACCGTGCCTCCCGGGCGCGCCCGGTCGGCGGGGGGCGCGGAAGGCCCGGTGGAAGAGTGTGCGGAAGTCGACATGGATATGACGTTAGCTCCCGGCGGTGGCCGCGTCGTGCTGTGGGAAGGGACAAAGAACGTCAACGAGGCTTGTTGTGAGGTAACCCACAAGCTTCGCAGTTGTTCATCCGGCCGGGTGAACCGGGGGCGGGGCGACGCGCTGTCCGGCTGATTGATCGGGAATCGATCGAATGGCAGGGTGGACTAAAGTGACGGGAAGTACTGACACCCTGCACATTCCGTAGATTTCCCCCGTGTGCGGCGTACGTACGGTCCGGCCCTCTCCCGCTCGCCGGTCGGCCGACGCCTCTTCCCCGGCGCCGGCCGTCCTCCCCTTCCGAGCGGGCGGGGACCAGGCCGTACGTGCCACCGCACGGGACCTGAGCCTGAGAGGGCGCATGAGCCAGACCCGACACGTCCCGGTGATGCTCCAGCGGTGCCTGGATCTGTTGGCTCCGGCTCTGGAGGCGCCGGGACCGCAGCGGCCCGTGGTCGTCGACTGCACCCTCGGCCTCGGCGGACACAGCGAGGCGCTGCTCTCCTCCTTCCCCTCCGCGCACCTGATCGCGCTGGACCGGGACAAGGAGGCGCTGCGGCTCTCCGGCGAGCGGCTCGCCCCGTACGGAGACCGGGCCACCCTGGTGCACGCGGTCTACGACGAACTGCCCGAGGTGCTCGCCCGGCTCGGCGTCCCGAAGGTCCAGGGCGTCCTCTTCGACCTCGGCGTCTCCTCCATGCAGCTGGACGAGGCCGACCGCGGATTCGCGTACGCCCAGGACGCCCCGCTCGACATGCGCATGGACCAGACGGCCGGCATCAGCGCGGCCGAGGTGCTGAACACCTATCCGCCGGGCGAACTGGTGCGGATCCTGCGGGCGTACGGCGAGGAGAAGCAGGCCAAGCGGATCGTGTCCGCGATCGTGCGCGAGCGCGAGAAGGAGCCGTTCAGCAACAGCGCCCGGCTCGTCGAGCTGATCCGCGACTCGCTGCCGCAGGCCGCCAAGCGCACCGGCGGCAACCCCGCCAAGCGCACCTTCCAGGCACTGCGCATCGAGGTCAACGGCGAGCTCGCCGTTCTGGAGCGGGCCATTCCGGCCGCCGTGCAGAGCCTCGCGGTCGGCGGCCGCATCGCCGTCCTCTCCTACCACTCGCTGGAGGACCGGCTGGTCAAGCAGGTCTTCGCGGCGGGCGCCGCCACGACCGCGCCGCCCGGACTGCCGGTGGTCCCCGAGCGCTACCAGCCCCGGCTGAAGCTGCTGACCCGCGGCGCCGAGCTGCCCACGGAGGAGGAGGTCGCCGAGAACCGGCGCGCCGCTCCCGCCCGGCTGCGCGGCGCCCAGCGGATCCGCGAGGAGGAACGATGAGGGTCCGGCGTCCGGGAGTCCGGACACCGGTGACGCCCGGGGCGGCGCGGTGAACAGAGCGGCCGGGCAGTTGAGAGGGCGAGCGGCGCGGCTCGCCCGGCTGATGCCGTCCGGGCCCAGCAACGCGGCCCGTACCCCCTTCGTGCTGCTGGTCGTGCTGCTCCTCGGCGGCGGTCTGATCACGCTCCTGGTGCTCAACTCGGCCCTGAACGAAGGATCGTTCAGGCTGAGCGAGCTGAAGAAGCGGACCACCGAGCTCACCGACGAGCAGCAGGCCCTCCAGAACGACGTCGACAACTACTCCAAGCCGGATGCCCTGGAGCGGCGCGCCCGTGAACTGGGCATGGTGCCCGGCGGCAGCCCCGTCTTCCTCGGCCCGGACGGTACGGTCCGCGGTGTACCGGCGGAGTCCACCGCCGAGCCGGCCCCGGCGCCGCCGCGGCGGAAGTCCGGTCCCCCCGCGACCGCACCGTCCGCCGGCGCCCCTGCTCCGGCCACCGGCTCGCCCTCGCACTCTTCCGCGGCACCGTCCGCCCTCTCGGGCGGGTCCGTGAAACCCAGCACCTCCGCGGCCCCGCCCGCCGGGCCGCGTACCCCGGCAGACCAGCCCCCGACCAGCCCCGGCAGGTGACGCAGTGTCTCCCAAGGAACCACCGCGCCGCCGGGTCCCCGGCCCCGCGCGCCCCCGCGGCGCCGCCGGCGGCCAGGCCCGCCCCCGGCCCGCCGCCCGCCGCCCCTCCTCCCCGGCACCCCGGCGCCCGGCGCCCCGTGCGCCCCGCAACCGTCCCGCGCGCGTCCTCCGCCTCGGCAACCCGCGCCCCCGGCTCCGGCTGGTCAGCTTCGCTCTGACCCTCGTCATGCTGGTGTTCGTCGTCCGGCTCCTCCAGGTCCAGGCCGTCGACGCCAACGCGTACGCGGCCAAGGCCGAGAAGAACCGCTACCTCAGCTACACGATCTCGGCCGAGCGCGGCCAGATCACCGACCGCAGCGGCATCGCGCTGGCCACGAGCGTCGACGCGTACGACATCACCGCCGACCCGTCGATGTTCACGCCCGAATTCAGCAAGGCCCCCGACGCGCCCCGGCAGGCGGCGGCGCTCCTCGCCCCGATCCTCGGCACCGACGCCGCCGGGCTGACCGCGAAACTGTCCAAGAAGGGCCGGTACACCGTCCTGGCCCGTCGCCAGACCCCGCAGGTCTGGAACCAGATCAAGGACCTCAAGTCCGTCTTCGCCGAAAAGGCCGCGAAGGACAAGGCGGCCGGCGGTCCCGGAGCCAACGTGCTGGCCGGGGTCTTCCAGGAGTCGACCACCAAACGCGTCTACCCCAACGGAGAGCTCGCCGCCGGAATACTGGGTTATGTCAACGCCGACGGCAAGGGCGCGGGCGGCCTCGAATCGCAGCTGGACAAGGAGCTGGCGGGCGAGGACGGCAAGATCAAGTACGCCCAGTCCGGCGGCCGGCGGGTGCCCACCGCGGGCACCCAGGAGGTCCCGGCCGTCGCCGGGTCCGACATCGAGCTGACCATCGACCGCGACATCCAGTGGGCCGCCCAGCGGGCCATCACCGACCAGGTGAAGAAGTCCAAGGCGGACCGCGGCTACGTGGTCGTGCAGAACACCAGGACCGGCGAGGTCCTCGCCATGGCCAACGCACCCGGCTTCGACCCCAACGACCTCTCGCGGGCCGACGCGGCGTCGCTGGGCAACGCGGCCCTCCAGGACGTGTACGAGCCCGGCTCCACCAGCAAGGTCATGTCCATGGCCGCCGTGCTGGAGGAGGGCGTTGCCACCCCCGGCACCCACGTCACCGTCCCCAACCGGCTGCACCGAGGCGACCGGCTCTTCAAGGACGACATCGACCACCCCACCTGGTACCTGACACTCAACGGCGTACTCGCCAAATCCAGCAACATCGGCACCATCCTGGCCACCGGAGAGCTCGGCAGGACCCAGGCCGAGGCCAACCGCGTTCTCTACTCCTACCTGCGCAAGTTCGGGATCGGCTCGCCGACCGGTCTCGACTACCCGGGCGAGACCCCCGGCATCCTCGCCAAGCCCGGGGACTGGTCGACCTCGCAGCAGTACACGATCCCGTTCGGACAGGGCCTCTCGCTCAACGCCATGCAGGCCGCCTCCATCTACTCGACGATCGCCAACGGCGGGGTCCGCGTCACACCCACGCTGGTCCGCGGCACCAAGGGCCCGGACGGACACTTCGAGGCCGCCCCCGCTCCCGAACGGAGCCGGGTGGTCAGCGAGAAGACCGCCAAGACGCTCGCCGCCATGCTGGAGTCGGTGGTCGGAGACGAGGAGGGTACCGGAACGAAGGCCAAGATCCCCGGGTACCGGGTGGCCGGAAAGACCGGTACGGCCAACCGGGTCGACCCGGTACACGGCGGCTACCGCGGCTACACCGCGTCCTTCGCGGGCTTCGCGCCGGCCGACAACCCGCAGATCTCCGTCTACTGCGCGATCCAGAACCCGACCAAGGGCAGCTACTTCGGCGGCCAGATCTGCGGACCGATCTACAAGCAGGTCATGGAATTCGCGCTGAAGACCCTCCAGACCCCACCGTCCGGCAACAAGCCGGCCCGGCTGCCGGTGTCCTTCCAGCCCGGCGAGTGAACACGGGGAGACCGACCAGTGACAACCATCACCCCCGATCCCGGGAACCGGAACGGGAACCACCGGAACGCCGCCCCCTCACTTCGCGAGAGGCCGGGTGCGCCCGGTACGCTCACCGCCGTGCCCCACGCTGATCAGTTCCAAACCACCCAGAAGGACGCCCCTGTGAACTACCCGGGAGCGCCCCGTCCGGACCGGATCGGGCCGACACCCCTCGGCGAGCTGGCAGCCCGGCTGGGAGTCGAACCGCCGGGGACCGGCGAGGTCACCGGCATCACCCACGACTCGCGGGCGGTCCGCCCCGGTGATGTGTACGCAGCCCTGCCGGGCGCCCGCCTCCACGGTGCCGACTTCGCCGCGCAGGCGGCCGGTCTCGGCGCGGTGGCGGTCCTCACCGACCCGGCCGGCGCCGAGCGCGCCGCCGCCACCGGACTGCCGGTGCTGGTCACCGAGGACCCGCGCGGCCGGATGGGCGAACTCGCCGCCGAGATCTACGGACGGCCCGGTGCCGACCTCCTCCAGATCGGCATCACCGGAACCTCGGGAAAGACCACTACCGCGTACCTCATCGAGGGCGGATTCCGCGGCGCCGGGCGTGCCACCGGGCTGATCGGCACCGTGGAGACGCGGATCGGCGACGAGCGCGTCAAGTCCGAGCGCACCACCCCCGAAGCCACCGACCTGCAGGCCCTGTTCGCCGTCATGCGCGAACGCGGGGTCGACTCGGTGACGATGGAGGTTTCCAGCCACGCCCTGGTGCTCGGGAGGGTCGACGGCTGTGTCTTCGACGTCGCGGTCTTCAACAACCTCAGCCCGGAACACATGGAGTTCCACTCCGGGATGGAGGACTACTTCCAGGCCAAGGCGCAGCTCTTCACCCCGCGGCGCAGCCGGCAGGGCGTCGTCAACTTCGACGACGAGTACGGCCGCAGGCTGATCGGCGAGGCGTCCGTCCCCGTCGTCACCTTCTCCGCCGAGGGGCACCCGGACGCCGACTGGCGTGCCGAGGACGTCGAAGTCGGGCCGCAGGGCTCCACCTTCACCGTCGTCGGCCCCAAGGACGAGCGGATCGCCGCCCAGGCCCCGCTGCCCGGCCCGTTCAACGTCGCCAACACCCTCGCCGCGATCGTCACGCTCGCCGTCGCGGGCCTGGACCCGCAGACCGCGGCCGACGGTGTCGCCGCCGTTCCGGGCGTCCCCGGCCGGCTGGAACGCGTCGACGCCGGACAGCCGTACCTCGCGGTCGTCGACTACGCGCACAAGACCGACGCCGTCGAATCCGTGCTGCGCTCCCTGCGGAAGGTCACCGAGGGCAGGCTGCACGTCGTCCTCGGCTGCGGCGGCGACCGCGACACCACCAAACGCGGGCCGATGGGCGCCGCCGCGGCCCGCTTCGCCGACACCGCCGTACTGACCTCCGACAACCCCCGTTCCGAGGACCCCCTCGGAATCCTCGCCGCAATGCTCGCGGGCGCCGCCGAGGTGCCCGTCCACGAGCGGGGCGACGTCCTGGTCGACGCCGACCGGGCCGCCGCCATCACCGCCGTGGTCGCCCGCGCCGAGCCCGGTGACACCGTGCTGATCGCCGGCAAGGGCCACGAGCAGGGCCAGGACATCCACGGCGTGGTACGCCCCTTCGACGACCGCGTGGTCCTGCGCGCGGCCATCGAACGTTCCCTGGGGCATGGCGGTGCCGAGAGCACCGCCCACCGCGCCCACACCCACGAGAACAGTCAGGGATGACCAAGTGATCGCCCTTTCCCTCGCCGAGATCGCCGAAATCGTCGGCGGGCAGTCGCACGACATACCCGATCCGGCAGCAACCGTCAGCGGGCCCGTCGTCATCGACTCGCGAGCGGTGGAGCAAGGCAGTCTGTTCGTCGCCTTCGCCGGTGAGCGGGTCGACGGCCACGACTATGCGCAGCGCGCCGTCGAGGCGGGCGCGGCAGCCGTGCTGGCCGCCCGCCCCGTCGGTGTTCCGGCGATCGTCGTCGATGACGTCGTGGCCGCCCTCGGCGCGCTGGCCCGCGCCGTCGTCGGCCGCCTCGGCACCGCCGTCGTCGCCCTCACCGGCTCCGCGGGCAAGACCTCCACCAAGGACCTCATCGCCCAACTTCTCGAACGCAAGGGGCCCACCGTCTACCCGGCGGGCAACCTCAACAACGAGATCGGCCTGCCGCTCACCGCCCTGCGCGCCACCGAGGACACCCAGCACCTCGTCCTCGAAATGGGCGCACGCTATGTCGGCGACATCCGGTATCTCACCGGCCTGGTCCCGCCCCGGATCGGTCTTGTCCTCAACGTGGGCACCGCCCACATCGGTGAGTTCGGCGGCCGCGAGCAGATCGCCAGGGCCAAGGGCGAGATGGTCGAGTCGCTGCCCGAGGACGGCCTCGCCGTGCTCAACGCCGACGACCCGCTCGTGCGTGCCATGACCTCCCGTACGAAGGCCCGGGTGCTGCTCTTCGGCGAAGCCGCGGATGCGGACGTACGGGGAGAGAACGTCCGTCTCACCGACGACGGCCGTCCCGCTTTCAAGCTCCACACACCCACCGGGTGCAGCGACGTGACCATGCGCCTGTACGGTGAGCACCACGTGTCGAACGCGCTCGCCGCGGCCGCCGTCGCCCATGAGTTGGGCCTGTCCGCAGACGAGATCGCCGAAGGGCTCTCCGAGGCGGGCACCCTCTCCCGCTGGCGCATGGAGGTCACCGAGCGTCCGGACGGCGTGACGTTCGTCAATGACGCCTACAACGCGAACCCCGAATCCATGAAGGCAGCGCTGCGCGCGCTGGCCGCCATGGGGAAGGGCCGGCGTACGTGGGCGGTGCTCGGCCCCATGGCCGAGCTCGGCGACGCCTCGCTCGCCGAGCACGACGCGGTCGGGCGGCTCGCCGTCCGGCTCAACGTCAGCAAGCTCGTCGCAGTCGGGGGCAGAGAGGCCTCCTGGCTGCAACTGGGCGCATACAACGAGGGTTCGTGGGGTGAGGAGTCGGTGCACGTGTCCGACGCGCAGGCTGCCGTCGACCTATTGCGCAGTGAACTGCGCCCGGGAGACGTCGTGCTGGTGAAGGCGTCCCGGTCGGTCGGCCTGGAGCAGGTCGCCATGGCACTGCTGGAGAACGCGTCCGAGGGCGAGGTCGCCGGCCGATGAGGCAGATCCTCTTCGCGGGAGCCATCGGGCTCTTCCTGACCCTGGTCGGGACTCCGCTGCTGATCAAGCTGCTGGCCCGCAAGGGATACGGGCAGTTCATCCGGGACGACGGACCGCGTACCCACGGCTCCAAGAAGGGCACGCCCACCATGGGCGGTATTGCCTTCATCCTGGCGACGATCATCGCCTACGTCCTGGCGAAGGTGATCACCGGCGAGGAGATGCGCTTCTCCGGTGTGCTGGTGCTCTTCCTGATGGCAGGCATGGGGCTCGTCGGCTTCCTCGACGACTACATCAAGATCGTCAAGCAGCGTTCGCTGGGTCTGCGGGCCAAGGCGAAGATGGCGGGCCAGCTGATCGTCGGTATCGCCTTCGCGGTGCTCTCGCTCCAGTTCGCGGACAAGCAGGGCAACACCCCGGCCTCCACGAAGCTGTCGTTCGTCGCGGACTTCGGCTGGTCGATCGGCCCGGTGCTGTTCGTCGTCTGGGCCCTGTTCATGATCCTCGCCATGTCCAATGGCGTGAACCTGACGGACGGCCTGGACGGCCTGGCCACCGGCGCATCGGTGATGGTCTTCGGCGCGTACACCTTCATCGGGCTGTGGCAGTTCCAGGAGTCCTGCGCCAACGCGACGACCCTGACCAACCCCAATGCCTGCTTCCAGGTACGCGATCCACTCGACCTCGCGGTCGTCGCCTCCGCGCTGATGGGTGCCTGCTTCGGCTTCCTGTGGTGGAACACCTCGCCCGCCAAGATCTTCATGGGTGACACCGGCTCGCTCGCCCTCGGCGGCGCCCTCGCCGGTCTGGCGATCTGCTCCCGCACGGAGTTCCTGATGGCCATCCTCGGCGGTCTCTTCGTGATGATCACCATGTCCGTGGTCATCCAGGTCGGCTCCTTCAAGATGACCGGCAAGCGGGTCTTCCGGATGGCGCCGCTCCAGCACCACTTCGAACTCAAGGGGTGGTCCGAAGTCCTTGTCGTGGTCCGCTTCTGGATCATCCAGGGCATGTGCGTGATCGTGGGACTCGGTCTCTTCTACGCGGGATGGGCAGCCGAGAAGTGAGCAACCAGGACTGGCAGGGCAAGCACGTCACCGTCGCGGGACTCGGAGTCTCCGGAATCCCGGCGGCCATCGTGCTGCACGGCCTCGGGGCCGTCGTCACGGTGGTCAACGACGGGGACGACGAGCGTTCCCGTACGCAGGCCGCGGAGCTGGAGGCGCAGGGCATCACCGTGCGCCTCGGCGACGGGGCGACCCTGCCCGAGTCCACCGAGCTCATCGTCACCACCCCGGGCTGGAAGCCCGACAAGCCGCTCTTCACCGCAGCCGCCGAGGCGGGCGTCCCGGTCTGGGGCGACGTCGAACTCGCCTGGCGGCTGCGCGGCGAAGGCGGCAGGGAACCGGCACCCTGGCTCGCGGTCACCGGTACCAACGGCAAGACCACGACCGTACGGATGCTCGCCTCGATCCTGGAGGCGGCCGGGCTGCGCACCGCCGCGGTCGGCAACATCGGCGTCTCCCTCCTCGACGCCGTCCTCGGTGACGAGGAGTACGACGTACTCGCCGTCGAGCTGTCCAGCTACCAGCTGCACTGGGCGCCCTCGCTGCGCGCCCACTCCGCGGCCGTCCTCAACCTGGCCCCCGACCACCTCGACTGGCACGGCTCCATGGAGGCGTATGTCGCGGACAAGGGACGGATCTACGAGGGCAACCGCGTCGCCTGCGTCTACAACGCGGCCGAGATGGCGACCGAGGACCTGGTTCGCGAGGCCGACGTCGAAGAGGGCTGCCGCGCCATCGGTTTCACCCTGGGCACACCGGGCCCGTCCCAACTGGGCGTCGTCGACGGCGTCCTCGTCGACCGCGCCTTCGTGGCGAACCGGCAGAAGCAGGCCCAGGAGCTCGCCGAGGTCACCGACGTCAACCCGCCGGCCCCGCACAACATCGCCAACGCCCTGGCGGCCGCGGCCCTGGCCCGCGCCTTCGGTGTCGAGCCCGCGGCCGTACGGGACGGCCTGCGGGCCTTCCGCCCCGACCCGCACCGTATCGAGCACGTCGCGGACGTCGCCGGGGTCGCGTACATCGACGACTCCAAGGCAACCAACACCCACGCCGCCGAGGCGTCCCTCGCCGCCTACGACCCGATCGTCTGGATCGCCGGCGGCCTCGCCAAGGGCGCCACGTTCGACGGGCTGGTGACCGGGGCCGCAGGGCGGCTGCGGGGCGTCGTACTGATCGGCCGGGACCGGGCCCTGATCCGCGAAGCCCTCGCGCGACACGCCCCCGAGGTCCCGGTGGTCGACCTCGACCGGACCGACACTGGGGCGATGTCCGAGGCGGTCCGCGAGGCGGCACGGCTCGCCCGGCCGGGAGACACCGTACTGATGGCCCCGGCCTGCGCCTCCATGGACATGTTCGTCAATTACAACAAGCGGGGCGAGGCGTTCGCGGACGCGGTCCGCGCACTCGCCGCAGAGAGCGCCTGACGGGCCCGGTCTCCGCGCCGTACCGTCCCGGACGACCGGGCGCGGTCGGCCGCGCCACGGGCCGCGGCCTTCGGCGGCGGCCCGTGGCACGAGCAGTGGAGGGGACAGCGACAATGCCGGCCGAAGAGAGCTCCGCCGCACCCCGTGGGGACCGCTCACGGGCCACCGCGGCGATCAGCCGGGCGCTCGCCCCGCCCCTGCTCGCCGGCGTGGCCGCTCCGGCGCCGCTCGGCCCCGCTCTGCGGGTCCGGTCGGCCACCGGATCCCGGCGCCCCTCGGTACCCCGTTCCAAGGGGCGCTCCGGCGGCACCCCCCGCGCCCCGCGCGGCGGCGGGGTGCGACGGCTGTACGAGCAGGCACGGCGGGCCTGGGACCGCCCTCTGACGGCTTACTACCTGATCCTGGGTGCCGGCCTGCTGATCACCGTGCTCGGCCTCGTGATGGTGTACTCCGCCTCGATGATCAAGGCCCTGGAGCTGGACAAACCCAGCACCTATTTCTTCCGCAAACAGTTCCTCGCCGCCGTCATCGGTGCCGGACTGATGGCGCTGGCCGCCCGGATGCCCGTCAAACTGCACCGGGCGTTCGCCTACCCGCTGCTCCTGGGATCCGTCTTCCTGATGGTGCTGGTCCAGGTACCGGGGATAGGAATGACGGTCAACGGCAACCGGAACTGGCTCTACCTGGGTGGCCCCTTCCAGCTCCAGCCCAGCGAGTTCGGCAAGCTCGCCCTGGTCCTGTGGGGCGCGGACCTGCTCGCACGCAAACAGGACAAACGGCTGCTGACGCAGTGGAAACACATGCTCGTCCCGCTCGTTCCGGTCGCCTTCCTGCTCCTCGGGCTGATCATGCTCGGCGGTGACATGGGCACTGCGATCATTCTCACGGCGATCCTGTTCGGACTGCTCTGGCTGGCCGGGGCGCCCACCAGACTCTTCGCCGGAGTGCTCGGCTTTGCCGGAGTGATCGCCTTCGTGCTGATCAAGACCAGCCCGAACCGGATGTCCAGGCTTGCCTGCATCGGCGCCAGTGAACCCGGCCCGGGGGACTCCTGCTGGCAGGCCGTGCACGGCATCTATGCTCTGGCGTCCGGCGGATGGTTCGGTTCCGGGCTCGGTGCGAGTGTGGAAAAATGGGGTCAACTACCTGAACCGCACACCGACTTCATCTTCGCCATCACCGGGGAGGAACTGGGGTTGGCGGGGACGCTGTCGGTACTCGCCCTCTTCGCGGCTCTAGGCTATGGGGGTATCCGCGTGGCCGGACGCACGGAGGACCCCTTCGTGAGGTACGCCGCGGGAGGTGTGACCACCTGGATCACGGCGCAGGCCGTGATCAACATTGGTGCGGTGCTCGGCCTGCTGCCGATCGCCGGTGTCCCGCTCCCGCTGTTCTCCTACGGAGGATCGGCCCTGCTGCCGACCATGTTCGCTGTCGGGCTGCTGATCGCGTTCGCGCGAGAGGATCCCGCCGCGAAGGCGGCCCTGGCCATGCGGAGGCCCGGGGTGAGATGGAAGACGATGAGACGGCGCGTCAAGAAGCGTCCGTCCGGAGAGCGGTGAATTTCGGTGCATGTCGTACTCGCCGGTGGGGGGACCGCCGGCCACATCGAGCCCGCGCTTGCCCTCGCGGACGCCCTGCGCAGGCAGGACCCGGCCGTGGGGATCACTGCCCTCGGCACGGAGCGCGGACTCGAGACCAGGCTCGTACCCGAGCGGGGGTACGAACTCGCCCTGATCCCGGCCGTGCCGCTGCCGCGCAAGCCCACCCCGGAACTGATCACCGTCCCGGGGCGGCTGCGCGGCACCATCAAGGCCGCCGAGCAGGTCCTGGAGCGCACCAAGGCGGACTGCGTGGTCGGCTTCGGCGGCTATGTCGCCCTGCCCGGCTATCTCGCCGCCAAGCGGGCCGGTGTGCCGATCGTCGTCCACGAGGCCAACGCCCGGCCGGGCCTGGCGAACAAGATCGGCTCCCGGTACGCCCACGGGGTCGCCGTCTCCACCCCCGACAGCAAGCTGCGCGGTGCCCGCTACATCGGCATCCCGCTGCGCCGGACCATCGCCACCCTGGACCGGGCCCGGGTCCGTCCCGAGGCGCGTGCGGCCTTCGGCCTCGACCCCAATCTGCCGACGCTGCTGGTCTCCGGCGGCTCGCAGGGCGCGCGCCACCTCAACGAGGTGGTCCAGCGGGTCGCGCCGCTGCTGCAGCGCTCCGGGATCCAGGTCCTGCACGTGGTCGGCCCGAAGAACGAATTGCCGCGCGTCGACAACATGCCCGGTATGCCGCCCTACATCCCGGTACCGTACGTGGACCGGATGGACCTCGCGTACGCTGCGGCCGACATGATGCTCTGCCGTGCGGGCGCGATGACCGTCGCCGAACTCTCCGCCGTCGGGCTCCCCGCCGCATACGTACCGCTGCCCATCGGCAACGGTGAACAGCGGCTCAACGCCCAGCCGGTGGTCAACGCCGGCGGCGGTCTGCTGGTGGACGACGCGGCACTCACCCCCGAGTGGGTGCAGGGCAACGTCCTGCCGGTGCTCGCGGATCCGCACCGGCTGTACGAGATGTCCCGCGCCGCCGCCGAGTTCGGCCGCAGGGACGCCGACGACCTGCTCGTCGGCATGGTGTACGAGGCGATCGCCGCACGCCGAGGCGCGTGAGGCGGACGGGTCCGGGGGGCGGTGCCCCCCGGACCCGGCATAAGGAGCGAGCGTGGCCGGACCGACGACCGCCCGGCGTGGTGCAGCGCGGCAGGGGAAATCCCCGGCCCGCCCGCCGCGTCCGCGCCCCGAAGGGCGCAGACTGCCCAGTCGCAGACGACTGGTCGTCATCGGCGTGCTGGTGCTGCTGCTCGGCTCCGGTGCCGTCTGGGCGCTCTACGGCTCCTCCTGGCTCCGGGTCGAGCAGGTCAGGACCACCGGTGTCGACGTGCTGACGCCGGCCGAGGTGGAGGCCGCCGCGGCGGTACCGATCGGCGCTCCGCTGATCTCCGTGGACACCGATGCCATCGCCGACCGATTGCGCCAGAAGTTGCCTCGTATCGACTCGGTGGATGTCGTACGGTCGTGGCCGCACGGAATCGGACTTAAGGTGACCGAACGACAGCCGGTCCTGTTGGTGAAAAATGGCACAAAGTTTATTGAAGTGGACGCAAAAGGCGTACGTTTCGCAACAGTGGATAAGTCGCCCGGACGTGTACCTCTGCTGGAATTGACGCCTGATCAGTCCGCGAGTCTGCGCCGCTTCGGCAGTGCCCGGCTGGTGCGGGAAGCGGTCCGGGTCGCGGGTGGACTTCCGGGCGGAGTCGCCAAGGACACCAAGGTCGTTCGGGTCACCTCGTACGACTCGATCTCCCTGGAGCTCACCCGGGGCCGCACGGTGATCTGGGGCAGTGGCGAGGACGGGCCGGTCAAGGCGAAAGTCCTCACGGCTCTCATGAAAGCCGCCCCCAAAGCGGGACACTTCGACGTGAGTGCACCTACCGCCCCTGTGGTGTCGGGTAGTTGACGGGTATTTGGCCTGGCCAGCACCCTGGTTGGTCATCGCTATGGGTGATCACATAGGGTGAAAAGAAAAACGGGAGGTTCGGCGTGTTCGTTGAACGTGCGCCACTTGTCGACTTAGTGTCCTGTTCGGAAGAGTCCATGAAGCAGAGACACTGGTAACCCTAAACTTCAACGTTAGGGTTTGGGTCGGCGATTCGGACCGTCCCAATCGGCATCCGTCGTCGCGGCGGGACTACCGCAGAGCGACGACACGTAACTCGAGGCGAGAGGCCTTCGACGTGGCAGCACCGCAGAACTACCTCGCAGTCATCAAGGTCATCGGTGTCGGCGGCGGTGGTGTCAATGCCATCAACCGAATGATCGAGGTCGGCCTCAAGGGCGTCGAGTTCATCGCGATCAACACCGATGCGCAAGCCCTGTTGATGAGCGACGCCGACGTCAAGCTCGACGTCGGCCGCGAACTCACCCGCGGACTCGGCGCCGGGGCCAACCCGGCCGTCGGCCGCAAGGCGGCAGAGGACCACCGTGAGGAGATCGAGGAGGTCCTCAAGGGGGCCGACATGGTCTTCGTCACCGCCGGAGAGGGCGGCGGCACCGGCACCGGCGGCGCACCCGTCGTCGCCAACATCGCTCGCTCGCTCGGCGCCCTCACGATCGGCGTGGTCACCCGCCCGTTCACCTTCGAGGGCCGGCGACGCGCGAACCAGGCGGAGGACGGCATCGCCGAGCTCCGCGAAGAGGTCGACACCCTCATCGTCATTCCCAACGACCGGCTGCTGTCCATCTCGGACCGCCAGGTCAGCGTGCTCGACGCCTTCAAGTCGGCCGACCAGGTGCTGCTCTCGGGCGTCCAGGGAATCACCGACCTCATCACGACCCCCGGCCTGATCAACCTCGACTTCGCCGACGTCAAGTCGGTGATGTCCGAGGCCGGATCGGCACTCATGGGCATCGGCTCGGCCCGCGGCGACGACCGCGCGGTGGCCGCCGCGGAGATGGCGATCTCCTCGCCGCTCCTCGAGGCGTCCATCGACGGCGCCCGCGGCGTCCTGCTCTCCATCTCCGGCGGCAGCGACCTCGGTCTCTTCGAGATCAACGAGGCCGCTCAGCTGGTGAGCGAGGCGGCGCACCCCGAGGCGAACATCATCTTCGGCGCGGTCATCGACGACGCGCTGGGCGACGAGGTCCGTGTCACCGTGATTGCGGCAGGCTTCGACGGCGGACAGCCGCCGGCCCGTCGGGAGAACGTCCTGGGCGCGAACTCCACCAAGCGCGAGGAGTCGGCTCCGCCGGTCCGGACCGCCGAGCCCGTGCGCCAGACCGGCGGACTGGGTTCCGTGCCCCCGCGCGAGGAGCCGCCGGTCCAGGCCGAGCCCGTATCGGCGGCCGGCGAGAGCCACCTGCCGCCGATCGCCTCGCCGCACATCCCGCCGGCCCGTCCCTACCAGGACTCCCAGGTCGAAGAGCTGGATGTTCCGGACTTCTTGAAGTGATAGGCCGGCATCACGCAGTTCCCGCAGTGTCCTCAGTAGCCTCGGCGGGCCGCGGCGCGCACTTCGCCTTCACCGACAGGTGGGGCGGGGTGAGCGCCGCTCCGTACGAGGAGCTCAACCTCGGCGGCGCGGTCGGAGACGACCCCGCCGCCGTTCTGGCCAATCGGGAGCGCGCCGCGGGGGCCCTCGGCCTGGACCCGGCGCAGGTCGTCTGGATGAACCAGGTGCACGGGCGGGACGTCGCAGTCGTCGACGGCCCGTGGGGAGACGCTTCGGAAATCCCCGCGGTGGATGCGGTGGTCACCGCACGGCGCGGACTTCCGCTCGCCGTGCTCACCGCCGACTGCACCCCCGTACTGCTCGCCGACCCGGTCGCCGGGATCGCGGCGGCAGCGCACGCGGGCCGTCCCGGTCTGGTCGCCGGAGTCGTCCCCGCCGTGGTCGAAGCCATGGTCGGACTCGGCGCCGAGACCTCCCGGATCGTCGCCCGCACCGGACCGGCGGTCTGCGGACGGTGCTACGAGGTTCCGGCCGGGATGCGCGCCGAGGTCGCCGAGAGCGTCCCGGCCTCCTGGTCCGAGACCAGCTGGGGCACCCCGGCCGTGGATGTCACGGCGGGGGTCCACGCCCAGCTCGAAGCCCTCGGGGTGAAGGACCGTCAGGCGTCGCCGGTCTGCACTCTCGAATCGGGCGACCATTTCTCGTACCGCCGCGACCGCACCACCGGGCGGCTCGCCGGATATGTCTGGTTGGACTGATAGGGCATGACGGACCGTAGGACTCAACTCGCCGAAAATCTGGCACGGGTGGAGGAACGCATTGCTTCCGCCTGTACCGCCGCCGACCGCAGGCGGGAAGAAGTGACCCTCGTCGTGGTCACCAAGACCTACCCCGCGAGCGATGTGCGGATTCTGCATGAACTCGGTGTGCGTCATGTCGCGGAGAATCGTGACCAGGACGCGGCGCCGAAGGCAGCCGAATGTGCGGATCTGTCGCTCACCTGGCACTTTGTTGGTCAATTGCAGACGAATAAGGTTCGTTCTGTAGCGAGTTATGCCGATGTCGTACAGTCGGTGGATCGGACCAAATTGGTCACGGCCCTCTCGGTGGCGGCCGTGCGCGAGGGGCGTGAACTCGGCTGCCTCATCCAGGTCGCACTCGACGCGGAGAGCGGCGAGCGGGGCGACCGGGGCGGCGTCGCACCGGACGGGATCGAGGAGTTGGCCGCGGCGGTCGAGGCCGCGCCCGGGCTGCGGCTCGGCGGTCTGATGACCGTCGCGCCGCTCGCCGGGCCGTACGCGGGACGGCAACGAGCCGCCTTCGACCGGCTGATGGAATTCTCATCCCGCCTGCGCGGGAACCATCCTGCTGCGAACATGGTCTCCGCAGGGATGAGCACGGACCTCGAGGACGCGGTCGCGGCCGGAGCGACACATGTGCGCGTCGGTACGGCGGTACTCGGAGACCGACCGAGGCTCGGGTAACGTCGCCAAGCAGGTCGGACCACAGCAGAAAATATGGTCATTCCCGCCTATGGCGGGCAGGCCTCAGTGGATCGCGGGCACTTGGTGACAGATGCCGATCCACCACAGAGCGGAGGACTCGGAGCATGGCCGGCGCGATGCGCAAGATGGCGGTCTACCTCGGCCTCGTGGAGGACGATGGGTACGACGGTCCGGGGTTCGACCCCGACGACGAATTCGAACCCGAGCCGGAGCCGGAGCGCGACCGGCGGCGGCACCAGCCCGCGCATCAGGTGGAGCGGGAACGGGACGAACCGGTGCGAGTGGTGCAGCCTCCCGCGCAGCGGGAGCCGGTCCAGATCCCGGTGGAAAGGGAGCGACCCGCCCGAATTGCACCCGTGGCATCCATCACACCTGAACGTCCGAACATGGAGAAGAACGCGCCGGTGATCATGCCCAAGGTCGTGTCCGAGCGGGAGCCCTACCGGATCACCACGCTGCACCCCCGGACCTACAACGAGGCCCGTACCATCGGGGAACACTTCCGTGAGGGCACTCCGGTGATCATGAATCTCACAGAGATGGACGATACGGACGCGAAGCGACTTGTCGACTTTGCCGCAGGGCTCGTCTTCGGTCTCCATGGCAGCATTGAGCGCGTGACGCAGAAGGTGTTCCTGTTGTCGCCTGCTAACGTCGATGTCACGGCGGAGGACAAGGCCCGCATTGCTGAGGGCGGATTCTTCAACCAGAGCTGAGAACACGACACCGGGAACAACCCGGCCGTAGGGCCGGAGCTACGAGAGCCAGGGGAGAGGGAAGCGCGAAATGGGCGTCGCACTGCAGGTTGTCTATATCGCGCTGATGTGTTTCCTCATCGTGCTGATCTTCCGGCTGGTCATGGACTACGTCTTCCAGTTCGCGCGTTCATGGCAGCCCGGCAAGCCGATGGTGGTCATACTTGAGGCCACCTACACGATCACCGATCCACCGCTCAAGCTTCTGCGGCGGTTCATCCCGCCGCTGCGTCTCGGGGGCGTGGCACTCGACCTGTCCTTCTTCGTTCTGATGATCATCGTCTACATCCTGATCAACGTCGTGATCAGGTTGTGAGCGATACGGTCTTGCCGACTGCCGACGACTACGTAGAGGTGAAGAAGAGATGCCGCTGACTCCTGAGGACGTGCGGAACAAGCAGTTCACGACCGTCCGCCTCCGAGAAGGCTATGACGAGGACGAGGTCGATGCCTTCCTCGACGAGGTCGAGTCCGAGCTGACCCGCCTGCTCCGTGAGAACGAGGACCTGCGCGCCAAGCTGGCCGCCGCCACGCGTGCCGCCGCGCAGAACCAGCAGCAGGGGATGCGCAAGCCGGAGCCGCAGGACCGGCCCGGGGCACCGGTGCCCGCCGCCATATCGGGTCCGCCGGTCCAGCAGCAGCCCCCGCAGATGGGTCCGCCCCAGCTGCCCGGTGGTGCTCCGCAGCTGCCCGCCGGTCCCAGCGGTCACGGTCCTGGTCCCCAGGGCCCGCACGGCCCCGGCCCGCAGGGCCCGCACGGCCCCGGTCCGATGCAGGGCGGTCCCATGGGTGGCCCGATGGGCGGCCCCATGGGCGGTCACGCCCCGCAGCAGCAGATGCAGCAGATGCAGCAGCCGCCGCAGATGCAGCAGCCCGGTCAGGGCCCCGGCGGCGACAGCGCCGCCCGTGTCCTCTCGCTCGCGCAGCAGACCGCCGACCAGGCGATCGCGGAGGCCCGTTCCGAGGCCAACAAGATCGTCGGCGAGGCGCGCAGCCGTGCCGAGGGCCTGGAGCGCGACGCCCGCGCCAAGGCGGACGCGCTGGAGCGGGACGCGCAGGAGAAGCACCGCGTGGCGATGGGCTCGCTGGAGTCGGCCCGCGCGACGCTGGAGCGCAAGGTCGAGGACCTGCGTGGCTTCGAGCGTGAGTATCGGACCCGGCTGAAGTCCTACCTGGAGAGCCAGCTGCGTCAGCTGGAGACCCAGGCCGACGACTCGCTGGCGCCGCCGCGGACCCCGGCGACCGCTTCGCTGCCGCCGTCGCCCTCGCTGGCTCCGGCCGGTGCGGGTGCCATGGGCCACTCCATGGGTGGCGGCAACCACGGCGGTCACGGCAATCAGCCGATGGGCGGCAACCCGTCCATGGGCGGTGCGCCCTCGTACGGTGGTCAGCAGCAGATGTCGCCGGCGATGACCCAGCCGATGGCGCCGGTGCGGCCGCAGGCGCCGCAGCCGATGCAGCAGGCTCCCTCGCCGATGCGTGGGTTCCTGATCGACGAGGACGACAACTGAGCCCGGCGCGCGCGGTGAGCGCGTAGCCGTCGGCAGGCTGAGGGCCGGGCCCCGGGGTTTTCCCCGGGGCCCGGCCCTTTTGCCGTGGGCGCGAGGGATGCACCGGTGGGGTGCGGCCTGGGGTGGGCTCGTCCCCTGCCGTCCCTTCCCGTAACCGGGGCTCCGCCCCGGCCCCTCCGCTCCCCGAACGCCGGAGGGGCCGGATCCGGCCGGGAGCACGCAGGAGGCCCGCCCGGAACACCTGGTCCGGGCGGGCCTCCGATGCGCTGGGTCTACTGCTCCGTCTTGCGGAGGCGGAACGTCAGGGACAGGCCCTCGTCCTCGAACGGGGCGCCGTACGCCGTGTCCGCCTCGCCCTGTGCGTAGTCCAGGGCGAGGACCTCGTCCGCGATCAGGGACGCGTGCTCGGTCAGGGCCTCCACCGTGGCGGGGGAGGCCGACGTCCAGCGGACGGCGATGCGGTCCGCGACGTCCAGGCCGCTGTTCTTGCGGGCCTCCTGGATGAGGCGGATCGCGTCACGGGCCAGGCCCGCGCGCCGCAGTTCCGGGGTGATCTCCAGGTCCAGGGCGACCGTCGCGCCCGAGTCGGACGCGACCGACCAGCCCTCGCGCGGGGTCTCGGTGATGATCACCTCGTCGGGGGAGAGGGTGACCGTCTCGCCGTCGACCTCGACGGACGCGGTGCCCTCGCGCAGAGCCAGCGAGAGGGCCGCCGCGTCGGCGTTCGCCACCGCCTTGGCCACCGCCTGGACGCCCTTGCCGAACCGCTTGCCGAGCGCCCGGAAGTTCGCCTTGGCGGTCGTGTCGACGAGCGAGCCTCCGACTTCGGAGAGGGACGCCACGGACGAGACGTTGAGCTCTTCGGTGATCTGGGTGTGCAGTTCGGGGGAGAGCGAGTCGAAGCCCGAGGCCGCGACCAGGGCCCGGGACAGCGGCTGACGGGTCTTGACGCCCGACTCGGCGCGGGTGGCCCGCCCCAGCTCGACCAGGCGGCGCACCAGAGCCATCTGGCTGGAGAGCGTCGGGTCGATCGCCGCGAGGTCGGCCTTCGGCCAGTTGGAGAGGTGGACCGACTCGGGGGCGTCCGGGGTGACCGGCGTGATCAGGTCCTGCCAGACCCGTTCGGTGATGAACGGGGTCAGCGGGGCCATCAGCCGGGTCACCGTCTCGACGACGTCGTGCAGGGTGCGCAGTGCCGCCTTGTCGCCCTGCCAGAAGCGGCGGCGCGAGCGGCGTACGTACCAGTTGGACAGGTCGTCGACGAACGACGACAGGAGCTTGCCGGCGCGCTGGGTGTCGTATCCGTCCAGAGCCTGCGTGACCTGGTCCACCAGTGCGTTCAGTTCGCTCAGGAGCCAGCGGTCCAGGACCGTGCGGTCCGCCGGAGCCGGATCGGCCGCGGACGGCGCCCAGCCGGACGTCCGGGCGTACAGGGCCTGGAAGGCGACCGTGTTCCAGTACGTCAGGAGCGTCTTGCGGACGACTTCCTGGATCGTGTTGTGGCCGACGCGGCGCGCCGCCCACGGAGAGCCGCCGGCCGCCATGAACCAGCGGACCGCGTCCGCGCCGTGCCGGTCCATGAGGGGGATCGGCTGAAGGATGTTCCCGAGGTGCTTGGACATCTTGCGGCCGTCCTCGGCGAGGATGTGGCCCAGGCAGACCACGTTCTCGTACGACGACTTGTCGAAGACCAGCGTGCCGACCGCCATCAGTGTGTAGAACCAGCCGCGGGTCTGGTCGATGGCCTCCGAGATGAACTGTGCCGGGTAGCGGCTCTCGAAGGTCTCCTTGTTCTTGTACGGGTAGCCCCACTGCGCGAACGGCATCGAGCCCGAGTCGTACCAGGCGTCGATGACCTCCGGGACGCGGTACGCCTCCAACTGGCAGTTCTCGTGCGAGCAGGTGAACGTGATCTCGTCGATGAACGGGCGGTGCGGGTCGAGACCGGAGAGGTCGGCGCCGGTGAGCTCGCCCAGTTCGGCACGCGAGCCGACGCAGGTGAGGTGGCTGTCCTCGCAGCGCCAGACCGGCAGCGGGGTGCCCCAGTAGCGGTTGCGGGACAGCGCCCAGTCGACGTTGTTGTTCAGCCAGTCCCCGAAACGGCCGTTCTTGACCGAGTCCGGGAACCAGTTGGTCTTCTCGTTCTCCTCGAGGAGCCGGTCCTTGATGGCGGTCGTACGGACGTACCAGGACGGCTGCGCGTAGTAGAGCAGCGCGGTGTGGCAGCGCCAGCAGTGCGGGTAGCTGTGCTCGTAGGGGACGTGCCGGAAGAGCTTGCCGCGGGCGGCCAGGTCCTCGGTGAGCGCTTCGTCGGCCTTCTTGAAGAAGACGCCGCCCACCAGCGGCAGATCCTCCTCGAAGGTGCCGTCGGGGCGGACCGGATTCACGACCGGGAGGCCGTACGCCTTGCAGACGACGAGGTCGTCGGCGCCGAAGGCGGGGGACTGGTGCACCAGACCCGTACCGTCCTCGGTCGTCACGTACTCCGCGTTGACGACGTAGTGCGCCTCGGCGGGGAAGTCGACCAGGGCGAACGGGCGCTCGTACGTCCAGCGCTCCATCTCACGGCCGGTGAAGGTCCGGCCGGTGGTCTCCCAGCCCTCGCCCAGTGCCTTTTCGACGAGCGGCTGCGCGACGACGAGCTTCTCCTCGCCATTGGTCGCGACGACGTAGGTGACGTCGGGGTGCGCGGCGACGGCGGTGTTGGAGACCAGGGTCCAGGGCGTGGTCGTCCAGACGAGGAGCGAGGCGGTGCCGGCCAGCGGGCCGGAGGTGAGGGGGAAGCGGACGAAGACCGACGGGTCGACGACCGTCTCGTACCCCTGCGCGAGCTCGTGGTCGGAGAGGCCGGTGCCGCAGCGGGGGCACCAGGGGGCGACGCGGTGGTCCTGGACCAGCAGGCCCTTGTTGAAGATCTCCTTCAGCGACCACCACACCGAATCGACGTACTCCGGGTCCATCGTGCGGTAGGCGTTGTCGAGGTCGACCCAGTAGCCCATCCGGGTGGTGAGCTCGGTGAACGCGTCGGTGTGGCGGGTCACGGACTCGCGGCACTTGGCGTTGAACTCGGCGATGCCGTACGCCTCGATGTCCTTCTTGCCGTTGAAGCCCAGTTCCTTCTCGACCGCGAGCTCGACCGGCAGACCGTGGCAGTCCCAGCCGGCCTTGCGGCCCACGTGGTAGCCCTGCATGGTGCGGAAGCGGGGGAAGACGTCCTTGAAGACGCGGGCCTCGATGTGGTGGGCACCGGGCATGCCGTTGGCGGTGGGCGGGCCCTCGTAGAAGACCCACTCCGGGCGGCCCTCGGACTGTTCGAGGCTCTTGGCGAAGACCTTGCTCTCGCGCCAGAAATCGAGCACGGCGTGCTCCAGCGCGGGAAGGTCGACCTGGGCGGGTACCTGGCGGTACTGCGGCGATGTCATGGGCGGACTTCCTCCGGCGGACGTATTCCACTTCCGTCGGAGGGACGAGGGCCTCGTCGGCTCCCGCGGTACCACCCTCCTTGGCCCCGGGCGTGCGCCCGTGGCCCCCTCATTGGGGTCGCGATGCCGGTTCTACTGGCCTTGCGCCCGTGGGCGGGGCCCACTGTCCAAAGCTTTCTTCCGACGGCTCCGGGTGATCTTCACGACGCGCTCGCCCCCGGGCTCACACCGTCCCCGGGTCGCTCCTGGCTGCGTACGACGCTACTCGTCCCATCCACGCCTTTCGCTCTGGCCAGTGTACGGGCCCGTACGGGCGACGGCCGACCGGTGCAATCCGTGGGGCGGGGCGTGACCCGAATGGGCAGAGGCGGACGAACGGACTCCTGGCGGGCGGCGGGCGGCGGATTACCCGGCGGGGAGCTGGGCACAACGGATTCAGACGCGTCGGTATCCGGACACGGGGAGGGGCGATTCGGCGGCGTGCCCGTTTGCCGCGGCGCTGGAGTCGATTTATCGTCCCAGCACGATTCGCGTGCAAGATCACAATATGTGAAGGGGCCGCGGCCATGGTGGTGAAGAAGACCGCTGCAGAGAAGTCGGCGTCAGCGAGAACCACGGGTGCGGCGGCCGGCAAGAAGGCGGCAGCGAAGAAGGCGGCCGTGGAGAAAGCGGCTGTGAAGAAGGCTGCTGTGAAGAAGGTGGCTGAGAAGAAGGCCGCGGCCAGGAAAGCCCCGGCAGGGAAAGCCGCAGTGAAGAAGACAGCGGCCCGGAAGAAGGCGGTGCCCGCCGGGAGCGCGGGTGCCGGGCACGCGGCGCCGGCCAAGAAGGCAGCGGCGAGGAAAACCGCGGCCGAGAAGGCTTCGAAAAAGGCCGCTGCGGCGGCCACGGTGGCGGCCGAGGCCGCCGAGCAGACGGGAGCCCACACGGTGGTAGCGAAGAAGAGCGCGGCCCGGACCCGCACGGCCGGCAGAGGCGCCGCGCCCGTGCCGGCCGGTGGGATCACCACGACGGCCCCCGGCGAGCTGGCGGTCCGGCCGGGCGAGGATCCCTGGACACCGGAAGAGGTCGAAGAGGCACGGGCCGTCCTGAGCAGCGAGATCATGCGGCTGCGCAGCGAGCTGGAGGCCGCGAGCGCCGCGCTCGCCGGGCTGATGCGGGACTCCGGCGACGGGGCGGGTGACGACGAGGCGGACACCGGCACCAAGAACATCACCCGCGAGCACGAGATGTCGCTCGCCGCCAACGCTCAGGAGATGCTCGACCAGACCGAGCGGGCCCTGGCCCGGCTCGACGCCGGGACGTACGGACTGTGCGAGATCTGCGGCAATCCGATCGGCAAGGCGCGGATGCAGGCGTTCCCGCGCGCCACGCTCTGTGTCGAGGACAAACAGAAGCAGGAACGACGCGGTTGATCCGGGGCCGTGTGCCGTACCCTCGTCCTCAGTCAGGAACCTAGGTTGAGGGATTCACGTGGCAGAGGCGGAGCGCATCATCGGTACGCCGGACATCCCCGATGCCGAGGGGGATGAAGAGGGCGGGGCCGAGGGCCGGGTCGAGGAGACCGCACCGGGCAGGGGCAAGCGGAAGGTCGCGGTGCTCTTCGCCGTGGCCGTCTTCGCCTATCTGCTCGACCTGATCAGCAAGCTGGTCGTGGTCGCGAAGCTGGAGCACCATCCGCCGGTCGAGGTCATCAGCGGGTGGCTGAAGTTCGAGGTGATCCGGAACTCGGGCGCCGCGTTCAGCTTCGGCGAGGCGTACACGGTCATCTTCACCTGCATCGCGGCGACCGTGATCGTGGTGATCGCCCGCCTGGCCCGCAAGCTCAACAGCCTGCCGTGGGCCATCGCGCTCGGTCTGCTGCTCGGCGGCGCGCTCGGCAACCTCACCGACCGCATCTTCCGCGCCCCCGGCACCTTCCAGGGCGCGGTGGTGGACTTCATCGCGCCCGCCCACTTCGCCGTTTTCAACCTCGCCGACTCCGCGATCGTCTGCGGCGGCATCCTGATCGTGATCCTTTCCTTCAAGGGCCTGGACCCCGACGGCACCGTGCACAAGGACTAGTGGGCGCAAGGCATACTCGACAGGTGAGTACGTATCCCGAGGTCCGCACCCTGCCCGTACCCGACGGTCTGGAGGGCGAGCGTGTCGACGCCGCCATTTCCCGGATGTTCGGTTTCTCCCGCACCAAGGCCGCGGACCTGGCCGCTGCCGGGAAGGTGCAGGTGGACGGTGCGGTGGTCGGGAAGTCCGAGCGGGTACGGGGCGGCGCCTGGCTGGAAGTGGAGATGCCGCAGGCGCCCGCTCCGGTGCAGATCGTCGCCGAGCCCGTCGAGGGCATGGAGATCGTGCACGACGACGACGACATCGTCGTGATCGTGAAGCCGGTCGGGGTCGCCGCCCACCCGAGCCCCGGCTGGACCGGCACGACCGTCATCGGCGGTCTCGCCGCGGCCGGGTACCGGATCTCGACGTCCGGCGCCGCCGAGCGCCAGGGCATCGTCCACCGCCTCGACGTCGGCACCTCCGGCCTGATGGTCGTCGCGAAGTCGGAGCGGGCCTACACCCTGCTGAAGGCGCAGTTCCGCGACCGGGTCGTCGAGAAGAAGTACCACGCGCTGGTGCAGGGCCACCCGGACCCGATGAGCGGCACCATCGACGCCCCCATCGGGCGCCACCCCAACCACGACTACAAGTGGGCGGTCACGGCCGAGGGCAAGCCCTCCGTGACCCACTACGACCTCATCGAGGCCTACCGCGCCGCCAGCCTCCTGGACATCAAGCTGGAGACCGGCCGCACGCACCAGATCCGGGTGCACATGTCCGCCCACCGCCACCCCTGCGTGGGCGACCTCACCTACGGCGCCGACCCGACGATGGCCAAGCGCCTCGGCCTGACGCGGCAGTGGCTGCACGCCGTCCGGCTCGGCTTCGAGCACCCGTCCGACGGCAGCTGGGTGGAGTTCGCCAGCGTTTACCCCGACGATCTCCAGCAGGCCCTGGACAGGATCGCGGCAGAGAGCGAGTGACCGGCACGCCCGCTCCGTACACGACCCGGACCGTCGTCGACGAGCAGGACCTCGCCGCCTGTTTCCAGGTCCGCAAGGACGTCTTCGTCGGTGAGCAGAACGTGCCCGAGGAGATCGAGTACGACGCCCACGACGCGGACGCGGTGCATGTGATCGCCGTCGCCGCGGACGGCTCGGCGCTCGGCACCGGGCGGCTGCTGCACGGGCCGGCCGCGGCCGACCGGACCGGCGGCGATCTCACCGTCGGATCGCTCGGCCGGCTGGCGGTGACCAGGCGGGCACGTGGTCTCGGCGTCGGCGGGGCGCTGGTCCGGGCCATCGAGGACGCGGCCCGTGAGCTCGGTCTCGCAGCCGTCGATCTGCACGCCCAGACCCACGCGCTCGGCTTCTACGAGCGGCTCGGGTACGTGGCGTACGGCCCCGAGATCCCGGACGCGGGGATCGCGCACCGGGCGATGCGACGCCTTCTGCGGCCTTAGGGACTTTCGTACGGACGGGACGGCCCACCAGCGGACGGCGCGGGTGGTCGGTCCGGCAGGCCCCAGCGCGTCCACGCCCCGTTCGACGGCACGTCGCGCGGCCTCGTCCCGGAGTGGTGCGTGCCGTGCGGTTCAGGGTGTTGGCACTCCGTTAAACATCGGAGGAATGGTCGGTCAGAGTGCGATGAAGAGGGGGTGTTGTCTGGATTGCGGACCTTGCGTGGCAGGCTTTAAGCCCAGATGGGCCGATCAGAGAGATCGGCTCACCGCGTTCCGGAAGGCACCTCGTGGACCAAATGGCACTGCTCCTTCTGCTGTTGCTCGGAGCTGTGGTCACGGTGCCACTGGGGGAGCGTCTCGGACTGCCCGCGCCGGTGCTGATGACGCTCGCCGGGGTCGGCATGGCGTTCCTCAGCTTCGTACCGAATGTGGACATCCCGCCCGAGATCATCCTTCCCGCGCTGCTGCCGCCGCTGCTCTACGCCTCTGTGCAGCGCACCTCATGGCGGCAGTTCGCCGCCAATAAACGACCGATCTTTCTGCTGGCCGTGGCGCTGGTCTTCATCACGACGGCCGCCGTCGCCGCGGTGGCCAACGCGATCGTCCCCGGGCTGCCCATCGCGGCCGCCGTGGCGCTCGGCGCGCTCGTCGCCCCGCCCGACCCGGTCGCGGCGACGGCCGTCGCGGGCTCGGTCGGGCTGCCGCGCAGGCTCGTCTCCATCCTGGAGGGCGAGGGGCTCTTCAACGACGTGACCGCGATCGTGCTGTACCACGTGGCGATCGCCGCCGCGGTAAGCGGCACGTTCTCGCTGCCGAAGGCGTTCGGGCTGCTCATACTCTCCGCGGTCGTCGCCGTGGCCGTGGGTCTCGTGCTCGGCTGGATCACCATCAAACTCATGGGCCTCCTCGGCGATGCCACGCTCCAGGTCGGCCTCACCCTGCTGGTGCCGTTCGTGAGCTACGTGCTCGCGGAGGAGCTGATGGGGTCGGGCGTCCTCGCCGTCCTCACCACCGCGCTCTACCTGGCCGAGCACACCGCCGACGCCGATGACGTCCTCGGCCGGCTCACCGGCCGCTCCTTCTGGGAGATCGTCGACACTCTCGTCACCGGGGTCGCCTTCGGGCTGATCGGCCTCGAACTGCACAACGTCTTCGGCACGGCCGACGGCCGCGCGCTCCAGATGTTCGGCTGGGGGCTGGCCGTCGTCGCGGTCGTCGTCGGCGTACGGCTGCTGTATCTGCTGCCCGCGACCTGGCTCGCCAAGCGGCTGCATACCCGGCGCGACGTCAGCGAGGAGATCCCCACCAGCTGGCGGGAGACCGTCGTCATGTGGTGGTCCGGGATGCGCGGCGTCGCCTCGGTCGCGCTGGCGCTCGCGATTCCGCTGAAGACGGACGACGGGAAGCCGTTCCCGGGGCGTGACGAGATCGTTTTCATCGCCTTCGCCGTGATCATGGCCACGCTCGTCGTCCAGGGACTCACCCTGCCGTGGCTGGTCCGCAAGCTCCGGGTCAAGGCGGACACGGACGCCGAGGAGGCCCTGGAGAAGGACCTCGCGATCCGCGCCGCGAAGGCCGCGAAGCAGCGGCTCAAGGAGATCGAGGCGGTCGAGGAGTTCCCGGACGAGGTCGCGGAGCGGCTCCAGCGGCTCGCGTACGACGTGGGGGCCAGGATCAGCCCCGACATGGTCGACGACGAGCGCCGCGAGGCGTACGCGCAACGCGTCGAGCGCTTCAAGGCGATCAGCCGCGTCCAGCGCGAAATGATGTCGGCCGCCCGCCACGCGGTGCTCTCGGCCCGTAACGAGGCGGGTACGGACCCGGAGGTCGTCGACCGGGTACTGCGACAGCTGGACGTACGCAGCCTGAAATGAGGCGGGGCCGCCGGGCGGCGCCCGCAGCCGGTCAGCCGCGCCGCACCCGGTCAGCCGCGCCCCGTGCGGGGCGACCGGTCCCGGCCCGCCGGTGTCCCGTCCGCCGGTCCCCCGGCCGCCGTCCCGGGCGGGTTCGGCCGTTCGTCGCCCGGCGGAAGCGCCGCGGGAGCCGTCGCGATCCGCGGCAGCGCGTACGGATGGTGGTCGCGCAGCCAGCCGATGAGCTGTTCCCGCACGGCGCACCGCACCGTCCAGATGTCGTCCGCGTCCTTCGCCGTGACCACCGCGCGGACCTGGATCGTCGACGGCGTGGTGTCCGTGACCGCCAAGGACCAGTTACGTCCGTCCCACGCGGCGCACTCGCCCAGGATGTCCCGCAGTTGCTCGCGCATCGCGGCGACCGGGGCCGAGTGGTCGAGGTGGAAGAAGACGGAGCCGGTCATTTGGGCGCTGCCGCGCGACCAGTTCTCGAACGGCTTGCCGGTGAAGTATGAGACCGGCATCGTGATCCGCCGCTCGTCCCAGGTCCGCACGGTGAGAAAAGTCAGCGTGATCTCCTCGATCGTGCCCCACTCGCCGTCCACCACCACCGTGTCACCGATCCGCACCAGGTCGCCGAACGCGATCTGCAGCCCCGCGAAGAGATTGCCGAGCGTCGACTGGGCGGCGATGCCCGCGACGATGCCCAGCACACCGGCCGAGGCCAGCACCGAGGCGCCGAACGTCCGCATCGCCGGGAACGTCAGCAGCATCGCGCCGACCGCGACCGTCGCCACGATCGCGGTGACCACCCGCTGGATCAGCGTCACCTGTGTACGGACCCGCCGCACCCGCGCCGGATCGCGGGTGCTCGCGGCGTACCGGGCATGGACGGAGTCGACGACGGCCGTCGCGATCCGCACCACCAGCCAGGCCGACGTCCCGATCAGCACCAGCGTCAGGAACTGGCCGATCCCCTCGACGTGGTCCCTGACCACGTCGAGCCGGGCGTGGGTGAACGAGCCCCGCAGCAGCGCCGTGCACAAGGTCAGCTGGAGCGGGAGCCGGCAGCGCCGCAGCAGACCCCACAGCGGTGTCTCGCGGTGGCGGCCGTCGGTCCGTCTGAGCAGCAGGTCGACGAGCCAGCCGACCAGCAGCGTGATCACGACCGAGCCGCCGACGACGACCAGCGGACGCAGCACGCTCGCCATCCCGTCGTCCTCCAGGCTCTCGACTGCAACTGGCACCATGGGCTTCATGAACATCATGCTTTTCCACTCGACGTACGGTCTGCGCCCCGCGGTGCACGCGGCCGCCGACCGGCTGCGTGCCGCCGGGCACGAGGTGCACGTGCCCGATCTTTTCGAGGGACACACCTTCGAAACCGTGGAGGAGGGCCTGGCATTCAAGGACGAGGTGGGCAAGGACGAACTGCTCAGGCGGGCCGTGCTGGCCGCCGCCCCCTACTCGGACCGGGGTCTGGTCTACTCCGGATTCTCGTTCGGGGCCTCCACCGCGCAGACACTGGCGCTCGGCGACGAGAAGGCGCGCGGCCTGCTGATGTTCCACGGCACCTCGGACATCGCCGAGAACGCCTCGGTGGACGAGCTGCCCGTACAGCTGCACGTCGCGGACCCGGACCCGTTCGAGACGCACGACTGGCTGAACTCCTGGTACCTCCAGATGCAGCGGACCGGTGCCGATGTCGAGATCTACCGCTACCCCGGCGCGGGCCATCTCTTCACGGATCCCGAACTGCCGGACCACGACGCGGCATCGGCCGAGCTGGCCTGGAAGGTCTCGCTCGGTTTCCTCGCCACACTGTGACCGCGCGAAGGGCCCCGCACGCCACGGGGCCCTTCGTGCGGACGGTGGATCAGCCCCGGTAGGCGGTCCAGCTGTCGCTCATCCGCTGTACCTGGCCCGGGGTGAACTGGGTCATGCAGGAGTCGTACGTGTAGTCCATGAAGTTGTGGATCGGGTCGGCTCCCGTCTTGTTGGTGCAGGTGTCGCGCCCGGTCGGGCAGGCGTACGCCGCGCTCGCTTCGGCCGGGGTGTCGGCGACGTAGTCGCCGTTGCCGTTGCAGCCGCCCTGGAAGGTGTGGTAGAGCCCCATCCAGTGGCCGACCTCGTGGGTGGCGGTGTCGCCCTCGTTGTAGTTGGCGGCCGACCCGCCGGGCAGCGAGGCGTCCAGCATGACGACGCCGTCCATGCTCGGGCTGGACGTGTACGAGCTGGGGAAGGTGGCCCAGCCCAGCAGACCGCCGCCGAGGTTGGCGGTGTAGATGTTGAGCGCGTTCTTGCCGCCCTTGCGCAGCGTCGACTTCATGGACTTCTCGGCGGCGGAGCCCGACGAGAGGTTGTACCAGGAGGCGTTGTCCGTGTAGTCGGTGCCGGCCAGCGAGAACTGGAAGCCGGAGTTGGTGTTGCCGGTGCCCTGGCCGCCGTAGGCCGCGTTCAGCACGTTCATCTGGCTGCTGATGTCGCTCGCGGTGAGTTTGCCGGTGGTGCCGGAGTGGACGACGTGGAAGTAGACCGGGATGGTCGCTCCGGCGGCGAGCGTGGAACCGCTGAGCCGGCGGTCCGCGAGTCTCTCCTTGAGCTGGGTGTCCATGGCCTTGGCCTGGGTCGCGGTGAGTTCGTTGGGGTCCGCGGCGTGCTTGGTGCCCGAGGGGCGGGCCGCGCGTGCGGTGGCGCCGGCGCTCGTCCCGCTCGCGCACTTCTCGGTGGACGCGGCGGACACGGAGGCGGTGGACGTCTTTGCGGCGGCGGTGCCGGCGGTGGCGGAGAGCGGTGCTATGGCCAGGGTTCCGGCCAGGACGGCGGTGCCGATCGCACGGTTACGCATACGCGGTGATATGCGGGCAAGAGTGCGCACAAGGACTCCTCGTGGATGTGTGGGGGGAGGGATTTCCTCACCCGCCGCCGGGAGATTACGTGCGCATGTCAGATCTTGAAGAGAGTTGATCAAGCCCAATCAATCATGGGGCAAAGCGGGAGAACGGGAAGAAATAATTCTGCGAGTTCCAGAGTTTGAGACGCCGACGTAACATCCCGCGTCACCCTGGCGGGTGGTGTGTCCCTATTGGGGTCAGGAGACACGCCACCCGCCGTAGTGACGTAATACGCCGTCAACATGGCCTGGAGTGGCTGAAAATAGATCCTCAGTGCACCGGCTGGTTCACCCGCTCGATCTTCTGCGTTCCGCTGAGCGTCCGGTACGAACGTGCCCAGGCGGAAGTCGCGTCCCGCTTCGTCCGGTCGGAGACGACGTAGTAGTCCATCTGTGAGCGTTCGGCGGTGACGTCGAGCACGCCGTATCCGTGCGCGTCCATGTCCACCCACTTCACATGACGGTTGGCGGCCTTCACCGCCGCGCTCGCGACCACCGAGACCGTCTGCGGCGCGACATGCAGGAGGTCGTCGAGATTGTCCGAGGTCACCGACGTCACCACGAACTCGGTGGCGGCCGAGGCCGAGAAGGGATACGTGGCCGCCTTCACCGGCACGTCGTTGGCCCACGCCATGTGGATGTCACCGGTCAGGAAGACCGTGTTGGTGATCGACCGGTCCCGCAGATGGGCGATCAGCTCCTTGCGGTCGTCCGTGTATCCGTCCCACTGGTCGACGTTGACGGCGAGACCTTCCGTGGGCAGCCCCAGCAGCTCGGCCAGCGGCTCCAGCAGGTGCGCGGGCACGGAGCCGAACGCGACCGGCGAGATCATCACCGACGTGCCGACCAGCTTCCAGGCGGTGTCCGATCCGGCCAGTCCCGACTTCAGCCAGTCCAGCTGCGCCCGGCCGGTGATCGTGCGGTCCGGGTCGTCGACCGAGCCGCTGCCGATCGCCGACTGCTGGGAACGGAAGGTGCGCAGATCGAGAAGGTGGAGCTCGGCCAGGCTGCCGAAGCGGAGCCGCCGGTAGACGGTGCCCTCGGTGGAGGCGCGGACCGGCATCCACTCGAAGTAGGCCTGCTTGGCACCCGCGACCCGGTCGGCCCAGGCGCCCTCCGTGTCCGGCGTGTGGTTCTCGGCCCCGCCCGACCAGGAGTCGTTGGCGAACTCGTGGTCGTCCCAGATCGCGATCACCGGGTGGGCGGCGTGCAGGGTCTGGAGGTCGGTGTCCGTCTTGTAGTTGCCGTGCCGGGTGCGGTAGTCGGCGAGGGTGAGGATCTCGTGCCTGGGCTCGTGGGGCCGTACGACGTACTTCGCGTCCGGGTAACTGCCCGACGCGTACTCGTATATGTAGTCGCCGAGATGCAGCACCGCGTCGAGATCGGCGCGTTGGGCGAGATGCCGGTACGGGGAGAAGTAACCCGCCTCCCAGTTGGCGCACGAGACCACGCCGAAGCGCACACCGGGTGTGGCCGCCCCGGCCGCGGGCGCGGTACGGGTGCGGCCCGTCGGTGAGAGGACCCCCGTACCGTCGCCCGCCGAGAAGCGGAACCAGTACGCGGTGGCCGGGCTCAGCCCCCGCACATCGGCCTTGACGGTGTGATCCGAGGCGGCCTTCGCGACGGTGCTGCCCCGCGCGACGACCCGGGCGAACCCCTGGTCCTCGGCGACCTCCCAGCGCACCGCCGTGTCGGCGCCACGACCGGAACCGGGCACGGCGTCGGGGGCCGGGGTGACGCGGGTCCACAGGAGTATGCCGTCGGGCAGGGGGTCGCCGGAGGCGACGCCGTGCAGGAAGGCGGGCCCGTCCGCGGCACGCGCGGTGGTGGCGGCGCCCAGCACGGGGGCCGCGACGGCGGTGGCGGCAGCGGCCTTGACGAGCGTGCGGCGGCTGGGGGCGGAAAGCGGCGAGGAAAGGTGTCGACTGGTCACGGGGCAGCACCCTACTGACCGGTAAAGCCAACGGGCAGGCGAACCAAGGAAGTTCGCCTGCCCGTCCAGGAGCCGCTGCCGGGGATTTTCCGCCCGGTCAGGACCGGGCGGGCTGTCAGCCCTTCAGCGCGGCGTCGATCGCGGTGTTGAAATCGGCCACCGTCATCGGAGCGTTCTTGCCGTCCGCGCCGGTGAGCGCCTTGCCGTCCATCTTCAGCGTCGGGGTGCCCCGCACGCCGCTCTTGTTGAACGCCTCGGACATCTTCATCGCCCAGTTGTCGAACGTGCCGTCCTCGACGTTCTTCTGGAACTCCTTGTTGCCCTTCAGGGCGTCGACCGTGTCGGCGATCTTGATCAGGTACGCGTCGTCCTTGAACTTGTCGTCGGTCTCCTCCGGGTGGTACTTCGCGGAGAAGAGCGCGGCCTTGTAGTCCAGGAAGGTCTGCGGGCTGATATTGAGAGCGGCGCCGAGCGCGCTCAGCGCGTTCTTCGAGCCCACGCCCGTGGCCATGTCGTCGAGGAACGTGGCACCGATGTATTTGATCTTGTACTTCCCGGCGTCGATGTCCTTCTGCAGCGTCCCGCCGACGGACTGTTCGAGCGTGGCGCAGATCGGGCAGCGCGGGTCCTCGTAGATCTCCAGGGTCTTCTTGGCGGTCGACTTGCCGATGACGACGGTCGTGCCGTTCTCGCCGGAGGTGTTCTTGGGCGCCGTGACGTCCTTCGCGTCCTTGGCCGCGTCCCAGTGGGACGGCTTGTTCATCTGCATGATGCCCCAGGTGCCGAGGCCCACGACCGCCAGCACGCCGACGATCGAGACGCCGACGACGATCTGCCGACGGGTCTTGTCCTTCTTGGCCTGGCGCTCGCGTTCGGCGCGCAGACGCTCACGGGCCGCCGACTTGTTGGCCTGGCTGTTGCGCTTGCTCATGTTTTCTTCTCCATGAAGTGGGTGTTACGTCGTCAGGGATGTGCGTGCTCAGGCGAAGGTGCAGGCCGAGCGCGGCGGTCCCCTCCGTCCCACGGAGTGCACGAGCAGACGGGCGTGTACGAGCAGATGCGGGCCGTGTCCGGCGGGGCGCACCCTGCGGTGCACGGAGCGGCGGGCCGTACCGACCACGGCGACCGCGATCAGCAGCGGCCGGAACGCCAGGACGGCGACCGCGCCCAGCAGGGCGACGAGCGCGGACTCGCCGCGCCGGAGCCAGGCCGCGGCGAGCAGCCCGACCGTCACATGGGCGGCGAGCAGCAGCCATGGCACCGCTGGACCGGGGGAGGCCAGCAGCGCGGCCGCCGTGTGCCCGGTGCCGGTCACCGAGGCGAGCGGGGTGCCGACGTCGCCGGCCCGTGCCGCACCGGCGCCGATGTCTCCGCCGCCGCACAGCACATCGACGCCGACCGAGCGCAGCGGCCCCGCTATCGGGCCGCCCGCCGCGCCGTAACAGAGGTGCTGGCCGGTGGTGAAGACGGTGTCGGCGGCCAGTTCCAGGGGGACCAGCAGCCCGGCGATCGCCCCGAAGCCGCGCTCCCGGCCGGCCAGCGCGTACGCGACGGCGAAGACCGCACCGGCCAGCAGGGCGACGACGTTCAGCGGCAGCGAGACCTGGGAGAGCAGCACATGGGAACCGGTCGAGAGCGTCACGACGAGCGCTGTGAAAAGCGCCGCGCGAACGACTCTGAGCTGCTTCCCGGATATGTCCATCGTCGAGGAGTGTCGCATGCGAACCTGTCAGCGCACCCCAAGGGGGCGGCTGCGTGTGGAGCCCTGCAGCCCCGGGATCCGGCCGTTGCGGAAGAGATCCACGAAGATCTGGTGGTCGGCGCGGGCCCGGGCGCCGTAGCTGTGCGCGAAATCCACCAGCAGGCCGGCGAAGCCCTCCTCGTCCGCCGAGATCGCCGCGTCGATCGCCCGCTCCGTGGAGAACGGCACCAGCGAGTGGCCGCTGTCGTCGTCCGCCGCCGCGTGCATCGTCGCCGTCGCCCGGGCGAGGTCGGCGACGACCGCCGCGATCTCCTCCGGCTCGTCGATGTCGGACCAGTCCAGATCGACCGCGTACGGAGAAACCTCGGCGACCAGCTGCCCGGCCCCGTCCAGCTCGGTCCAGCCGAGCCACGGGTCGGCGTGCGCCTGCAGGGCGCGCTGCGAGATGACCGTGCGGTGGCCCTCGTGCTGGAAGTAGCCGCGCACGGCGGCGTCGGTGATGTGCCGGGAGACCGCGGGGGTCTGCGCCTGCTTGAGGTAGATCACCACATCGTTCTCCAGGGCGTCGCTGTTGCCCTCCAGGAGGATGTTGTACGAGGGCAGCCCGGCCGAACCGATGCCGATGCCGCGACGGCCGACGACATCCTTCACCCGGTAGGAGTCGGGGCGGGCCAGACTGGACTCCGGCAGTGTCTCCAGATAGCCGTCGAAGGCGGCCAGCACCTTGTACCGCGTCGCCGCGTCCAGATCGATCGAGCCGCCGCCCGCCGCGAACCTGCGCTCGAAGTCCCGGATCTCCGTCATCGATTCCAGCAGCGAGAACCGGGTCAGCGACCGGGCGTCGCGCAGCGCGTCCAGCAGCGGGCCCTCGGCCGTATCGAGCGTGAAGGGCGGCAGCTCCGATATGCCGCCGCTCTTCGAGCCCGTCGCCAGAGCGTGGATCCGCTCGCGGTAGGCCGCCGCGTAGACCCGGACCAGCTCGGTGATCTGGTCGTCACCCAGTGCCTTCGCGTACCCGATCAGTGCGACGGAGGCGGCGAACCGCTTGAGGTCCCAGGTGAACGGGCCGACGTACGCCTCGTCGAAGTCGTTCACATTGAAGACCAGCCGGCCGTTGGCGTCCATGTACGTGCCGAAGTTCTCCGCGTGCAGATCGCCGTGGATCCACACCCGCCCGGTCCGCTCGTCCAGGTACGGGCCGCCGTGCCGCTCCCGCTCCAGGTCGTTGTAGAACAGGCACGCCGTGCCCCGGTAGAAGGCGAACGCCGAGCCCGCCATCTTGCGGAACTTGACCCGGAAGGCGGCCGGATCGGCGGCCAGCAGCTCCCCGAAGGCGGTGTCGAAGACCTCAAGAATCTGCTCCCCGCGCTGCGCCGCGCCGGTCTGCGCTTCCGACATCTCCGGGTGCCTCCTGGTACCTGACGTGCATGACAAACGGGACGGCCTTCTCAGCCCCTTCAACGCGCGACCGCAGCCGGGAGTGCCCCTCGGTTGTCACTTCGGAGACGTAGACTTCCACGCTGTCCCCCCAGTCCGTCCGCCCGCCCGTCGCCCGACCGCAGCCCCTCATCGAGGCGCTCCGCGCCGCGCCTGCACTTCGGAGGCCCACCGCCGTGACCAAGCCGCCTTTCACGCACCTTCACGTCCACACCCAGTACTCGCTGCTGGACGGTGCCGCGCGGCTCAAGGACATGTTCAACGCGTGCAATGAGATGGGCATGTCCCATATCGCCATGACCGACCACGGCAACCTGCACGGCGCCTACGACTTCTTCCATTCGGCGCAGAAGGCGGGCGTGACGCCGATCATCGGGATCGAGGCGTACGTCGCCCCGGAGTCGCGCAAGCACAAGCGGAAGATCCAGTGGGGCCAGCCCCACCAGAAGCGTGACGACGTCTCGGGTTCGGGTGGTTACACCCACAAGACGATCTGGGCGGCGAACTCGACGGGGCTGCACAACCTCTTCCGGCTGTCGTCGGACGCGTACGCGGAGGGCTGGCTGCAGAAGTGGCCGCGTATGGACAAGGAGACCATCGCCCAGTGGTCCGAGGGTCTGATCGCGTCCACCGGCTGTCCCTCGGGCGAGGTGCAGACCCGGCTGCGGCTGGGGCAGTTCGACGAGGCGGTGCAGGCGGCCTCGGACTACAAGGACATCTTCGGCGAGGACAGGTACTTCCTGGAGCTGATGGACCACGGCATCGAGATCGAGCGCCGGGTCCGCGACGGGCTCCTCGAAATCGGCAAGAAGCTGAGCATCCCGCCGCTGGTGACCAACGACTCGCACTACACCTACGCCCACGAGGCGACCGCGCACGACGCGCTGCTGTGCATCCAGACCGGGAAGAACCTCTCCGACCCGGACCGCTTCCGCTTCGACGGCACCGGCTACTACCTCAAGACGACCGACGAGATGTACGCCGTCGACTCCTCCGACGCCTGGCAGGAGGGGTGCGCCAACACACTGCTGGTCGCGCAGCAGATCGACACCGCGGGGATGTTCGAGAAGCGCGACCTGATGCCGAAGTTCGACATCCCGGACGGGTTCACGGAGATCACCTGGTTCCAGGAGGAGGTCCGGGTCGGTATGAACCGGCGCTTCCCGGCCGGCGTCCCCGAGGACCGGCAGAAGCAGGCCGAGTACGAGATGGACGTCATCATCCAGATGGGGTTCCCGGGGTACTTCCTGGTGGTCGCCGACTTCATCATGTGGGCGAAGAACAACGGCATCGCGGTCGGCCCCGGCCGAGGCTCCGCGGCCGGCTCGATCGTGGCGTACGCGATGGGCATCACCGACCTCGACCCGATCGAGCACGGGCTGATCTTCGAGCGGTTCCTCAACCCCGAGCGCGTCTCCATGCCCGATGTCGACATCGACTTCGACGAGCGTCGGCGCGTCGAAGTGATCAGGTACGTGACGGAGAAGTACGGCGCCGACAAGGTCGCCATGATCGGCACGTACGGCAAGATCAAGGCGAAGAACGCCATCAAGGACTCCGCCCGCGTCCTCGGCTACCCGTACGCGATGGGCGACCGGCTCACCAAGGCCATGCCCGCCGACGTCCTCGGCAAGGGCATCGACCTCAACGGCATCACCGACCCCAAGCACCCGCGCTACAGCGAGGCGGGCGAGATCCGGGGGATGTACGAGAACGAGCCGGACGTGAAGAAGGTCATCGACACCGCGAAGGGTGTCGAGGGCCTGGTCCGGCAGATGGGCGTGCACGCCGCGGGCGTCATCATGTCCAGCGAGCCCATCGTCGACCACGCCCCGGTCTGGGTGCGGCACACCGACGGCGTCACCATCACGCAGTGGGACTACCCGCAGTGCGAGTCGCTCGGCCTGCTGAAGATGGACTTCCTCGGCCTGCGCAACCTCACCATCATGGACGACGCCGTCAAGATGGTGGAGAGCAACAAGGACATCAAGCTGGACCTGCTCGGCCTCCCGCTGGACGACCCGAAGACGTACGAGATGCTCTGCCGCGGTGACACGCTCGGCGTGTTCCAGTTCGACGGCGGCCCGATGCGCTCCCTGCTGCGCCAGATGCAGCCCGACAACTTCGAGGACATTTCCGCCGTCTCGGCCCTGTACCGGCCGGGTCCGATGGGCATGAACTCCCACACGAACTACGCCGAGCGCAAGAACGCCCGGCAGGAGATCACCCCGATCCACCCGGAGCTGGAGGAGCCGCTCAAGGAGGTCCTCGGCCTCACCTACGGCCTGATCGTGTACCAGGAGCAGGTGCAGAAGGCCGCCCAGATCGTCGCCGGGTACTCGCTCGGCGAGGCCGACATCCTGCGCCGTGTGATGGGCAAGAAGAAGCCCGAGGAACTGGAGAAGAACTTCGTCCTCTTCCAGGCGGGTGCCAAGAAGAACGGCTTCTCCGACGCCGCGATCCAGGCCCTGTGGGACGTGCTGGTCCCGTTCGCCGGCTACGCGTTCAACAAGGCGCACTCCTCCGCGTACGGCCTGGTCACCTACTGGACCGCGTATCTGAAGGCGAACTACCCCGCGGAGTACATGGCGGCGCTGCTCACCTCGGTCAAGGACGACAAGGACAAGTCGGCGGTCTACCTCAACGAGTGCCGCCGCATGGGCATCAAGGTGCTGCCGCCCAATGTGAACGAGTCGCTGTCGAACTTCGCGGCCCAGGGCGACGACGTGATCCTCTTCGGCCTGACCGCCGTCCGCAACGTGGGGCAGAACGTCGTCGACTCGATCATCCGGTGCCGCAAGGCGAAGGGGAAGTACGGCAGCTTCCCCGACTTCCTGGACAAGGTCGAGGCGGTGGTGTGCAACAAGCGCACCGTGGAGTCGCTGATCAAGGCCGGCGCCTTCGACGAGATGGGCCACACCCGCAAGGGCCTGGTCGCGCACCACGAGCCGATGATCGACAACGTGGTGCAGGTCAAGCGCAAGGAGGCCGAGGGACAGTTCGACCTCTTCGGCGGCATGGGCGACTCGGACGACGGCGCCTCCGAGCCGGGCTTCGGGCTCGACGTGGAGTTCTCCGACATCGAGTGGGAGAAGTCCTACCTGCTGGCCCAGGAGCGCGAGATGCTCGGGCTGTACGTCTCCGACCACCCGCTCTTCGGCCTGGAGCACGTGCTGTCCGACAAGGCCGACTCCTCGATCTCCCAGCTGACCGGCGGGGAGCACGCCGACGGCGCCATCGTCACCGTCGGCGGCATCATCTCCGGACTCCAGCGCAAGATGACCAAGCAGGGCAACGCCTGGGCCATCGCGACTGTCGAGGACCTGGCCGGTTCCATCGAGTGCATGTTCTTCCCCGCCACCTACCAGCTGGTCTCCACCCAGCTCGTCGAGGACACCGTCGTCTTCGTCAAGGGACGTCTCGACAAGCGCGAGGACGTGCCCCGGCTCGTCGCCATGGAGATGCAGGTCCCCGACATCTCGTCGGCGGGCACCAACGCCCCCGTGGTCCTCACCATCCCCACGGTCAAGATCACGCCGCCGATGGTCAGCCGCCTCGGCGAGGTCCTCAGCAACCACCGGGGCGACACCGAGGTGCGGATCAGGCTCCAGGGCCCCCGCAAGACCACGGTGCTCCGGCTCGACCGGCACCGGGTGAAGCCCGACCCGGCGCTCTTCGGTGACCTGAAGGTGCTGCTCGGGCCGTCCTGCCTGGCCGGCTGATCCGGTTCACGACCCGGACGTACGAGAGGGGCGCCCCCGCGTAGGCGGGAGCGCCCCTCTCGGTCACACGGCCCGTGGCCGGACCGGAAATCCGGCCGGTCAGTTGTGGCCGAAGCGCCGCTGGTGCTTGCGGGCGACATCGGCAGGGCTGCCCTGGGCCTGCGGCTGAGGCTGTATCTGCGACTCGTACGTGTTCGACTTGGACTCTTCCGCACCGTGCTCCGGACCGGATGTGCGGGTCTGCCGGCTGCCCTGCTTGCGGTTCTTGTTCTTGGCCATGGCGTTCCTCCTGTGGGGACTCTCGGGGCCAGGATCGCGTTCAGACTCACATAGTGGTGTAAAGGGTGCATGTTGGATCATTACCGTGCGTAGTGAGGGGGTATGATGCGCCGTTTTTCCGATCCGCCACGCCGATGATCGAGTTCCGGCCGTCAACCCCTGCGCGGTCGGGCAGACTCGAAGGAAACCTTTGGCAAAGACCACACCCGAATTTCTGGAAGAGGGTGGAACGCGTGGACCGTTGCGTCGTCCTGGTGGACGCCGGCTACTTGCTGGGTGCAGCCGCGAGTCTGCTTGCCGGAGAGCCCGCCCGTTCCCGCATCACCGTCGACCACGCGGCCCTCATCCGGGGCCTGCGGGAGCTGGCAGAGACCGATACGCAGCAGCCGCTGCTGCGGATCTACTGGTTCGACGGCGCCCCCGACCGCGTACCGCAGCCCGAGCACCGCAGGCTGCGGGTGGTGCCCCGGGTGACCGTCCGGCTCGGCGCCCTCACCCGTAGTGACGGGCGCTGGGCGCAGAAGGGCGTCGACGCCGCGATGCACGCCGAGCTCACGGAGCTGGCCAGGAACCGGGCCTGTTCCGACGTGGTGCTGGTGACCGGCGACGGCGATCTGCTGCCCGGCCTGATGTCCGCCAAGGAACACGGCGTCGCCGTCCACCTGTGGGCCGTCCAGGCCGCCGACGGCGACTACAACCAGTCCGAGGACCTGGTCGCCGAGGCCGACGAACGAAGGGTGCTCGACCGGGCCTGGATCACCCGCGCCATACGGGCCAAGGAGACCGGCGGCGTCTGCGCCCCGCCGCCCGCGCCCCGGCCGGAGATCGCCGCGATCCTCGCCGCGCCGCTGCCCGAAGCGGCCCTCGCCGCGTCCGCCGAGCGGGCGCCGGAGGCCGAGGGGCAGGCCGCCGCCGACGGCACCGCCCCGCCGCCCGAGGAGAGCAGCACCACCGCAGAGCGGCCCGGCCTCGGCGGAAAGGGCGTCCCCACCCCCAAGGACCTGGCGGGCACCCTGCGCGGCCCCGGCACCCAGCCGGCCCAGCACCCCACCCAGCCCCCGCCCGCCGGCGCGACCCTGCGCTGGTCCTCCGACAAGGGCTGGATGGACCGCGGCGGGCCACTGGGCGAGCCCGCCGAAACCGCGTCCCTCCCGACACTGGCCCAGCTCACCAGCGCCGAGCAGCGCTGGGCGGACCGCGAGGAGGACATCACCACCGTCGGCGGCGACCCCTTCGAGGTGGGCCAGGTCTTCGCCCGCCGCTGGATGGAGCGGCTGCCGGAGGCCGCCCATCTGCAGAAGCTGTCGACCATGTATCCGCGCATCCCGCACCGCATCGACGGCGAGCTGCTGCGGTACGCGGCACGGTTCGGCCTGCTCGCCCACAAGGACGACCAGATCGACGAGCACGACCGCTATGCGATCCGGGCGGGATTCTGGCGGGAGATCGATGTACGGGCCGCGGCGGAACACGCCCCCGCGGCGGAGTGGACGGGCCCGTCCGCCGACTGACGGCAGGGCGGGCAACCCGGCCGGCGATCGCCGCGTCCCGGCCCGGCCGGCCCGGCCCCGGGCACGATCCGGGGCATCCGACCCCGTACTCTCGTACCTCGTGAGTACGGGCACAGCACAGGCGCAGACGGCGACCGGGACCGTGTGCGCGGTGCGTGATCTGGTCAAGACCTATCCCGCCGCCCGCGGCCGACGCGGTGCGCCCGCCACACCCGAGGTGCGCGCCACCGACGGGATCAGCCTGGATGTGCGGCGCGGTGAGATCTTCGGGCTCCTCGGCCCCAACGGCGCCGGGAAGTCCACCCTGGTACGTCAGCTGACCGGGCTGATGCGGCCCGACTCCGGCAGCGTCACCGTGCTGGGCCACGATCTCGTACGCCACCCCGAGCGGGCCTCCCGGCTGATCGGATACCTCGGCCAGGAGTCCACCGCCCTCGACGAACTGACGGTGTCGCTCGCCGCCGAGACCACCGGACGGCTGCGCGGCCTTCCGGTACGGGACGCGCGCGCCGAACGCAACGCCGTACTCGACGAACTCGGACTCACCGAGATCGCGGGACGCCCCCTGAAGAAGCTCTCCGGTGGACAGCGGCGGCTCGCCTGCTTCGCCGCCGCGCTGGTCGGCGAGCGGCCGGTGCTGGTGCTGGACGAGCCGACGACCGGGATGGATCCCGTCGCGCGGCGGGCCGTCTGGGCCGCGGTGGACCGGCGCCGGGCCGAACACGGCACGACGGTGCTGCTCGTCACCCACAACGTCATCGAGGCCGAGACGGTCCTCGACCGGGTCGCCGTGATCGAACGCGGCACGGTCATCGCCTGCGATACGCCGGCCGGCCTCAAGGAACGTGTCGCGGGTGAGGTCCGGGTCGAGCTGGTGTGGCGCGAACGGGCGCCGCTGGACGTGCCCGAGGTGGCCGCGCTGCGCGGCTTTGCCCAGGAGTCCGGACGGCGCTGGGTGCTGCGGCTCGGTCCCGACGAGGCGCGGGCGGCGGTGGCCGCCGTGACCGGCGGCGCGGCCTTCGCCGCACTCGGCGACTTCACCCTGGCGACGCCCAGCCTGGAGGATGTCTATCTCGCGCTCGGCGGGGACGCGGCCAAGGGGCTGGTGAAGGCATGACCGGGGTGGGCGGGGAGGCCGGGTGCGGGTGCGCGGCCGGACAGGGAGCGAAGAGGAGCAGCGCCAGGTGACGAGCATCGTTCCCGCGCAGGCGGTGACCGGACCCGTCCGGACCCCCGAGGACGGCCGGGCCGGCCGCGAGGACGACGGCCGGCCCGAGGCGGCCCCCGCGCCGCTCGCGCCGCGCGCCCGGCTGTTCCCCTCGCTCGCGGCCGTCTACCGTGCCCAGCTGTCCCGGGCCCGGGTCGCCCGTATTCCGCTGCTTTTCGTCGCGACCTTCCAGTCCGTCGGGATCATGGTGCTGATGCGCGGGGTCGTCGACGGCGACGTCGAGGCGCGGGCCGTCGTGGCCGGATCCAGCGTCCTCGTGGTGGCCTTCGTGGCGCTCAACCTGCTCGCCCAGTACTTCGGGCAGCTGCGGGCCGGCGGCGGGCTCGACCACTACGCGACCCTGCCGGTGCCGCCCGCCGCGGTGGTGCTCGGTGCCGCCGGGGCGTACGCCTCCTTCACGGTGCCCGGCACCATCGTCACGGCCGTGGCGGGAAGCGTGCTGTTCGGGCTGCCGCTGACCCATCTGTGGGTGCTCGTCGCCGTCATCCCGCTCTCCGGGGCGGCGCTCTCCGGGCTCGGCGCCGCGCTGGGGCTGCTCGCGCCCCGGCAGGAGCTGGCCACGCTGCTCGGGCAGCTGGGCATGTCGGCGGCGCTGCTGCTCGGCGTCCTGCCGGCCGACCGGCTGCCCGCGCCGATCGGCTGGGCCCGCGATCTGCTGCCCTCGACGTACGGTGTCGAGGCACTCTCGCGGTCCTTCGACGCCCGTCCCGACTGGGCGGTCGTCGCGCTGGACCTCGCGGTCTGCGCCGCCGTCGGCGTCCTCTCGCTGGCCGTGGCCACCTGGGCGTACCGCAGGGCAGCGGTCCGGTGAGGCGCCGCACAGCTACGCCTGGCACGATGGCACGGTGACCGCACCTCTGACGCCGCCTCACCAGCCCTCGTCCAACGGCCCCTGGCAGACCCCGCCGACGTGGGGCGGGCCGGGGAGCCCCGGTGGCCCCGGCTCCGGGGCCCCGGTGGAGTCCGAGGGTGAGAACGGCCGCCGGTCGGATCTGCGGCGGGCCGCTGTCGTCACCGTTCTCACGGCCGTCGCGGGCATCGCGCTCGGATTTCTCTGGGCGTGGCTGGCCCCGCGGGTTCCCCTGATCTCCGACAGCACGGCCGTCTTCCTCAGCGACAGCGAGGGCGAGGAGGCGATCGGCGCCGACGGCACGTTCGTGCTGCTCGCCCTGGCATTCGGTGTGCTCTCCGCGGCGCTGGTCTTCTGGTTCCAGCGGCGTGGCGGCATCGCCCTCGTGGTGGGGCTCGCGCTGGGCGGGCTGCTCGGTTCGCTGATTGCCTGGCGGCTGGGGGTGTGGCTCGGTCCGGAGCAGGACGTGGTCGCGCACGCGCGGGCGGTCGGCAAGGGCGTGGTCTTCGACGCGCCGCTCCAGCTGCGGTCGAAGGGGGTCGCGTTGCTGGTGTGGTCGATCGGGGCGATGGCGGTTCATCTCGGGTTGACCGCGTTGTTCGGACCGCGTGATCCGGAGCCGGAGTGGGGAGCGTTTCCCGGGTGGGCCGCGGGTGGGCCGGTGCCGGGCGCGGGTTCCGGTGCGGGGCCCGGCGCTCCGGGAGCGGGTACGCCGCCGGTGCCGCCGGCCGGGGCCTAGCGACTTTCGTCCGGATCATGCCGGACCCCGCGAGCCCGGCGTGATCCGGACGCGAGGCCCTGGGCGGCGGGTGGTTCCGGGGCGGCGGGGTGCGGGTGTCCTGGGGTGCGAGGTGGGCCGCGGGATGGGCTGGGGCGGGCCTACTCCCGGCCGATCTCCGCGAAGACCGCGCCCGTCAGCGATGCCAGGTCCGCGGGGGAGAGTTCGACCTCCAGGCCGCGCCGGCCCGCCGAGACGCAGATGGTCTCGTGGGACCGTGCCGACGCGTCGAGCACCGTACGCAGTTGCTTCCGCTGGCCCAGCGGGGAGATGCCGCCCCGTACGTAGCCGGTGGTGCGTTCCGCTGCCGCCGGGTCGGCCATCGCGGCGCGTTTGCCGCCCACCGCGGAGGCCAGCGCCTTGAGGTCGAGCGAGCCGGCCACCGGGACGACCGCCACGGTGAGACTGCCGTCGACCTCCGCGACCAGGGTCTTGAAGACCCGGTCGGGGGAGACGCCCAGTGCCTCGGCCGCCTCCTCGCCGTAGGAGGCCGACGCCGGGTCGTGGTCGTAGGAATGGACGGTGAACGCCATGCCGGCCGCGGTCAGCGCGACCGTTGCCGGGGTGCCGCCGGACTGCTGCTGCTTCTTCGGCTTCTTCGCCACGGGGAGAGGGTCCTCGGGTCGGTCGGCTGTCGGCCGGTCGGTCAGTTGGGGTGGACGGGGGGACGCGTCAGGTCCGCCGCGGGCAGGGACGGCAGATGCCGGATGACGGCGGTCTCGGAACGCAGCAGCGTCAGCTCTTCGCGCAGCCGGGTCGCGGTGTCGGGCGCCTGGAGCAGCCGCTGCTTCGACGGGATGTCGAGTACGGCGGCCGCCGCGACCAGGTAGGAGACGACGGAGGGTTCGTCGGGCAGGTCCGCGCCGGTCGTCAGGGACCGTTCGCTCGCCCCGGCCAGCCGCTTCTGGTAGCTGCGGAAGGCCCGCAGGACGCCTTCGGCCAGTGCGCCCGCCTCCTCGCCGGGTTCCTCGTCCAGCTCTTCGAGTTCGGCCGTCAGATAGGGGCCGCTCGCGTCGACGGAGCACAGCCTGGCCCGGGTGGTGCCGGTCGCGAGGACCTCGAAGCTGCCGTCCGGCCGTTCCCGGATCTTCGCCGCGTCGGCGATGCAGCCGACCCGGTGGAAGGTCTGGAGCGGGTCGGGACCGAAGCCGTCCGCGGGGCCGCGCTCGGCGGGGGTGCTCGTCGGGTCCGGCATTCCGGTGGCCGTCGGGGCGGTCTCGTGGCCGTCGCGGATCGCGACCACGGCGAAGCGGCGGGGCTCGTCGCCGCCGGTCTTCAGCAGTTCGCGCATCATGGCGCGATAACGCTCTTCGAAGACGTTCAGCGGCAGCACGAGGCCGGGGAACAGCACCGCGTTCAGCGGGAACAGAGGCAGGCGAGCGGTGGTCACAACGGTCAAGCGTAATGGCCGCGGGGCCGGCCCCGGTCGGCCCGGCCCGGCAAAGGTGTCGCACAGGCCACCCGGAGCCGCGCGTCGTTCCTCGCGTCGAGGAACCGGCCGAGCGGATCGTCGGAGACCGACGACCACGGGAACGACGCCGCGTGGGGCCCGATCCGGCGGAACTGATCCAGCGCCTCGTCCCAGCGGCCCCGGGCGACCAGTACGAAGGCCAGCAGGTTGCGGACCCCGGCGGGCCAGGGATCGCCGGGTGCGAACGAGGCGGACAGGGTGATCGCCAGATCCGCCGCCGCGTCGATCCGTTCCTCCTGCACCGAAGTGGTCCGTGCGCCCGGCCCTTCGATCAGCAGGGCGAAGGCGGCCCGCAGCGGCAGCGCCTGCACCAGTGAGCCGGGCGGCGAGTCCTCGGCCGCCCGTTCGGCGAAGTCGAAGCATTCGCGGTGCGAGCCGTACCAGGCGGCGGAGAGGTACCGCAGGGCCGCGACATGGCAGCCGTAGTGGTGCGAGGAGCGCTGGATCGCCTGTTCCCACAGCGCCTCGAAGGTGGTGTGCGTGGCGTGGGTGCCGCGCGCGTGGTCGAGTGCCAGCCGCCAGGGCACCGGGTCGCGCGGATCGCTCTCGGCCGCCGCGGTGATCAGCGGCCCCACCTCGCGCAGCTGCTCGGCCCGGACGGGCGACTCCCAGGCCCGGCGGACCGCCAGCTCCGCCTTGACGAGCAGCGCGTCCGGGTCGTGCGGTGCGGCGGCGAGCCAGCCGGTGAGCCAGCCGTCGCGGCTGCGGGCGAAGGTGACGAGCCGGCCGAGGTAGCGGTCCCGGTTCTCCCACTCGGCGCCGTCCCGGGTGATGGCGAGGAGCTTCGCGGCCGGTTCGTACTCCCCGAGGGCGGCGGCGACGAGCGCTGGGGAGAGCCGTTCGTCGGGGGCGTCGAGCAGCACTGCGTCGTCCGCCGGCAGCCCGGCCGATCCCTGGGGGGAACGCCGGACCGTGCCCGCGGTACGGAGCAGAGCGCGAAGGAATGACATGGCGCAGACCATTGAAAAGCGCTGGTCGGGGCGGCGCCAAGGGGGGTGCTGTGAAGCTTTGGTGCCGAGTGGAGGGGTTGTATCGAGCACGGTCAATAAAAGGTAAAAGAAAGTCGGGAATCTGGCTTGTTCCCGTCGCTCCGGCGGGCCGGGTACGGCCCTTCGGGCAGGGCCCGGCCCGTCGTCGGCCAGGGCCTCCGCAGCCGCGACGACCGCCCCGCGGCGGGCCTCCGGGCGGTTGCCCGGTGCCCGCCGCGGCCGGATCCCGGTCAGCCCCGGCGCAGCAGCCGTGAGGCGCCGGCCGCGACCGTGGTGGCCAGTATCCAACCCAGCAGGACGAGCACGGCCGCCGTCCACTGCCAGCCGTCCTCCAGCCGCCAGTAACCGTCCTGGCCGAGGTTGATCACCGGCACCAGCAGGTCGAGTGCGTACAGGGCGGGGTTCCACTGCGGATGCTCGTCCTGTTTGATCGCCGCCGGGACGTGCTGGGAGAAGGCCAGGGTGCCCGCCGCCCACAGCACCGCCATCCAGACCGCGGCCCGGCCCGGCCGGTAGCCGTACGCCACCGTCCAGTCCTGCAGGAAGCCCCAGAGCTTCGCCGCGGGCGGCAGCGTCTCGCGCCGCCTGCGCTGCTTGGCCAGCAGCACCTCGCGGGCGTCCGCGTCCTCCCCGCAGCTGCGCAGCACCGTCGCGAGGCGTTCGTACGGCTCCGGCACGTACTCCGGGGTCGCCGCCGCCACCCACTCCAGGCGCCGGGAGAGCGGAAAGTGCCCGTACGGGACGAGGTTCTCGTACACGAAACCGCCCATCGCCAGACCGCCGGGCCCCGGCCAGCTGGTCGACACGTCGATCAGGGTGACCACCCTCGCGCCGTTCAGTACGACCCGGCCCTCCTCCGGCCGCTCCGCGTTGAACCGCAGCTCCGGAGTGACGATCCGGCGCAGCGACAGCTCCTCGTGCCGGGCCAGCACGAACCGCGCCTTGTGCAGATCCACGGCATCGCCGAACCGCCCGTCGTCGAGGCGCACCCCGCCGCGGCACTCGAAGATCTGCGAACGCGTACCGCGTGCCGGGGTCGGGGCCATGACGATGCCGTACGGGGGAGTGGTGCCCTGGTTCCCGGTGTCGACACTCACCCACGCCTCGCTCATGTACAGCGTCCGCTCCACCGTCAGCTGCGGGGCGTTCAGCGCGCGCCTGCCCTCCCGGCCCCGCAGTCTGCTGCCGCGCAGGCTCAGCGAACCGCCGACCTTCGCGCCGCGCAGGCTCAGCTCGCCGCGTGCCTCGACCAGCTCCGCCTGGAGGTCCTGGCCGACCGCCAGACCGTCGGCGGCCAGGGCGCGCCCGCCCCGGTCGGGGCCGATCTCGATCTGGTTGATCAGCAGATCGGTGCCGATCTGGGCGTCGGTGAGCCGGATCCCGTGCTTGACGCGGCAGCGCGGCAGATGCAGATCGCCCTCGGTGCGCAGCCGGGCCGCCTCCAGCCGGGGCATCGCACAGCCGACGATCCGTAACGTCGTGAAATGGCATTCGGGCAGCACCACCTCGTTCTCGAAACGGCAGCCGGTCAGCTCGACGTACGGCGCGACGCGCCCGCCCGCGAGATCGAGCGTTCCGGTGATCCGCACCCCCCGGAGCTTCAGCGCGGCGACCCGGCCGGGCCGCGGCGGCGGCCCGGACAGCAGCAGCCGGGCGACGACGCGCCCGTTCACACTGCGTTCCGGTCCCCAGACGGGCGGCGCGAACGGATCGTCCCGCGCCGGGTCGCGGGCGCGCAGATCGTAGGTGCTGCCGTTCCGGAATGCCTGCCACATGCCCAGCTCGGCCGCGCTGAGGCCGTCCGGAAAATCGCCGTCGTGCGGTTCGGTCACGGGGTGCCCCTTCCGCTCGGAGCTGTTCTTCCCGCTGGGTGACGACGTGAACGCGATTGGTCAGCGGATACCGCCGAGAGAAGTATCAGCCAGTGATACGGGCGACCGGAGGCCGCAGGCGGTCTGCGAGAATTGCGGTGTGATCTCTCGAATCGATCTGCGCGGTGACGCCCTCCCCGAGGGCGGAGCCCTGCGCGACCTGCTGCCCCGTGCCGAGTTCGACGTGGAAGCCGCCCTGGAGACGGTGCGGCCCATCTGCGAGGACGTACGCCATCGTGGCTCGGCGGCGGTGATCGAGTGGGGAGAGAAACTCGACGGCGTACGGATCGACTCGATCCGCGTTCCCGCCCCGGCGATCGCCGGGGCGCTGGAGGGGCTCGACCCCGACGTACGGGCTGCGCTGGAGGAGTCGATCCGCCGGGCCCGTCTCGTCCACCGCGAGCAGCGCCGCACCACGCACACCACCCAGGTCGTCCCCGGCGGCACCGTCACCGAGAAGTGGGTGCCGGTCGAGCGCGTCGGGCTGTACGTCCCGGGCGGACGCTCCGTCTACCCGTCGTCCGTGGTCATGAACGTCGTACCCGCCCAGGAGGCGGGCGTCGAGGGCATCGCCGTCGCGTCCCCGCCGCAGAAGGACTTCGACGGTCTGCCGCACCCCACCATCCTCGCCGCCTGCGCCCTGCTCGGCGTCGACGAGGTGTACGCGGCCGGCGGCGCCCAGGCCGTCGCGATGTTCGCCTACGGAACGGCCGAATGCCTTCCGGTGAACCTCGTCACCGGCCCCGGCAACATCTACGTCGCCGCCGCCAAGCGCCTCCTCAAGGGCCGGATCGGCATCGACGCCGAGGCGGGCCCCACGGAGATCGCGATCCTCGCCGACTCCACCGCCGACCCGGTCCACGTCGCCGCCGACCTGATCAGCCAGGCCGAGCACGACCCGATGGCTGCCGCGGTCCTGGTCACCGACTCCGAGGAACTGGCCGCCGCCACCGAGGCCGAGCTGAAGCCGCAGGTCGCCGCGACCAAGCACGTCACCGACCGGATCGAGCCCGCGCTGGCCGGCCGCCAGTCCGCGATCGTCCTGGTCAATGACCTGGAGGACGGGCTCAAGGTCGTCGACGCGTACGCCGCCGAGCACCTGGAGATCCAGACCGCCGACGCCGCGGCCGTCGCCGACCGGGTCCGCAACGCCGGAGCGGTCTTCGTCGGCCCGTGGGCCCCGGTCTCGCTCGGCGACTACTGCGCCGGCTCCAACCACGTCCTGCCCACCGGCGGCTGCGCCTGCCACTCCTCGGGCCTCTCCGTGCAGTCCTTCCTGCGCGGCATCCACATCGTCGACTACACCCGCGACGCGCTCGCCGAGGTCACCCACCACGTCGTGACCCTCGCCGAGGCGGAGGACCTCCCCGCCCACGGCGCCGCGCTCAAGGCCAGGTTCGGCGGAGAGGTCCCGCAGCAGTGACACACCGCAACACCCCCCGCAGGGCCACCCGCATCGACGATCTCCCGATCCGCGACGAGCTGCGCGGCAAGTCCCCGTACGGGGCGCCGCAGCTCGACGTACCCGTGCGGCTGAACACCAACGAGAACCCGTACCCGCTGCCCGAGGCGCTCGTCGACCGGATCGCCGAGCGCGTCCGCGAGGCCGCCCGCGACCTCAACCGCTACCCCGACCGGGACGCCGTCGAGCTCCGTACGGAACTGGCCCGCTACCTCAGCCGCACCGCCGGACACGAGGTCGCTCTCGCCAACGTCTGGGCCGCCAACGGCTCCAACGAGGTGCTCCAGCAACTGCTGCAGACCTTCGGCGGCCCCGGGCGCACCGCGATCGGCTTCGAGCCCTCCTACTCCATGCACGCCCTCATCGCGCGCGGTACCGGCACCCGCTGGATCTCCGGACCGCGCAACGAGGACTTCACCATCGACGTCGAGGCCGCCCGGAAGTCCATCGCCGAGCACCGGCCCGACGTCGTGTTCATCACCTCGCCCAACAACCCCACCGGCACCGCCGTCGACGCCGACACCGTCCTCGCGCTGTACGAGGCGGCCCAGGCGGCCGGGCCGTCGATGGTCGTCGTCGACGAGGCGTACGGCGAGTTCAGCCACCACGCCTCGCTGCTCCCGCTGATCGAGGGCCGGCCGAACATGGTGCTCTCGCGCACCATGTCCAAGGCGTTCGGCGCCGCCGGACTGCGCCTCGGCTACCTCGCCGCCGACCCGGCCGTCGTCGACGCGGTCCAGCTGGTGCGGCTGCCGTACCACCTGTCCTCCGTCACGCAGGCCACCGCGCTCGCCGCCCTGGAGCACACCGATACGCTGCTCGGATACGTCGCCCAGCTCAAGAGCGAGCGCGACCGGATCGTCACGGAACTGCGCGCGCTCGGCTACGACGTCACCGACTCGGACGCCAACTTCGTCCAGTTCGGCCGCTTCGCCGACAGCCACACCGCCTGGCAGCGGATCCTCGACCGGGGCGTCCTGGTCCGGGACAACGGCGTACCGGGATGGCTGCGGGTCTCCGCGGGCACCCCGGCAGAGAACGACGCGTTCCTCGACGCGGCACGCACGCTTGTAAATGAGTTCGCCAAGAAGGAGCACGGCGCATGAGCCCCCGCGTAGGCCGCGTACTGCATCTCCCGGGGGACGGCCCCCGGACCCCCAGCCGATCCGGGGCCGACCGCGATCCGGCCCGGCGAGGCGAGCACAACCAAGGAGCAAGCGCATGAACCCCCGCGTAGGCCGCGTGGAACGCACCACCAAGGAAACCTCGGTACTCGTCGAGATAAATCTCGACGGCACCGGCAAGGTCGATGTGTCGACCGGGGTCGGCTTCTACGACCACATGCTCGACCAGCTCGGCCGGCACGGTCTCTTCGACCTGACGGTCAAGACCGACGGCGACCTGCACATCGACTCGCACCACACCATCGAGGACACCGCCCTCGCGCTCGGCGCGGCGTTCAGGCAGGCCCTCGGCGACAAGGTCGGCATCTACCGCTTCGGCAACTGCACCGTCCCGCTGGACGAGTCGCTGGCCCAGGTCACCGTCGACCTGTCGGGCCGCCCGTACCTGGTGCACACCGAGCCCGAGAACATGGCGCCCATGATCGGCGCATACGACACGACGATGACCCGGCACATCCTGGAGTCCTTCGTCGCCCAGGCGCAGATCGCCCTGCACGTCCACGTGCCGTACGGGCGCAACGCCCACCACATCGTGGAGTGCCAGTTCAAGGCGCTCGCCCGCGCCCTGCGCTACGCCAGCGAGCACGACCCGCGCGCTGCCGGAATTCTTCCTTCCACGAAGGGTGCGCTGTGACCGGCCTCAACACCATTCTGATAGTCGTCGGCCTCTTCCTGGCCGGCGGTGTGTACTCCTTCTCGAAGCAGAAGATGCCCAGGGGTGTCATCGTCCTGCTCGGGCTCGCTTCCGTGATGTGCCTGGTCGCAGGCGTCATGCGGATCCAGGGACTCTGGGACTGAGGAGAGCGACCTGTGAGTGACCAGAAGAAGGTCGTCGTCTTCGACTACGGCTTCGGCAATGTCCGCTCCGCCGAGCGGGCCCTCGCCCATGTCGGCGCGGATGTCGAGATCACCCGCGACTACGACAAGGCGATGAACGCCGACGGGCTGCTGGTGCCCGGCGTCGGCGCGTTCTCCGCCTGCATGGAGGGGCTGAAGAAGGCCCGCGGCGAATGGATCATCGGCCGCAGGCTGGCCGGCGGCCGCCCCGTCATGGGCATCTGCGTCGGCATGCAGATCCTCTTCGAGCGCGGCATCGAGCACGGCGTGGAGACGGAGGGGCTGGACGAATGGCCCGGCACCGTCGCCCCGCTGAAGGCCCCGATCGTCCCGCACATGGGCTGGAACACCGTGCGGTCCCCCGAGGACTCCCAGCTCTTCGCGGGTCTCGACCCCGAGGCCCGGTTCTACTTCGTGCACTCCTACGCCGTGCACGACTGGAGCCTGGAGGTCACCAACGCCAAGATCCGTGCGCCCCGGGTCACCTGGGCCACCCACGGCGAGCCGTTCGTCGCGGCCGTGGAGAACGGCGCCCTGTGGGCCACCCAGTTCCACCCCGAGAAGTCCGGCGATGCCGGCGCCCAGCTGCTGACCAACTGGATTGAGACGCTGTAATGCCGAAGCTTGAACTCCTTCCCGCCGTCGACGTCCGCGACGGCCAGGCCGTCCGCCTCGTCCACGGCGAGTCCGGCTCCGAGACCTCCTACGGTTCCCCGCTGGAGGCCGCCCTCGCCTGGCAGCGCGCCGGGGCCGAGTGGCTCCACCTCGTCGACCTGGATGCCGCCTTCGGTACCGGGGACAACCGGGCGCTGATCGCCGAGGTGGCCGGCGCCATGGACATCAAGGTCGAGCTCTCCGGTGGCATCCGCGACGACGCCTCGCTGGCCGCCGCCCTCGCCACCGGCTGCACCCGGGTCAACCTCGGCACCGCCGCCCTGGAGACCCCGGAGTGGGTCGCCGAGATCATCGCGGAGCACGGTGACAAGATCGCCGTCGGCCTCGACGTCCGCGGCACGACGCTGCGCGGCCGTGGCTGGACCCGCGACGGCGGCGACCTCTACGAGACGCTCGCCCGCCTCGACTCCGAGGGCTGCGCCCGCTACGTCGTCACCGACATCGCCAAGGACGGCACGCTCCAGGGCCCCAACCTGGAACTCCTGAAGAACGTCTGCTCCGCCACCGACAAGCCCGTCGTCGCCTCCGGCGGCGTCTCCTCGCTGGACGACCTGCGGGCCATCGCCTCCCTCGTCCCGGACGGCGTCGAGGGCGCGATCGTCGGCAAGGCGCTGTACGCGAAGGCGTTCACCCTCGAAGAAGCGCTGCAGGTGGTCTCCGGATGAGCGACTCCGTCAACCGCATCTCCTCCGGCGCCCCCTGGGAGGAGAAGTTCGGCTACTCCCGCGCGGTCGAGCTGCCGAACGGCCTCGTCCTGGTCGCCGGCTGCACGTCGGTGGAGAACGGGCAGATCTCCGCGGGCGGCCCGTACGAGCAGACCGTCACCGCGTTCAAGGTCGCCTTCGACGCGCTGAAGCAGCTCGGTCTGGGCCGCGACGACGTGGTCCGCACCCGGATGTACGTCACGCACGCCCGGGACGTGGACGAGGTCGGCCGTGCCCACAAGGAGCTCTTCGACGACGTCCGCCCCGCCGCGTCGATGATCATCGTGGCCGGTCTGGTGGACCCGAGCCTGGTCGTCGAGGTCGAGGTCGAGGCCTACCGGGCAGGTGCGCGGTGACTCTCGCGGTACGCGTCATTCCGTGCCTGGACGTCGACAACGGCCGGGTCGTCAAGGGCGTCAACTTCCAGAACCTGCGCGACGCGGGCGACCCCGTCGAGATGGCGAAGCTGTACGACGCCGAGGGCGCCGACGAGCTGACCTTCCTGGACATCACCGCGTCCAGCGGCGACCGGGAGACCACCTACGACGTGGTGCGCCGCACCGCCGAGCAGGTCTTCATCCCGCTCACGGTCGGCGGCGGCGTCCGCACCGCCGACGATGTCGACAGGCTGCTGCGGGCCGGCGCCGACAAGGTCGGCGTCAACACCGCGGCCATCGCCCGCCCCGACCTCATCCGGGAGATCGCCGAGCGTTTCGGCCGTCAGGTCCTGGTGCTCTCCGTGGACGCCCGGCGCACGCCCGCAGGCACCTTCGAGGTCACCACGCACGGCGGCCGCAAGGGCACCGGCATCGACGCCGTCGAGTGGGCGCACCGGGCCGCCGAGCTGGGCGCGGGCGAGATCCTGCTCAACTCGATGGACGCCGACGGCACGAAGGACGGCTACGACACCGAGATGATCTCGGCGGTCCGGGAGCATGTGACCGTTCCCGTCATCGCCTCCGGCGGCGCGGGCCGGCTCGCGGACTTCGCCCCGGCCATCGCGGCGGGGGCCGACGCGGTGCTCGCCGCGTCCGTCTTCCACTTCGGCGACCTGCGGATCTCCGAGGTCAAGGGCGCACTCAGGAAGGCCGGGCACCCGGTCCGCTGACCACAGCGCTCATCGATCGCCGGGCGGAGCCGATTTTCGGCTCCGCCCGGCGATCGGCGTTCCGAGGTCCGTTTCCCCCTCTTGCTTGCCGGCCGGCGGCTGCCGGCCGCCGATCACCGCAGCGAATCCTGCAACTTTTATTGCGCAATAAAGATTGCGCAAGTTTTCTTTTCTATCTACGGTGGGGGCATGGCAAGCAACGAAATGCGCCGGATCTCGGATCTGGAGACCCTGAAGGCGTTCGGGCACCCCCTGCGGATGCGGCTGTACCGGCTGCTCTACATCTCCCGCACGGCCACCGCCTCCCAGCTCGCCGAGCAGGTCGACGAAGCGGTCTCGCTGGTCAGCTACCACCTGCGCAAGCTCGCCGACCAAGGCTTGATCGAGGAGGCCCAGCGGCAGGGCAAGGACGGCCGGGAGCGCTGGTGGCAGCCCGCCTCGAAGGGGGTGACCTTCCACCAGGAGGACTTCAACGACGCACCCGAGAAGGTCGCCACCCACGCCGCTGTCGGCCGGCTCTCGTTCGACCAGCACGTCGAGCTGTACCGCCGCTACATCGACTCGGCCCAGAGCTGGCCACCGGAGTGGCGCAGCGCCGCCTCCAGCTCCGAGTACCTGGCCCGGCTCACCGCCGAGGAGCTCTCCGCGCTCGGCCGTGAGATGCACCAGCTGATCGACCGGTACGAAGAACTCGGCCGTGCCCGCGACGAGGCCGGAGACACGGAAGGCCGGGAGAACGTCGCCCTGCACCTGTACGCATTCCCGTTCCGCACCTGAGCCGGCGCCCCGAGAGGACACCCTCATGACCGCCACCGAGACGGCCACGAACGCCCCCGAACGCCCCGCCCACCGCGATGGCAACATCCTGCGCTGGCTCGGCGCCTACACCGCGTCGATGATCGGCGACAGCGTCTACTACATGGCGCTCGCCTGGGCCGCCGCCCGCACCGGCAGCGCCTCCCAGACCGGGCTCGTGCTCGCCGTCGGCTCCATACCCAGGGCCCTGCTGATGCTCGGCGGGGGAGTGCTCGCCGACCGGATCGGACCGCGCCGCGTCGTCATTGGCAGCGACGCCGCCCGCTGCCTGGTCGTCCTGGGCCTCGCGGGCGCGCTGCTGATCACCTCGCCCGCCGTGTGGATGCTGATCGCCGTCGCGCTCGTCTTCGGCGTGGTCGACGCCCTCTTCCTGCCCGCCGTCGGCGCCCTGCCGCCCCGGATCACCGCCGTCGGCCAGCTGGCCCGCGTCCAGGGGCTGCGCTCACTCGCCTCCCGTACCGCCAATGTCGTCGGAGCCCCGCTCGGCGGCGCCGCGGTGGCCTTCGGCGGCCCCGGGCTCGCGTTCGCGGCCGCCGGGGTGCTCTTCGCCGTATCGCTGCCGCTGCTCCTGTCGCTGCGGATCAGTCCGCTGCCCGCCCAGGAGAACGCCGAACCGTCCGGCAATGCCTGGCGCGAGCTGGTCGACGGGCTGCGCCACATCCGCCGCCACCCGGTGCTCGGACCGCTGATGCTCGTCACCGCCGTCAGCGAGCTGGGCTTCACCGGGCCGCTCAACCTCGGCCTGATCCTCCTCGCGGCACAGCGCGGCTGGGGCGCGTCCGGCATGGGCTGGATCGTCGCCGGCTTCGGGATCGGCGCGGGGGCGTCGGCTCTGCTGCTCGCCGTGCGCGGCCGGGTGCCGCGGGCCGGACTGGTGATGTGTCTGACGGTGCTGGTCGGTGCGGTCGCCATCGCGGCCCTGGCCTACGTGGACTCGGTGGGCCTCGCCGTCGCCGTCGCCGGCTGCATCGGGCTCTTCGCCGGTCTCGGCGGCTCCCTGTGCGGCGCCCTGACCCAGACCGTCACCGACCCCGCCTACCTGGGCCGGGTCACCTCCGTCTCGACGCTCTTCACGCACGCGATCGCCCCGCTCAGCTATCCGGTCACGGGAGTCGCCGTCGCCGCCTGGGGGACGGGCCCGGTCTTCGTCACCAGCGCCGCGGTGAGTGCGGCGGGGGTGATGGCCGGACTGGCCTTCACCCGGCTGCGCCGCGCGGAACTCCCGCACTGAACCGGGGCATGCGCGCGGTCGGCCCTACATGCCCAGCTCCGCCGTGTGCAGCCGGGCCACCGCCTCCTTGTCGCCGTCGAGGCCCACCGTCGCCGCGTCCTGCCGCCCGAACACGAAGAGCAGCAGCTCGCCCGGCTCGCCGGTGACCGTCACCACCGGGGCGCCCTTGTGCGCCACCACCGTCTGGCCGTCCGGGCGGCGCAGCACCAGCCCCACCGGGGACTTGCGGCCCAGCAGCCGGGCCGTCCGCTCGGCGCGCGACCACAGCACATCGGCGAAGACCGGGTCCAGCTCGCGCCGCGACCAGTCCGGCTGGGCCCGGCGCACATCCTCCGCATGGACGTAGAACTCGACGGTGTTGGCGGCCTCGTCGATCTGCTTCAGACCGAACGGGGACATCCGCGGCGGCCCGGTACGGATCAGCTGGATCAGCTCCTCGTACGGCTTCGCCGCGTACTCCGCCTGCACCCGTTCGAGGCGGTTCCTGAGCACCCCCAGCACGGCCCCTCCCGCCGCGTCCGGCCGGCGCTCGCGGACCACCACATGGGCGGCCAGGTCCCGGGTGGTCCAGCCGTGGCACAGGGTCGGGGCTTCCGGTCCCGCCGCCTCCAACAGGTCGGCGAGCAGAAGGCGTTCACGCTTCGCATGGGTCGACATGGACGCCAGCGTACGACCGTCGCACCCGGTCCGCCCAGTGGACGCCGCAACGGACCGCTCCCGCGCCCACGGCACAATGGGCGCATGACCAGCGCGCCCACGTCCAGCATCCCGCCGCCGTCCGGCAACCTCGACCCGGCCATCGCCGCCCGCCTCAAGCGCGGCGCCGACGGCCTCGTCCCGGCCATCGCCCAGCAGTACGACACCGGCGAGGTACTGATGCTCGGCTGGATGGACGACGAGGCCCTGCACCGCACCCTCACCACCGGCCGCTGCACCTACTGGTCCCGCAGCCGCCAGGAGTACTGGGTCAAGGGCGACACCTCGGGCCACATCCAGCGGGTCAAGTCGGTCGCCCTGGACTGCGACGCCGACACCGTTCTCGTCAAGGTCGACCAGACGGGTGCCGCCTGCCACACCGGCGACCGCACCTGCTTCGACGCCGACGTCCTCCCGCTCGCCCAGTAGGGTCGGCCGTCATGGATCTCGACACCTTCCGCAAGCTGGCCGTGGACCGGCGCGTCATCCCCGTCAGCCGCCGGCTCCTCGCCGACGGCGACACCCCGGTCGGGCTCTACCGCAAACTCGCGGGCGAGCGCACCGGGACCTTCCTCCTCGAATCCGCGGAGAACGGCCGCACCTGGTCGCGCTACTCCTTCATCGGGGTGCGCAGCGCCGCCACCCTCACCGCACGCGACGGGCAGACGCACTGGCTGGGCACCCCGCCCGTCGGCGTCCCCGTCGACGGCGACCCGCTGCGGGCCCTGCGTGCCACCATCGAGACCCTGCACACCCCGCACGACCTGGTCGTCGACGGGGACCCCGACGGGCTGCCCCCGTTCACCGGCGGCATGGTCGGCTACCTGGGCTACGACATCGTGCGCCGCCTGGAGAAGATCGGCGACAGCGCGGCGGACGACCTCCACCTCCCCGAGCTGACGATGCTGCTCACCTCGGACCTGGCGGTACTCGACCACTGGGACGGCAGCGTCCTCCTGATCGCCAACGCGATCAACCACAACGACCTCGCGACCGGCGTCGACGAGGCGTACACGGACGCCGTCGCCCGTCTCGACGTCATGGAGCAGGACCTCTCGCGCCCCGTCGAGAACGCCCCCGCCGTCCTCCCGCCGTCCGAGCTCCCCCCGTACACCGCGCTATGGGGCGGCGAGGCGTACCAGGACGCCGTCGAGGACGTGAAGGAACGCGTCAGGGCCGGCGAAGCCTTCCAGGTCGTTCCCTCCCAGCGCTTCGAAACCCCGTGCACGGCAAGCGCGTTGGACGTCTACCGGGTGTTGCGCGCCACCAACCCGTCGCCGTACATGTACCTCTTCCGCTTCGACGGCTTCGACATCGCCGGCTCCAGCCCGGAAGCCCTTGTCAAGGTCGAGGACGGGCGTGCCATGGTCCACCCGATCGCCGGGACCAGGCACCGCGGCGCCACCCCGCAGGAGGACCAGGCCCTCGCCGAGGAACTCCTCGCCGACCCCAAGGAACGCGCCGAGCACCTGATGCTCGTGGACCTCGGCCGCAACGACCTGGGGCGGGTCTGCGAACCCGGCACCGTCGAGGTCGTCGACTTCATGTCGATCGAGCGGTACTCGCACGTGATGCACATCGTCTCCACCGTCACCGGCCGCGTCGCCGACGGCCGCACCGCCTTCGACGTCCTCACCGCGTGCTTCCCCGCGGGCACCCTCTCCGGCGCCCCCAAGCCCCGTGCGATGCAGATCATCGAGGAGCTCGAACCGACCCGCCGCGGACTGTACGGAGGCTGCGTCGGCTACCTCGACTTCGCCGGGGACTCCGACACCGCGATCGCGATCCGCACCGCCCTGCTCCGCGACGGCACGGCGTACGTCCAGGCCGGAGCGGGTGTCGTCGCCGACTCCGACCCGGTGGCCGAGGACACCGAGTGCCGCAACAAGGCCGCGGCCGTGCTCCGGGCGGTGCATACGGCCAACCGGCTCCGCCGCGCGTGAGGCGGTAAGGGATAGTGGGGTACGTGAGTGCTGTCCCCGTACCCCAGCCCCGTGCCCGAGCGGCAACCGCGTCCGACGCCGCGGGAAGCCGCCGCAGCCTGGCCGTCGGCCTGCTCCTCGGGGCGGCCGGCGCCACCGTCGTCCTCCTCGCCTCCAGTCAGACGTGGGCCGAGGGCCGGGCGGCCGTCGGTGGCGGCTCCCTGCCGCTGACCGCCGACGGCCAGGACGTCACCGGTCTCCCGGCCGCCCTCGCCGTAGTGGGCCTGGCCGCCCTCGTCGCCGTCTTCGCCGTCCGCAGCAGAGGGCGGCTGGTCGTCGCCGGGCTCCTCGCTCTCAGCGGCCTCGGCGCCGGACTGAGCGCCTACCTCGGTGCCTCCGACAGCGCGGCGCTCGACGAGAAGGCCGCCCGGACCACCGGTGACACCTCGGCGACCATCGAGGCCCTCAGTCACACCGTGTGGCCCTACGTCACCGCCGCCGGCGGCCTGCTGATCCTCCTCGCGGGACTGCTCGCCCTGCGGTACGGGAAGCTCTGGCCGTCCATGTCGGGGCGGTACGAACGGGACGGCACCCCCCGCCCCCGCAAGGCCGCCCGGACCGCCCCGGACCCGGACCGGCCCGAGGACCTGTGGAAGGCCCTGGACCGCGGCGAGGACCCGACGCACGAGGCATGACCCCCCAGCTCACGTCCTACCCGCGCGTACGGGACAATGAGCCTGAGCTTTCAGCACAGCGGCACCAGCTTTGCGTACAGCGATACCAACAGCGCATCACCAACAAGGAGCAACTCATGGCGGGCAGCAGCCACGGACACACCCCGGCCGCCTGGACCGGTGTCATCATCTCCTTCATCGGATTCTGTGTCGCAGGCGTCTTCATGGTCGCGGCCAACCCGATCGGCTTCTGGGGCGGTATCGCCGTCGTCTTCCTCGGCGGGATCGTCGGCCTCGCGATGAAGGCCGCGGGTCTCGGCATGCCGAAGGAGTCGGAGGAGATGGCCCAGGCCAGGGCCCGTGCCTCGCAGGCCCAGATCTCCTGACGCGCGCGGTACCCCGTACGCATGCGAGGCGCAGCCCGGCCCGGGCTGCGCCTTTCCGCGTCAGCGGGGACAATCACCGGGTGGACGCAACGCCTCCTCCAGCCGCCGCACCGCCGGCGCCGGGCTCCGTGCCCGCCCCCGGCCCCCCGCCGATGTCCGGACAGTCACCGGTGTCCGGGCATCCGTATCCGCCGGTCCTCCCTCCGGCTCCCGTCCCCGCCTCGCGCGTCCGGCGGCTCGCCACCCCGGTGGCCGTCATGGCGGTCGTCGTCGGCGCCTTCGGCTACGTGGGCTCCGTCGACCCCAACGTGCCGGGCCACTACCCGGCCTGCCCGCTGCTCCGGTTCACCGGCCTGTACTGCCCGGGCTGCGGCGGGCTGCGCAGTGCGCACGCCGTCGCGCACGGCGACATCGCCGCCGCCCTTGGCTCCAACGCGCTCGCCGTCGTCGGCTACGGGATCTTCGCCGTCCTCTGGCTGGTCTGGATGTCCCGTGCCGCCCGGGGAAGGCCCATGAGCATCGCCGCGAAGCCCGCCGTCTGGTGGGGGATCGGGGCGGTGCTGCTGGTCTTCTCGGTCGTCCGGAATCTGTCGTTCGGCTCGGTGTTGGCACCTTGAATGCCCAGGTAGTGGGACATTCGCCGACTGGATTCGGGCCCTTTGGCCTCCTGCGGATAGCATTGACATGGCTGATCCTGTTCCCTCATCACCGTCCCGGAAGGGGGCCGCTCGCGTGAGTGTGCTCGACGAGATCATCGACGGCGTACGCGCCGACCTCGCAGAGCGGCAGGCGCGTGTCAGCCTCGACGAGCTGAAGGAGCGCGCGGCGCGCGCTCCGGCGGCCAAGGACGGGGTCGCCGCCCTGCGCGGCGAGGGCGTGACCGTCATCTGCGAGGTCAAGCGCTCAAGCCCCTCCAAGGGGGCCCTCGCCGCGATCGCCGACCCGGCCGCGCTCGCCGCGGACTACGAGGCGGGCGGCGCGTCCGTCATCTCGGTCCTCACGGAGGAGCGCCGCTTCGGCGGCTCGCTCGCCGACCTGGAGGCCGTCCGCGCCAAGGTCGACATCCCGGTCCTGCGCAAGGACTTCATCGTCACCTCGTACCAGCTCTGGGAGGCCCGCGCCCACGGCGCCGACCTCGCCCTGCTGATCGTCGCCGCCCTCGACCAGGAGGCACTGGTCTCCCTGATCGAGCGCGCCGAGTCCATCGGTCTGACCCCGCTGGTCGAGGCGCACGACGAGGAGGAGGCGGAGCGCGCCGTGGACGCCGGAGCGAAGATCATCGGTGTCAACGCGCGCAACCTGAAGGACCTCAAGGTCGACCGCTCCACCTTCGAGCGCGTCGCCCCCGAGATCCCGAACCACATCGTCAAGGTCGCCGAGTCCGGCGTCCGTGGTCCGCACGACCTGATCGCGTACGCCAACGCGGGCGCCGACGCGGTGCTCGTGGGCGAATCGCTGGTCACCGGCCGCGACCCGCGCGCAGCCGTCGCCGACCTGGTCGCCGCGGGAGCCCACCCGGCGCTCCGCCACGGACGGAGCTGACCCGCACCATGTCCGCCGACCGTCCCGCGCTCCGCACCCCGCCGCGCCTGCGCCTGGCCGTGGTGACGGCTGCCCGGGACCCGCACGCGCCGCTGGCGCGCGGCTGCCGCCCCCGCGGCTGCCGCGCCCCCGCGCGCCGGGTGCACGGCCGGCGGGTGCGGTACGTGATCGGTGACGAGCCCGGCCAGGTCAACGGCATGCGATGGCGCACGGGGTCCGCGCTGTAGCGAGCCCCGGCCGACGTACCCGCAACTCCTGTCGTACGTACGACCGCACCGTCCGACCGTCCCGGTCGCGGCGGCGCTCCGCTCACGGCGCATACGGTGAACCCACCCATTGCAATGTCGAGGAGCACGTCGGATGTCATCTGACTTCTTCATCCCGGACCCGGAGGGTCTGATCCCCAGCGCCGAGGGGTACTTCGGTGCGTTCGGCGGCAAGTTCATCCCGGAGGCGCTCGTCGCCGCCGTGGACGAGGTCGCCGTCGAGTACGACAAGGCCAAGGCCGACCCCGCCTTCGCCGCCGAGCTCAACGAGCTCATGATCAACTACACCGGCCGCCCCAGCGCGCTGACCGAGGTCCCGCGCTTCGCCGAGCACGCGGGCGGCGCCCGGATCTTCCTCAAGCGCGAGGACCTGAACCACACCGGCTCGCACAAGATCAACAACGTGCTGGGCCAGGCGCTGCTCACGAAGCGCATGGGCAAGACGCGGGTCATCGCCGAGACCGGCGCGGGCCAGCACGGCGTCGCCACCGCGACCGCCTGCGCGCTCTTCGGCCTCGAATGCACCATCTACATGGGTGAGATCGACACCGAACGGCAGGCGCTGAACGTGGCGCGGATGCGGATGCTCGGCGCCGAGGTCATCGCCGTGAAGTCCGGGTCCCGGACCCTGAAGGACGCCATCAACGAGGCATTCCGCGACTGGGTCGCCAACGTGGACCGCACGCACTACCTCTTCGGCACCGTCGCGGGACCGCACCCCTTCCCGGCCATGGTCCGCGACTTCCACCGCGTCATCGGCGTCGAGGCCCGCCGCCAGATCCTGGAGCGGACCGGCCGGCTGCCGGACGCCGCGATCGCCTGTGTCGGCGGCGGCTCCAACGCCATCGGGCTCTTCCACGCCTTCATCCCGGACGCCCACGTCCGGCTTATCGGCTGCGAGCCCGCCGGACACGGGGTGGAGACCGGCGAGCACGCGGCGACCCTGACCGCGGGCGAGCCCGGCATCCTGCACGGTTCGCGCAGTTACGTCCTCCAGGACGACGAGGGCCAGATCACCGAGCCGTACTCCATCTCGGCCGGTCTCGACTACCCGGGCATCGGCCCGGAGCACGCGTACCTCAAGGACGTCGGCCGCGGCGAGTACCGCGCGGTCACCGACGACGCCGCCATGCAGTCGCTGCGCCTCCTCTCCCGCACCGAAGGGATCATTCCGGCCATCGAGAGCGCCCACGCTCTGGCCGGGGCCCTGGAGGTCGGCAGGGAGCTCGGCAAGGACGGGCTGCTCGTGGTCAATCTGTCCGGCCGCGGCGACAAGGACATGGATACGGCGGCCCGCTACTTCGGGCTGTACGGCGGGACCGACGGGATCGTCGAGGCCGATGTGGCCGACGGGGAAGAGGAGATCACCAAGTGAGCGGCAACGTGGAATTGCTGAGTTCCTCCCTCGCCCGGGCGAAGGAGGAGAACCGGGCCGCGCTCATCGCGTACCTCCCGGCCGGCTTCCCGACCGTCGACGGCGCGATCGCCGCCGTGAAGGCGGTCGTGGCGGGCGGTGCGGACATCGTCGAGGTCGGGCTGCCGCACAGCGACCCGGTGCTCGACGGTCCGGTCATCCAGACCGCCGACGACATTGCCCTGCGCGGAGGTGTGAAGATCGCCGACGTGATGCGCACGGTCCGCGAGGCGTACGAGGCGACCGGGGTCCCGATCCTCGTCATGACGTACTGGAACCCGATCGACCGGTACGGCGTCGAGCGTTTCACGGCCGAGCTCGCCGAGGCCGGCGGCGCCGGGTGCATCCTGCCCGACCTGCCGGTCCAGGAGTCCGGGCTGTGGCGCGAGCACGCGGGCAAGCACGGCCTCGCGACCGTCTTCGTCGTCGCGCCGAGCAGCAAGGACGAGCGCCTCGCCACCATCACCGCGGCCGGCTCCGGCTTCGTCTACGCGGCTTCGCTGATGGGCGTCACGGGCACCCGCGAGTCCGTCGGCGAGCAGGCCCAGGATCTGGTCCGGCGCACCCGCGCCACCACGCCCCTCCCGGTCTGCGTCGGCCTCGGCGTCTCCAACGCCCGGCAGGCCGCCGAGGTCGCGGGCTTCGCCGACGGGGTGATCGTCGGCTCCGCCTTCGTCAAGGGCATGCTCGACGCCCCCGACGAGGAGGCGGGCCTGGCGGCGGTCCGCTCCCTGGCGGGCGAACTCGCCGAGGGCGTTCGAAAGCGCTGAATCAGGCGTCACCCGTACGGGTGGACCTGGCCCCGGGGAGGCGCGCACGTGCCTCCCCGGGTCGTTGCTGCGGGTGTGAGCGAGAAGAACGAACAGGGAAAAAGGGCCGCGCGAGACCGGCTCGTCCAGCAGCGTGAGCGCGCGAAGGCGCACGAGCGCCGCAGGCGCACGCTGATCGTCAGCAGTGCCGTGGTGGGTGTGCTGGCACTGGCCGCTGTCGTCGGCGTGATCGCCGCGAACACCGGCGGCAAGGGCGGCAAGGGCAAGACGGCGGGGCCCGTCGTCGCGCCGTCCGGCGCGAGCGGCAAGGACGGTCTGGCCATCCAGGCCGGCGCGGACAACGCCCCGTCGACGCTCACCATCTGGGAGGACTTCCGCTGCCCGGTCTGCGCCCAGTTCGAGAACGTGTTCCGGGACACGTTCCATCAGCTGGAGAACAGCGGGCAGCTCAAGGTCGAGTACCACCTCGCCACGATCATCGACGGCAATCTCGGCGGCAGCGGTTCGCTGCGGGCGGCCAACGCGGCGGCCTGCGCCCAGGGCGCCGGAAAATTCCCCGCCTACCACGACATCCTCTACCGCAACCAGCCGCCGGAGTCCGACGACGCCTTCGCCGACAACGCCAAGCTGATCGAGCTCTCCGGAAAGGTCCCGGGGCTCGACACCCCCGCCTTCCGCAGCTGTGTGGACGACGGCAAGCACGACAGCTGGGTGAAGAAGTCCAACACGGCGTTCCAGAACGGCGGATTCCAGGGCACGCCGACCGTGCTGCTCAATGGAGAGCCGATCTTCCCGAAGAAGGGCACCGAACCGATCACCGCGGCGAACCTGAAGAAGTGGGTCGCCGAGGCCAACAAGGGCAAGAAACCGGGCACGGTCACCCCGGCGCCGTCGGGCTCCTGACCGGAGTCCGGCAGGAGACACGCCGGAGAAACCGATGACCTGCCTGTTACCCAGACGTTGCCGGGTGGGTTGCCGAACGCCCCGCCCGGCAGGGTAGCGTCGACCTTGCCATGGACCTTGCCTACATTCCCAGTCCGTCGACCGGCGTGATCAATCTCGGCCCGATCCCGCTCCGCGGCTACGCGTTCTGCATCATCATCGGTGTCTTCCTCGCCGTCTGGTTCGGCAACAAGCGCTGGATCGCCCGAGGCGGCAGAGCCGGCACTGTTGCCGACATCGCCGTCTGGGCCGTGCCCTTCGGCCTTGTCGGCGGTCGGCTCTACCACGTCATCACCGACTACCAGCTGTACTTCAGCGAGGGTGAGAACTGGGTCGACGCCTTCAAGATCTGGCAGGGCGGCCTCGGCATCTGGGGTGCGATCGCCCTCGGCGCCGTCGGTGCCTGGATCGGCTGCCGCCGCCGCGGGATCCCGCTGCCGGCCTGGGCCGACGCGCTCGCCCCCGGCATCGCCCTGGCCCAGGCCTGCGGCCGCTGGGGCAACTGGTTCAACCAGGAGCTGTACGGCAAGCCGACCGATGTGCCGTGGGCGCTGAAGATCAGCGAGGGCCCCAACCGGGTCGCCGGTACGTACCACCCGACGTTCCTGTACGAGTCGCTGTGGTGCATCGGCGTCGCCGTGCTGGTGATCTGGGCGGACCGCCGCTTCAAGCTCGGACACGGCCGGGCGTTCGCGCTGTACGTCGCCTCGTACTGCGCCGGGCGGGCCTGGATCGAGTACATGCGGGTCGACGAGGCCCACCACATCCTGGGCCTGCGGCTCAATGTGTGGACCGCGTTGATCGTGTTCGTGCTGGCGGTGCTGTACATGGTGATCTCGGCGAAGGTGCGGCCGGGGCGCGAGGAGATCGTGGAACCGGGCGCCGCCGAGGACGAGGCGGCAGCCTCAGGCGCCGAGAAGGCGAAGGACGGTGCCGCTGCACCGGACGCGACCGCGGAGGCCGACCGTGCTGCCGGGGACGGCGCCGCCGAGGTGCCGGAGAAGAGCGGTTCCGCCGAGGCGGAGGCGGCGAAGAGCGGCACCGCGGAGGCGGCGAAGAACGGCTGAGCCGTGTGTGCTTGCACGTGGGGCCCCGAACCGAACGGTTCGGGGCCCCACGTGCAAGCGCCGGCCCGTGCCGGACACCGTCCGGCACCTCAGAGCCTGTCGGGTGACCTCTGATCGGGCGGCCACGCCCTGGCACGCACGCTTCCCGCGTTGCCGACATGCCCAAGTAGCTCCTTCCTCAAGCTCTCAGCTTCGTTCGAGCAGGGGAGACCCCATCCAAGGACCTCCCGGCGCCTTGGAATCGCACGCACCAGACCGCGTCCGCTACCCGATCGAAGGTCACCCGACAGGCTCTCACCGTCACCCGGCCGGCCGCGCCAGTGCCAGTGTGCGGCGGGCCGAGGCCACTACCGCCGCGTCGACGAACCGGCCGTCCGGGAGGGCGAGCGCGCCCTCGTCCGCCGTGGCCGCCTCCAGGATCTCCGCCGCTGCCTCGACCTCCTTCGCCGTCGGGCGGAACGCCCGCTCGATGACCGGGAGCTGGCGGGGATGGATCGCGGACCGGCCCAGGAAACCCAGTGTCCGGCCGTGCGCGCAGGACTTGGCCAGGCCCTCCAGGTCCCGTACGTCCGTGAACACCGACTGGGTGGGGGGCGCGAGTCCGGCCGCGCGGGCGGCGACCACGACCCGGCTGCGCGACCAGTCGAGCCCGGCGTCCTCCCGTACCCCCAGATCGGCCCGGAGGTCCGCCTCGCCCAGGGCGATGGAGCGCACCTGGGGATGGGCGGCGGCGACCGTGTACGCGTGTTCGATGCCGAGCGCCGATTCGAGCAGCGGACAGAGTGCGACCCCCGGTGCCACGGCCGCGATGTGATGGACGGACGCCGCGTGGGTGATCTTGGGCAGCCGGAGTTCGGCGAGGCCCGGCAGCCCGGCCAGGGCGAGGATGTCCGCCTCGGTGTGGACCCGGACGTGGATCGGCACGGCCGGGTCCGCGGCCGGTTCGGACAGGAGCTCGGCCGTGGCCGACCGCGCGTACTCCTTGCGGTCCGGTGCGACCGCGTCCTCCAGATCGACGATCACCACGTCCGCGCCCGCGTCGCGTGCCTTGCGCACCACCTCCGGCCGGTCGCCGGGGACGTACAGCAGGGTGAGCGGGACCGCCGCCGTCACAGGACGTTCTCCGCACGCAGCGCGGCGATCTGAGGGCCGGACAGCCCCAGCCCGGTGAGGATCTCCTCGGTGTCCGCGCCGTGCGGCCGGCCCGCCCAGCGGATCGCGCCCGGTGTCCCGGAGAGACGGAACAGGACGTTCTGCATCCTCAGCGGTCCCAGCTCCGGGTCGTCGACCTCGGCGATGGAGCCGAGGGCCCGGTACTGCGGGTCCTCCATCACGTCCTGGATGTCGTGGATCGGCGCGATGGCCGCCTCCGCCTTCTCGAAGGCGGCGACCGCCTCCGCACGGGTGTGCCGGGCGATCCAGTTCCCGACCGCCCCGTCGAGTTCGTCGGCGTGCTCGGCGCGGGTGGTGCCGGAGCCGAACCAGGGTTCGCCGATCAGTTCGGGCCGGCCGACCAGGCGCATCACCCGTTCGGCGATCGACTGGGCGGAGGTGGAGACCGCGACCCAGTGGCCGTCCGAGGTGCGGTACGTGTTGCGCGGCGCGTTGTTGCGGGAGCGGTTGCCGGTGCGCGGCTGTACGTAGCCGAGCTGGTCGTACCAGACGGGCTGCGGCCCCAGCACGGTCAGGATCGGCTCGATGATCGCCATGTCGACGATCTGCCCCTCCCCGGTCCTGTCGCGTCCGGCGAGTGCGGCCATCACGGCGTACGCGGTGGCCAGCGCCGCGATCGAGTCGGCGAGCCCGAACGGCGGGAGGGTGGGCGGTCCGTCCGGTTCCCCGGTGATCGCGGCGAACCCGCTCATCGCCTCCGCAAGCGTGCCGAAGCCGGGCCGGTGCGCGTACGGGCCGAACTGGCCGAAGCCGGTGACCCTGGCCAGCACCAGCCGCGGATTGACCGCGTGCAGCTTCTCCCAGCCGAGACCCCAGCGCTCCAGCGTCCCGGGCCGGAAGTTCTCGATGATCACATCGGTCCCGGCGGCCAGCCGGAGCAGGATGTCGCGCCCGCCGGGGCTGGACAGATCGAGGGTCAGGTTGCGCTTGTTGCGGCCGAGCAGCTTCCACCACAGGCCGACACCGTCCTTCGTCGGGCCGTGCCCGCGGGACGGATCGGGCCTGCGCGGATGCTCGACCTTGATCACCTCTGCACCGAAGTCGCCGAGCATGGTGGCGGAGAGAGGGCCCGCGAAGAGCGTGGCGAGATCGATGACCCGCAGTCCGGTCAGGGGTGCCTGCGCGGGCGCGTTCATGCGGCGTCGATCTCGCTGCGGTACGGCATGGAGGCCGAGGCGCCCGGCCTCTGCACGCAGAGCGCGGCGGCGGACGCCGCCCAGGCCAGTGACTCGGGAACGGGCCGCCGCTCGCCGAGCGCCACGGCCAGCGTGCCGACGAAGGTGTCCCCGGCCCCGGTGATGTCGACGGCGGTGACCTCGGGGGCGGGGAAGAGGACGGCTTCGCCGCCCCGGGCCGCGTACAGGCAGCCCTCCTGACCGAGCGTGATGACGACGGCCGGGACCTGGCTGAGCAGGATCTGCGCCGCCGCACGGGGATCCGAGGCTCCGGTGAGTGCGGCCGCCTCCTGCTCGTCGGGGATCAGCAGATCGACGCAGTCGAGGAGTTCGGCGGGCAGGGGCTGCACGGGGGACGGGGTGAGGATGGTCCGTACGCCCTGGGCGTGGGCGACTCGCGCGCCCTCCGTCACGGCGGACAGCGGCAGCTCCAGCTGGAGGAGCAGCAGATCGGCGCCGGCGATGGCGGCCATTTCGCCGGGGCCGAGCTCGGTGACGGTGCCGTTGGCGCCGGGGATCACCACGATGGAGCTGGAGCCCGTGTCGTCCACGACGATGTGCGCGGTACCGCTGGGGCCCTCCGCGGTGTGCAGCAGACCGGTGCCGACGCCCGCGTGCTCCAGGGTGGACCGCAGCAGGGTGCCGTACGCGTCGTCGCCGACCGCGCCGATCATGGTCACCTCGCCGCCCGCGCGCGCGGCGGCCACCGCCTGATTGGCGCCCTTGCCGCCGGGCACGGTGCGCAGCTCCCGCCCGGTGACGGTCTCTCCGCGCTCCGGGGCCCGTGCGGCGTATGCGACAAGGTCCATATGGGTGCTGCCGAGCACCGCGATGCCGGTCATGGGCGGAGTGCCTCCTCATGGGTGAGCCGGTGGGTCTGTTCGGCGAGTGCGTCGAAGCCGATGGAGTCGAAGCCGGGGACGGACGTGGCCAGGCGGTTCCTCAGCGGGGCGGTCCAGCGACCGGGCAGCGCGCCGGGGCTCCCGGCCAGCAGGCCGGCGAGCGAACCGGCGGTCGCACCGTTGGAGTCGGTGTCCCAGCCGCCCGACACCGCACGGCAGACGGAGTCGGAGAAGTCGCCGTCGGCGTGGGTCAGGGCGGCGGCGAGCAGCGCGGCATTGGGCAGCACATGGACCCAGTGGTGGCCGCCGTACTCGGCGTGCAGCCGGTCGGCCACGGTGTCGAAATCGGCGGTGCCGCGGGCCGCCGCGATACCGAAGCGCACCGCGTGCGCGAACCGGGAACACGGCGGTACGACGCGCAGCCCGGCGGCCAGACAGCCGTGCACACCGGTCTCGCCGCCGGTCGCCTCGGCGAGTGTCGCGGCGGTGAACATCGCCCCGTACACCCCGTTGGCGGTATGGGTCAGGACGGCGTCCCGGTGCGCCTGCTCCGCCGCGGCCGACGGGTCGCCGGGATGGGTCCAGCCATGCACATCGGCCCGGATCTGCGCACCGATCCACTCCCGGAACGGATTGCGGTATCTCGCGGTGTGCGGGGGCTCGATGCCGTCGAGCAGATTGCGGTACGCGACCCGCTCGGCAGTGAACGTCCGGCCGGCCGGAAGCTCGTCGAGCCAGAGCCGGGCCAGATCGGCGGTGGTGAAGGACGGGCCGTGCCGCTGGAGCAACAGCAGCGTGAGCAAAGGGTGGTTGAGGTCGTCGTCCTCCGGCATGCCGTCGATGTTCTCGGCCAGCGAGGTGGACGCGGAGCGACGGTTCCAGGGGTAGGTGGCGGCCAGTTCGGCGGGCACCCCCTTGGCGGTGAACCAGGTGGTCAGCGGCCAGTTGCCGGTGGCGCGGCCCAGTGCGCGGATGCCGGTCAGCGGCAGTTTCTCGACGGGCTTGCCGAGCAGACAGCCGACGGCCCGCCCCAGCCAGGCGGCGTGCAGCCGGTCGTGGCTCACCGGGAGCGGGGCGGTGCGGGGGGCGGGCCAGTCGGGGCAGGCGGCCCGGATCGCGGCCAGGTCCGTCGGTTCGTCCTCGTCCAACGGCGATTCCAGCAGGGCGAGTTCGTCCAGCAGCCGTTCGGCGAGGGCGCGCAGCTCGGGTGCCGGAGCGGTCGACGCGCCCGCGCGTTCCGGGGCGGGGGCACCGCCCGCCTCGTACCACCGGCGCGCGATCGCCCGAGCGTCCCGGCCGTCCTCGGCCGCCTGGCGCAGTTCGTGCCCGACCAGGTCCTCGGGCTGCACCCACGTCACCCGTACCGTCACGGCGTGCCCGCCAGTGCGGTGAACGCCGACTCGTGCGCGCGCCGCCGGGCCGTGTCCCGCGCGAACACCTCGCGGGCGACGTCCGTCAGGGTCCGCGCGGGGGCGCGCAGGTCGAGCCGGCTGGCCTCGGTGACTGTTCCCACCCAGGCAGCGGGGATCGCCCGCTCGCCGTGGAGCGCGCCCGCGATCGCGCCGCTCATCGTGGCGATGGAGTCGCAGTCCCGGCCGTAGTTGACCGAGCCGAGGACCGTGTGCCGGTAGTCGCCGTCCGCGACGAGCAGCATGCCGAGCGCGATCGGGAGTTCCTCGATGGCGTGCAGCCGGGAGGGCCGGCGGGCGCCGAGCGAGGGGGAGCGGTAGTCGGGGCCGACGGTGTCGAAGGGGGCGACGGCGCTACGCAGCGGAGCCAGCGCCGACTCGAAGTCGTCGTACCGGGCGGCGACTTCGCATACCGCCTCGATGGCGGAACGGGTGCCGTCCTTGGCGAGCGACAGACAGGTGTCGACGACGGTGGCGGGTGTCGCATCGGGGGCGCAGGCGGCGGCGACGGCCGCGGCGAGGACTCCGGCCGCCTCCCTGCCGTACGAGGACTGATGGGCGCCGGCGACGTCCAGCGCCTCGGCGTACGCGGCGCGCGGATGGGCGGCGTTGACCAGGCCGACGGGTGCCATGTACATCGCCGCCCCGCAGTTGACGATGTTTCCGGAACCCGCCTCGCGCGGATCGACGTGGCCGTAGTGCAGCCGCGCGACGATCCACTTCTCGGCGAGGAAGATCCGCTGGAGCGGCAGCGCGTCCGCCTCCAGCTCCGGGATCCAGCGGGGGGTCGAGATCAGCTCGGGCACCAGGTGTCCGGCGACCGCGTACGCGTCGAGATGGTCGCGCACCGTCCCGTACACGCGTACCAGCGCATGGGTCATCAAGGTGTCGTCGGTGACGTGTCCGTCGCCCTTGTGGTACGGGGCGATGGGGCGGGCGGTACGCCAGTCGTCGCCGTCCCACGGGCCGACGACGCCGCTGATCCGACCGCCGTGGCGGGCCACGATCTGTTCGGGGGACCGGCCCTCGACCGGACCGCCCAGCGCGTCGCCGACCGCCGCGCCGACGAGCGCTCCCGTGATCCGTTCATCGAGTGCGAGTGCCGTGGTCCTCGCCTCGGGACGCATGGGCGTGGTGAATGTCATGTCCGAATTGTCCACCCGGGGGCTTCGGTTCCGTGTCTGCCAGCAGCCCGGCGAGTTCGATGAGATCGGTCCCCGCGAGGCGGGGCAGCGCACACCCGGCCAGGGTGCGGCAGGCCTCGCGCCAGCCGTTCGGGACGGCGCCGGCACCGCCGAGCGCACCGGTCAGCGCACCGGCCAGGGCGGGCGCCGAGTCGGCCACCCGGGACAGGCACGCCGCCGCGGGAACGGCCCGGGCGATCTGCCCGCGCGCCGCCGTGGCCAGGGCGAGGGCGACCGGGACGGTCTCGGCGGCGGCGATCCCGTAGCTGTAGACGTGGTCGACGATCTGATGCTCCAGCACCGGGACGAGGGCGTACGCACCCGCCGGCTCGCCGACGAACTCTCGGGCGATCCGGACGGCGTGGGCGGCGTTGCGGGCGATCTCCGTGCCGTCGGGGAGCTGGGCGAGCGCGGCGTTCACCGCGGTGTCCACGTCCGCGCCGCCCAGCGCCTCGGCGATCGCGGCCGCCATCGCCCGGGCGCCGTGCACGCCGTCACCGTCCTGGGTGTAGCGGGCGTCGAACTCCGCGAGATCGGCGGCCGCCGCGGGGTCGGCGGGGTGGGCGACGGCGAGCACGGCGGCCCGTACACAGGCCGCGTCGTCGAAGTAGTGCGGGTTGTCGTGCCCGGTGGCGGGCGGGCGCAGCCCGGCGGCGAGATTGCCGAGCCCGGCCCGCACCGAGATCCGGGCGCGCAGGGGGAGCACCGCGGACTCGACCTCGGGGGCGCGGGCGGAGGCCGCGGCGACCTCGGCCGCCAGCGCGTTCCAGGCGACGTCGATGGCGGCCCGCACGCGGCGTTCGGGGGACAATCCGTGCAGCGGGCCGGCCGCCGAGGCGAGCACGGCCTGGGCGGCGAACGCCGCCCACTCGGCGTCGTCGGAGGGCCCGAGCCGCAGGGGTTCGGGCGGCTGGTTGAGCGCGATCGGGACGGGCAGCGTGGTCGTGGCGTTCTGCTCGGCGAAGGTGTCGAGCTCCCGGGTGAGGCGCCGGGTCCACTCGGGCATCCGGGTGGCCCGGTGCCGCGCGGCCGGCCACCCGGCGGCGTCCCCGGAGGCGAGCCCGAGCAACAGCCCCTCGATCCGGGCCCGATGCCCCGGCGCGGTGCGGGTGCGGCGGGCGGCGGGGGAGCCGGAGGCACGGGGCGTGTGGTCCGGGGCCGCGCCGGTACGGTCCGGGCCCGCGTCCGTACGCACCTGGTGCCGGGCCCGGTCCTCGTCATCGGCCGTGGGCGGGGCGCCGGAGGGCGGGAACTCGGCGCCGTGTGCCGGGGGGCTCTGAGCCGTACGGACTCCGCCCGGTGCGCACGGCCCCGTCCCCGCGCACGCCTCGTCCGCCTCGTCCGCCTCGTCCGGCGTGAGCAACTCCGCGATGTCCAGGACGTGGTAACCCCGCATCGACGGCAGGCAACTGCCCCGGACCGGGCCGATCGCCTCCCCCCAGTTGCGCGGGATCGCGGACGCCCCGTGCAGGGCGCCGGCCAGGGCCCCCGCCACCGCGGCCGTGGTGTCCGCGTCGCGGCCCATGTTGACCGCGGTCAGCACCGCCGTACGGAAGTCGCCGCGCGCCGCCGCGAACGCGCCGAACGCCAGGCCGACCGCCTCCGGCGCGAGGTCCGTCCACGGGTAGCCGCCGACGACCACCGCGGAACGCACCGCGCGCTCCATGGTGAGCCGGTCGGGGTACGTGCGCTGCGCGGCCGCCACCGCGCGCCGCAGCGAGCGTGCCGTCCAGGAGTCCATGGGAACGACGGACAGCGCGGCGGCGATCACCGACGCGGTCCCGGCCCCCACCATCGCGGCGGCCACTCCGGCCGCCACCGCCTGACCGCCGTAGATGCCCTCCCCGTCATGGCTGACCCGCCCGTCCACCGCGACCAGGCGCGCCGCCTCGTACGGCCGGCCCGCCGCGAAGACGCCGAACGGGGCCGCCCGCATCGCCAGACCGTCGCTCCAGGCATGCCGGTGCTGGGCGGAGATCGGGGCGGCGAGGCCCCGGCGCAGATTCTCCAGCGTGCCCCGTTCGCTGAACCCGGCGCCGCGGAACGGCCCCTCGTCCAGATCGGCGATCCACAGATGCCAGGCCCGCTCCACCTGGGTGACGGTGAGTGCCGAACCGTGCCGGGCGAGCAGCAGTCCGGAGAAGATCGCGTACTCCGTGTCGTCCGTGCCCGCCGGGTCGTCGCTCACGAAGCCCTCGATCCGGCCCCAGCGACGACGGATCTCGGACGGCCGCAGGTTCTCCGCCGGTGCGCCCAGCGCGTCACCGACCGCGAGGCCGAGCAGGGAACCCCTGGCCCGGTCACCCAGATCCCCCGGGGATGTCCCGTTCCGGTCCGCGCCGTCCCCCGCCACCGCCGGTGCGCCGTGTCGAACCGCCGCCGTGCCGCCCGTCCGCGGCTCTGCCGGATTTCCTGCAATCAACTCCATCGCGTCGACCCTTCGCTCGCGCCGAGCCAGTTCTCGTACCTCCTCGATCTGTCCCACGCGGAGCTCCGGCAGAGGCCGGTCATCACCACAAAAGGGCCAGTCGGATGACGGCCGAGGTCCGGTGGGCGAGGCCGTGCTCACCTGGTCGCAGGGGTGGGTAAGTACGGCCTGCCTTGCTGGCGGGGGCCCTTTTTCGTGCGTATTTTCGAGGGTGTTGAGCGGGGGCGGAGCGCAGGAAACCCGCTGCCGGAGAAGGGGAGAGCTGTGTCCATCATCGAGACCGACGCCGTACTGCACGAGGCGCACCGCGACAACCACACCCACCGCGATGTGAACGGCGGCTGGCTGCGCCCGGCGGTGTTCGGTGCCATGGACGGACTGGTCTCCAACCTCGCGCTGATGACCGGTGTCGCGGGTGGTTCCGTCTCCCAGCAGACGATCGTGATCACCGGTCTGGCGGGCCTGGCCGCCGGTGCGTTCTCCATGGCGGCCGGCGAATACACCTCGGTCGCCTCGCAGCGCGAGCTCGTCGAGGCCGAACTCGACGTCGAGCGCCGCGAGTTGCGCAAGCATCCCAAGGACGAGGAGCGGGAGCTCGCCGCGCTCTACGAGTCCCGTGGCGTCGAGCCCGGCCTCGCCCGCGAGGTCGCGCGGCAGCTGTCGCGCGACCCGGAGCAGGCGCTGGAGATCCATGCCCGCGAGGAGCTCGGGATCGACCCGGGCGACCTGCCCTCGCCGCTCGTCGCCGCCGGGTCGTCGTTCGGCGCGTTCGCGCTGGGGGCCCTGCTGCCGGTACTCCCGTATCTGCTCGGTGCGAGTGCGCTGTGGCCGGCCGTGCTGCTCGCCCTGGCCGGACTGTTCGCCTGCGGTGCCGTGGTGGCCAGGGTGACGGCGCGCAGCTGGCTGTACAGCGGGCTGCGGCAGCTGCTGCTGGGCGGGGCCGCGGCGGCGATCACCTACGGCCTGGGCACACTGTTCGGCGTGGCCGTCGGAAGCTGAGGACTGTCCCGTAGGCGCTTTCGCCAGGATCGCGCCGGATCGGGGCCCGGCGACGGATCCCGCGGGCCCGGCGTGATCCGGACGAGAAGCCCTGGTGGGCCGGGCGGGGGACCGCTTGCCCGTAACCGGTCCGCCATCCGTGTGATGTACGTCTAGGCGACCGCCTCTGGGCGGAACGGCATCCCCGCACGTAAAATGGGTCTCTATACAGAGCTGCACATAAGTAGCCATTATCCGGCGGTTTCATTTCCTTTTCCGCCGGGCATGAGCCGTAGACACCGCGGGCAACGACGCCTGCTCTCTGCGGTCCCTCTCCCGGGCGCCCATCCTCCGACTGCGACCCACCCTCACCGCCTCACGCGGTGTCCGCATGTTGGAACGGACTATCCGCTTTCTGAGAAGCGCCTCATTATGTAACCCGCACGAAAATCGCAGAGGGCCAACGTCGTCCCTCGGCACTGAACATGCCACGACGACGACGGGAGAGCCGATGCGTACCGACGCCTGGTCGCCCATGGATGGTCGCCCCGCCCAGCAGGGGATGTACGACCCCCGTAACGAGCACGACGCCTGCGGTGTCGGGTTCGTGGCCACTCTGACCGGTGTGGCCGGCCATGAGCTGGTCGAGCAGGCGCTGACCGTACTGCGCAACCTCGAACACCGCGGTGCCACCGGATCCGAGCCCGACTCCGGCGACGGGGCCGGGATCCTCCTCCAGGTGCCGGACACCTTCCTCCGCGACGAGGTCGCCTTCGGCCTTCCCGAGGCCGGTGCCTACGCCGTCGGAATCGCCTTCCTGCCCGCGGACGACTCCGCCGAGGCCGTCGGGAAGCTGGAGAAGATCTCCGCCGAGGAGGGCCTCAGGGTCCTCGGCTGGCGCCAGGTCCCGGTCACCCCGGACATCCTCGGCAACGGCGCCCGCGCCACCATGCCCGAGTTCCGCCAGCTCTTCGTCGCGGACGGCGAGAGCACCGGCATCGCGCTCGACCGCAAGGCCTTCGTGCTCCGCAAGCGCGCCGAGCGGGAGGCCGGGGTGTACTTCCCCTCGCTCTCCGCCCGCACGATCGTCTACAAGGGCATGCTCACCACGGGGCAGCTGGAGCCGTTCTTCCCGGACCTCTCCGACCGCCGCTTCGCCACCGCCGTCGCCCTGGTCCACTCGCGCTTCTCCACGAACACCTTCCCGAGCTGGCCGCTCGCCCACCCGTACCGCTTCGTCGCGCACAACGGCGAGATCAACACGGTCAAGGGCAACCGCAACTGGATGAAGGCCCGCGAGTCCCAGCTCGCCTCCACCGCGTTCGGCTCTGCCGGCCATGGGCACAGCGGCAGCGAGCAGCTCGACCGGATCTTCCCCGTCTGCACCCCGGACGCCTCCGACTCCGCCTCCTTCGACGAGGTCCTGGAGCTGCTCCACCTCGGCGGCCGCTCGCTGCCCCACTCGGTGCTGATGATGGTCCCCGAGGCGTGGGAGAACCACACCTCCATGGACCCGGCCCGCCGCGCCTTCTACCAGTACCACTCCACGATGATGGAGCCCTGGGACGGCCCGGCCTGCGTCACCTTCACCGACGGCACCCAGGTCGGCGCGGTCCTGGACCGCAACGGTCTGCGCCCCGGCCGCTACTGGGTCACCGACGACGGCCTCGTCGTGCTCTCCTCCGAGGTAGGTGTCCTGGACATCGACCCCGCGAAGGTCGTCCGCAAGGGCCGCCTCCAGCCCGGCAGGATGTTCCTGGTCGACACCGCCGAGCACCGCATCATCGAGGACGACGAGATCAAGGCCGCCCTCGCCGCCGAGCAGCCGTACGAGGAGTGGCTGGAGAGCGGCGAGATCCAGCTGGAGGACCTCCCCGAGCGGGAGCACATCGTGCACACGCACGCCTCCGTCACCCGCCGCCAGCAGACCTTCGGCTACACCGAGGAAGAGCTCCGCGTCATCCTCGCGCCGATGGCCCGCACGGCCGGCGAGCCGCTCGGCTCCATGGGCACGGACTCGCCGATCGCCGCCCTGTCCGAGCGCCCCCGGCTGCTCTTCGACTACTTCACCCAGCTGTTCGCGCAGGTCACCAACCCGCCGCTGGACGCCATCCGCGAAGAGCTCGTCACCTCGCTGCGCTCCACGGTCGGCCCGCAGGGCAACCTGCTGGAGCCGACCGCCGCGTCGTGCCGCAGCGTCACGCTGCCGTTCCCGGTGATCGACAACGACGAACTGGCCAAGCTGATACACATCAATGCCGACGGCGACATGCCGGGCATGAAGGCCGCCACCCTCTCCGGGCTCTACCGGGTCGGCGGCGGCGGCGACGCCCTCGCGGAGCGGATCGAGCAGATCCGCGCCGAGGTCGACACCGCCATAGAGGACGGCGCCCGCCTCGTCGTCCTGTCCGACCGGCACTCCGACGCCGAGCACGCCCCGATCCCGTCGCTGCTGCTCACCTCAGCCGTCCACCACCACCTCATCCGTACCAAGCAGCGCACCCAGGTGGGGCTGCTGGTCGAGGCGGGAGACGTCCGCGAGGTCCACCACGTCGCGCTGCTGATCGGCTACGGCGCCGCCGCGGTCAACCCGTACCTGGCGATGGAGTCCGTCGAGGACCTGGTCCGCGCCGGCACGTTCATCGAGGGCATCGAGGCCGAACAGGCCATCCGGAACCTGATCTACGCGCTCGGCAAGGGCGTTCTCAAGGTCATGTCCAAGATGGGCATCTCGACGGTCGCCTCCTACCGGGGCGCCCAGGTCTTCGAGGCCGTCGGCCTGGACGAGGGCTTCGTCGCGAAGTACTTCAACGGCACGGCCACCAAGATCGGTGGCGCGGGCCTCGACGTCATCGCCCGGGAAGTGGCCGCCCGCCATGCCAAGGCCTACCCGGCGTCCGGCATCTCCGCCTCGCACCGCGCGCTGGAGATCGGCGGCGAGTACCAGTGGCGCCGCGAGGGCGAACCGCACCTGTTCGACCCGGAGACGGTCTTCCGCCTCCAGCACGCCACGCGCAACAAGCGGTACGACATCTTCAAGAAGTACACGGACCGGGTGAACGAGCAGTCCGAGCGTCTGATGACGCTCCGTGGTCTGTTCGCCCTCAAGACACATGAGAACGGCAGGAGCGACCGCGAGGCGATCCCGCTAGATGAGGTCGAGTCCGTCTCCGACATCGTCAAGCGGTTCTCCACCGGCGCCATGTCGTACGGCTCGATCTCCCGCGAGGCGCACGAGACCCTCGCCATCGCCATGAACCAGCTGGGCGGCAAGTCCAACACCGGTGAGGGCGGCGAGGACGCCGACCGGCTCTACGACCCGGCGCGCCGCTCGTCCATCAAGCAGGTCGCCTCCGGCCGCTTCGGCGTGACCAGCGAGTACCTGGTCAACGCGGACGACATCCAGATCAAGATGGCGCAGGGCGCCAAGCCCGGCGAGGGCGGCCAGCTGCCCGGCCACAAGGTCTACCCATGGGTCGCCAGGACCCGGCACTCCACCCCCGGGGTCGGCCTGATCTCGCCGCCGCCGCACCACGACATCTACTCCATCGAGGACCTGGCCCAGCTGATCCACGACCTCAAGAACGCCAACCCGGCGGCCCGCATCCATGTGAAGCTGGTCTCCGAGGTCGGTGTCGGCACGGTCGCCGCGGGTGTCTCCAAGGCGCACGCGGACGTCGTCCTGATCTCCGGCCACGACGGCGGAACGGGCGCCTCCCCGCTCACCTCGCTGAAGCACGCGGGCGGCCCCTGGGAGCTGGGCCTCGCCGAGACCCAGCAGACCCTGCTGCTCAACGGCCTGCGCGACCGCATCGTCGTGCAGACCGACGGCCAGCTGAAGACCGGCCGCGACGTCGTGATCGCCGCGCTGCTGGGCGCCGAGGAGTTCGGTTTCGCGACCGCGCCGCTCGTCGTCTCCGGCTGCGTCATGATGCGCGTCTGTCACCTGGACACCTGCCCGGTCGGCATCGCCACCCAGAACCCGGTCCTGCGGAGCCGGTTCTCCGGCAAGGCCGAGCACGTCGTCAACTTCTTCGAGTTCATCGCCCAGGAGGTCCGTGAGCTCCTCGCCGAGCTGGGTTTCCGTACGATCGAGGAGGCCGTCGGCCACGCCGAGCTGCTCGACACCGACCGGGCGATCACGCACTGGAAGGCGCAGGGCCTCGACCTGGAACCGCTGTTCCACGTCCCCGAGCTGCCCGAGGGTGCGGTCCGGCACCAGCTGGTCGAGCAGGACCACGGTCTCGCCAAGGCCCTCGACAACGAGCTGATCAAGCTCGCCGCCGACGCCCTGGACGCGGAGAGCGCCGAGGCCGCCCAGCCGGTCCGGGCCCAGATCGCGATCCGGAACATCAACCGGACCGTCGGCACCATGCTCGGCCACGAGGTGACGAAGAAGTTCGGCGGCGCCGGTCTGCCGCAGGACACCATCGACGTCACGTTCACCGGCTCCGCCGGCCAGTCCTTCGGCGCCTTCGTGCCGAGCGGAGTGACGCTGCGCCTGGAGGGCGACGCCAACGACTACGTCGGCAAGGGCCTCTCCGGCGGCCGTGTCATCGTCCGCCCGGACCGCGGCGCCGACCACCTCGCCGAGTACTCCACCATCGCGGGCAACACCATCGCCTACGGCGCCACCGGCGGCGAACTGTTCCTGCGCGGCCGGACCGGTGAGCGGTTCTGCGTCCGCAACTCCGGTGCGACGGTCGTCTCGGAAGGCGTGGGCGACCACGGCTGCGAGTACATGACCGGTGGTCATGCCGTCGTCCTCGGCGAGACCGGACGCAACTTCGCCGCGGGCATGTCGGGCGGCGTCGCGTACGTCGTCGACCTGGACCGCGACAACGTCAACGTCGGCAACCTCGGCGCGATCGAGGAACTCTCCGACACCGACAAGCAGTGGCTGCACGACGTGGTGCGCCGCCACCAGGAGGAGACCGGCTCCACGGTCGCCGAGAAGCTGCTTGCCGAGTGGGACAGCGCCGACGGCGGTGTCTCCCGCTTCAGCAAGATCATCCCGTCCACGTACAAGGCAGTGCTCGCCGCCAAGGATGCCGCTGAGCTCGCCGGTCTCTCCGAACAGGAGACCACCGAGAAGATGATGGAGGCGGCGACCCATGGCTGACCCCAAGGGCTTCCTGACCACCGGGCGCGAGGTCGCCGAGACCCGCCCCGTGGGCGAGCGCGTCAAGGACTGGAACGAGGTCTACGTTCCGGGCTCGCTGCTCCCGATCATCAGCAAGCAGGCGGGCCGCTGCATGGACTGCGGCATCCCGTTCTGCCACAACGGCTGCCCGCTCGGAAACCTCATCCCCGAGTGGAACGACTACGCCTACCGCGAGGACTGGACGGCCGCGTCCGAGCGCCTGCACGCCACGAACAACTTCCCGGAGTTCACCGGGCGGCTCTGCCCGGCCCCCTGCGAGTCGGCGTGCGTACTCGGCATCAACCAGCCGGCCGTCACCATCAAGAACGTCGAAGTCTCCGTCATCGACAAGGCGTGGGACAACGGCGACGTCACCCCGCAGCCGCCCGAGCGGCTCTCCGGCAAGACCGTGGCCGTCATCGGCTCGGGCCCGGCGGGTCTCGCCGCGGCCCAGCAGCTGACCCGGGCCGGCCACACGGTCGCCGTCTTCGAGCGCGCGGACCGCATCGGGGGACTTCTCCGGTACGGCATCCCCGAGTTCAAGATGGAGAAGGCGCACATCAACCGCCGCATCGAGCAGATGCGCGCGGAAGGCACCAAGTTCCGTACGGAGATGGAGATCGGCAGGGACATCGACGCCGCCGAGCTCCGCCGCCGCTACGACGCGGTCGTCATCGCCGCCGGTGCCACCGTCTCCCGCGATCTGCCCGTCCCGGGCCGTGAGCTGAACGGCGTGCACTTCGCCATGGAGTACCTCCCGCTCGCCAACAAGGTGCAGGAGGGCGATCTGACGGTCTCCCCGATCACCGCCGAGGGCAAGCACGTCGTCGTCATCGGCGGCGGCGACACCGGTGCCGACTGCGTCGGCACCGCCCACCGCCAGGGCGCGCTCTCGGTCACCCAGCTGGAGATCATGCCCCGGCCGGGCGAGGACCGGAACGCCAACCAGCCCTGGCCGACCTTCCCGATGCTCTACAAGGTCACCTCCGCGCACGAGGAGGGCGGCGAGCGGGTGTACTCCGTCTCCACCACCCACTTCGAGGGCTCCGCTCCCGAGGAGGGGCAGACCGTCGGCAACGTCCAGGCCCTGCACCTGATCGAGGTGGAGTTCAAGGACGGCAAGCCGGCGCAGAAGCCCGGCACCGAGCGGAGGATCCCCGCTCAGCTGGTCACCCTGGCCATGGGCTTCACGGGCACCGACCAGTCCAACGGCCTGGTCCAGCAGTTCGGCCTGGAGCTCGACGAGCGCGGCAACGTCGCACGTGACGCGGACTACGCCACCAACATCGACGGAGTCTTCGTCGCCGGTGACGCGGGCCGCGGCCAGTCCCTCATCGTGTGGGCCATCGCCGAGGGCCGCTCCGCGGCGCGCGGCGTGGACCGCTTCCTGACCGGAGCCAGCGCCCTGCCGGCCCCGATCCGCCCGACGGACCGCGCCCTGGCGGTCTGATTCCACGGCACACAGGACGTCCCGTACAACGGCGTACGGAACTGAACGCGGCGCCTGCCCGTCCCCGACCGGACGACCTCGGCAGGCGCCGTGGCGCGTCCGGGACCGGTCTGCTCCCTGTCCCGGCCCCGGCCCCGCTATGCGGCCGGGGCGACCCAGGTGACGATCACCGCCGCCGCCACCCCCAGTACCCCGGCCGGCGCCAGCCACCGCGCCCACTCGACCAGCCGCCAGATCCGGCGCGTACGCCGCACCTCGTCGCGCAGCAGCCGCTCCGGCTCACCGACGATCTCCCGGCCGGGCCGGTCGTGCACGGCGACGACGCTCAGCCAGGACGCGGCGACGAGCGCCACGAAGCCCGTGATCAGCAGGGCGATGACCGTCCAGCGGGGGCCGGCGGCCAGCTTGCTGAGATCCTCCTGTCCCTTGAGGACGAAGACCGCGGTCAGTACCGCGGTCAGCGAGGACAGGAAGTTGCGGTAGCCCTCGGCCTGCTGCACGGCGAGCCGGAGCTGCTCGTGCGGATCCGCGAGGGCGTCCAGCCGCCGTTCGGCGTCCCGCACCTGTTGCGGGGTGAAGTCCGTCATGATGTCGGCCCGGCCTGCGCGACCAGCCCGGCGGGCGGCGGGGCGAGCGTCAGCAGTGCCCCGCAGCCGTGCGGCTCGTTCGCCGGCCGGGGCATGTGGAGCGACGCGCAGCGGCAGGTGGTGTGCCACGTCCCCGGCCCCGGGTCCTCACGGCGGCCCAGGAAACCGCCCCCCTTCGGGACCGGTGGCTGGACGAAGGGGAAGGTCCGGGTCATCGGGCAGCCGCACTGGACGCAGGTGCCCGTCGCCGTGTAGAGCGCACGGCCGCCCGACTCGCGCAGTGTCCACGCGAAGGTGAGTACTTCGGACCGGGTGACGGCGGCGTTGTATTCCATGGGATCACTGACTCTCTTCGACGGTCGGTGCGGGAGCCGGCAGGCCGAGGCCGAAGAGGCCGGCGTACTGCCGCAGGCGCCCGACGACCCCGGCCTCGTCGAGATCGGTCTCCTCCGCGCACAGGGCGATGTGGTCCCGGGAGACCTCGCCGGTCAGGGCCGGCAGACGGCCGGTGAGCTGGGAGGTGAGGAGGAGGACGTCGCGCCAGTCCGGCGACAGGGACGCCTCGCGGGAGTCGGGTGCGCGGACGGTGACTTTGAGACCCAGGCAGCGCAGGGGCGCGTAGCGCGCGTACGTCCGGCCGAGGTCCCAGCCGAACCTGCCTGCCACCAGGACGAGTTCGAGCGGTCCGAGGACGCCGGGGCCGAGGAGCCCCTTGTCGAAGGCGGCGTGGTCGAACCGGTCCGGCGTGAAGTCGTCCAGGTCCAGCACGCCGGGGTCGGCCGGGTCGCCCGGCGGGGTTGGCGCGCCCAGTGGGGCGAAGGTACGCAGACGGCGGACGGACGCTCCCAGCGAGCAGAGGCTGTCCTCCGCATGCCTCAGCAGGGCCGGAACGGTCAGCCGGTCACGGAACCGGGTGGCATGGGAGTCGACCGCTCCGGAAACCAGACTGCGTACGTCGCTGGCGGTGGCGAGCAGCCCACGGGCGCTCGGCGGGAGCGGTTCGACCTTCAGAGGCAGATCCGTGCGCACTCCGTTCAGCAGGTCCACCATCGTCCCGAGTTCGCTGTCCTGCTGGACCGAAAGGGCCAGGGCATAGGCCAGGCTGACGCCGTCCTCGTCGAAGTCGCCCCCGACGCTGATGTAATAATCGGAGTTGGAAATGGTGTTGGCCGCCGAATAGGGGACCAGGAGACCGCTGCGGGTGGATACCTGCCGCTCCAGGGCGACCCTGTCGGTCCCTCTCCAGTCGATCGCTCCCAAGGCGTCCAGGGCGCTGATCGCCTTGCGGAGTTCCGTCAGGTCTCTGCTCCGCTGGAGAAAGACGCCGACCAGCTCCCACGGCCTCAGCGCGGGTGCGGCCGATCCCGACTGCCCGTTGAACAGCAGGACGGCGAGCGGGTACGGGACGATCCAGTCGGCCACCTCTTCGGGAATGTCCTGGGCAAGGGCACCGGTGACCGGAGTCGCGACGTTGACCCGTCGGACCACCTCTCCCAGGGGGACTCCGAGTTCCGAGGTCGCCCTCAGCAGATGATGCAGCGGAAGCGCTCCCTCGCGCCACGGCGGTGTGCGGTCGAACTCCGCCGACAGCAGGAGGTGCTGGTCGGGCGGGAGCACACCGGATTCGAGCGCGGCGGCGGTCGGTGTGCGGACGAGGGAGAAACCCAACGCGGTGAACTGCTCGATACGACGGGCGAGTTCGCCGAGAGCCAACGGAGGCTCCGCGCGGCTCAGCAGGTCCACGGGCCCCACTTCCCCGGGCAGCCAGCCCGTCGGCTTCAGCCAGGGGGTGGGAGGGAGGCCCCCATCGATCGCGATGCGGCAGACCTCGTCCTTGGTCACGCGCTCCTGGGCGAGCACCGAGTCGATTTCGGGAGGCTTCGGCAGCGTGGGGTCGAGGTGGGACAGCTCCTGGAGCAGATCCGCCACCGCGCCCAGGGGGAGGTCGTGGAGTGCCGACACCGCCAGGATCGGGGCATGCACCGCAGGCGGCTTCGATCTGCGCAGCGTCTCGGACTGCTGCCGGAAGAACAGGAAGGTCGTCACCTCAGAGGGGTGCAATTGCCTTGCCACGGACGCATAGCCGGCGTAGAGGTCGGCGGCAGGCTGCCCCACCCCGCGGTCCCCCAACTGCCTCAGGTCGTCCACGGCCGGGACCTCGACCCCCGTGACGGCATAGCGGCGCAATGCCTTCAGCGCCTCGCGCACCGGCACCTGGGCCCGGGCACTCGCATGGAGCACCGACACCCACGGTGGAGGCATTTCCTTCTGGAAGAGCAGGGCATCAAGACTGTTGTGCCTGGGGTAGCTCGCCGGAGCGAAGTGCTCCTGGGACGCGAAGATGCCCAGACGAGTGAACTGCCAGTCCCTGAACAGCACGTTCTCGTGGGGACGTTCGGAGTCGAGCCGCGCACCGCTGTAGGTGTTGCGCACGGCGCTCTCGTCGAAGGGGAAGCAGCCCGCAGTGGCGAGCGGCAGCCTCCCCGGCACCAGCCGCTCGCCCTCCTCGGAGTTCAGTACGGCCGTCGCGCCCCGGGGCAGCCCGTCGAGTACGGCGATGGCGACGCGGGGCGCGTCGGCGGCCAGCTTCCACAGCCACCGCATCGACACTTCCTCGCAGTCGGCCACCGCGTCCGCGACCCCGGCCAGTAACTCCTCCAGTACCAGGTCCTCGTCGTACGACAGCAGTTGATTGCGGTCCACGCTGGGCACCGGACTGTGCCGCTCGCACAGATTGATCACCCGCCCCTCGACGGCCGGGGCGTCCCGCACCACCACTCCGTCCAGCAGCAGCTGTCCCGGCCCCTGCACCAGCCAGGCGAACGCCTCCGTGCTCTCGCGCCCCCGGACCAGCAGCGGGCTGCCGTGCCAGCCGTCCCGGTGCGCCAGGCGGCCGGGATCCCAGCCGAGACTGCGGGCCGGCTTCCCGTCCTCGGTCAGCTCCTTCGCCGTCACCCGGTGCTCGGTCACCCACAGCAGCGAGTGCAAGGTCTCCACCAGGGAGGGCCGCTTCTCGCCCTCGCGGGGCTCGGCCAGATAGAGCCGGACCCGGGTGCCGCCGTTCGCCGGGACCAGCGGGTCGTCCGAGCGGTTGATCTGGAGCAGACCGGAACCGGACTGGATGTCCGCCCGCAGCGGCTTCTCCTTGCCCGGCCGTCCGAAGGAGTCCACCGCGTGCGTCCAGACGACGACCTCCTCGGCGAGCATGAAATAGCTGAACACCCCGATGCCGAAACGGGAGTTCATGGCCCGGTCGGCAATGCCGTGGCGCCGCCAGTTGCGTCGCTCCAGGACGAAGTCCGGGTCCTGCTCGTACCGCTTGCCGGCCCGCGCGAACATCGAGGTGAGCTTGGAACGGGTCATGCCCGCACCCGTGTCCAGGCACTCGATGTACGGACGGTCGTCGTCCCAGCCCTGAGTGAACGTGATCTCGCCCTCCCAGCCCTGCGCGGCGGTCATCTCGCCGTCCCACGAAGTCCGGGTGAGACCGTACTGCCGTCGCATGTCGCGGTACCGGCAGGCGTCCAGCGCGTTCTGGTACAGCTCCCGGACCGCCAGCATCCGGTCCCCGTACAGCTGGGTGCCCATCAGCAGCGGCCGGATCTCGTCCTCCGCGAGGCGGAACCGTTCCAGCGGCTCCTGGTAGCGCCCCGGCAGAGCCCGCAACTGCTGTGCCGTCACCTGGTCGGGCAGTCCGCGCAGCAGCGGTTGCGATCCGATGTCGCCGCGAAACGCCTGTACGGTGGCGTCGGCGTCGAGGGCGAGCTCCTCCACCGCGGCGTGCAGCGCCGGGTGCGGGCACCGGAACCAGACGGTGAGACCGTAGGTGTCGGCGGTGCGGCCCTCGTCCTCCTCCTCGTAGTCGAAACCGGTGCCGAGCGCCTTTACGACCTCGGTGGGCAGCAGGGGATCGTGCGCGCCCAGGTGGTCGACGAGCACGCTGGAGAGCCTGCGCGGATCCGCGGCGAGCAGCCCCGCCGTCCACAGCAGCCGGGCCAGTTGCAGCCCGCGGAGCCGGTTGCCGGGGACCGGCCGCCAGTTCTCGTCCCAGGTGTCGTCCGCGTGGTCCAGATTGATCCGGGGGCTCCGGCCGGGTTTGACCGTGAGATGGCCGAGGACCTGGCGGACCTTGCTGTCGATCTCCTGTCTGGTCTCCGCCGTGACCGTCCCCGCGAGGGGGGTCTCAGCCGCCGCCTCGATCGCCGCGACCGTCATCCCGATGAGCCGGTCGACGAGACCGTAGTCCCCGGTCCGTTCCCACAGCCGGTCCCAGTCGGCGATGAACCGGTGGCGCAGCCAGTGGTCCGCGGCGGTCGTGGCGGACCGGAGCCGGGGCCCGCGCCCCCGCAGCGTCTCGGCCGTCCGCAGCACCATGGAATGGGCGCGGCAGACATCACGGGCGGCGTCACGCACCAGCCGCCGGTGGTCACCGGCCGCCTCGGTACGGCGGCGCGGGCCCGGATCGAACTCTTCGGGCAGGAGCCCGCGCAGTTCGTCCAGGGCGATGGCGACGACACCCTCGTGGACGACGGCCGCGGCCAGCAGACACCCCGTCTCGGCGGGGGTCAGCCGGTCCCCGTGCCGCAGTTGCGCCCGTGCCACCAGGGAGGTGAGCCGGGCCTCGACGCGCGCCGGGTAGAGCGGGTCGGACCAGGGGTCGTCGCGGTGGGCGCCGAATCCCGCGCAGCTGTCGACCACACAGTGCACCAGCTCGGTCAGCTTGTCCTTGACCCGGTCGTGGGCGGCCCCGGTGCCCGAGGTGTGCGCCCACAGCCCGGACTCGCGGATCGTCCGGGTCCAGTGCAGGGTCTGCCGCGAACCCTCGCAGAGAACCGGGTCGGACTGCGCGGCGCCGGACGGCGGGATGGGCAGCCGGGTCTCGACCCTCGGGGGCTCGGCCTGCGGGTGCTGGTCCGCGGTCCGGCGCAGCTCGGTCTCCGTGTGCCGGGCCACGTCGAGGAACGTCGTCGGCGGGTTCGTGGAGGACAGCGCGCCGGCCAGTGCCCGGGCGAACCAGCTGCCCTCCACCCGGTCCGCGTAGGCCCGTTGTCCGGCGCCGCAGCTGTAGAGCCAGTAGGCGTCGTGGCTGCCCGAACTCCACCCGCCCGCCGTCTGCGCGGGCACCGCCGCGCCGGTCGTACGGCAGATGTCGAGGCAGACGACGGCGGTGACCCCGGCGGGCAGAGAGCTCAGCAGCCCGCTCTCGTCGGCCCGGAGCAGGCTGCGGGGGAGGAGACCGCGGCTGCCGTCCGGGAGCTCCGGTCCGGGCTGGGCGTCGGCCAGGACCAGATGGTCCTTGCCGTCGAGGGTCTCGCCGTGGCAGGAGACGTAGAGGAATGCCGTGTCGCCCGGTTCGCAGGACCCCAGGAAGTCGCAGACCGCACCGAAGACCGGGTTGAGACCGGTGTCCTCGTGCTCCACGACGACCGAGTAGTCGGACTGCCTCAACGCGGTGGCGATCAGCGACACATCGCGTTCGACGAAGTCGAGCGGGCGGTACCGGACCGCGAGATCAGGGTTCTTGGCCAGATACGGGGTGTCCTTCACCCCGATCAGCAGCGCGCGCCGCCGTCCCGCCGCAGCCTCGCCCTGTTCCCGCTCCACACGCGCCCCCAGCCCTCTCGTCCCCGGCCACATCATTCCAGAAGTGGCCCACGGTAGAGGGGCGTTGACGGACCGCTCAAGCCGCTCCGCCGCCGGTCAGCTGCGACGTCTTGAGGACCACCAGGGCGACCAGCGCCACCAGCAGCACACCGCACGCGGCACATTGCGCGAGGCTACGCCGCTTCGCCGGGGCGTACGCGTACACGAGCGTGACGGCGCCGCCCGTCAGCAGTCCGCCCAAGTGGCCCTGCCACGAGGCGAATCCGGCCGAGATCAGCATCCAGAGCAGGAACCCCGCCATGAACCGGTTCACCGCCCGCATGTCCCGGCCCAGGCGCCGGTTGATGATGTAGAAGGCCGCGCCGAGACCGAAGACCGCACCGGACGCACCCACTGTGCTGTCGGACGGCGCGATCAGATACACCAGGACCGAACCGCCCAGCGCGGACAGCAGATACAGCGCGAGGTACCGGACCCGGCCCAGCTGCTCCTCGACGACGCGGCCGAGGTTCCACAGCGCATACATGTTGAAGAGGATGTGCAGCACTCCGAACGGCAGCGAGCCGAAGGACGATCCGCCCGGCGGAAGATGCAGGAAGGCGCCGGTCAGCAGCCGGTACCACTCACCGTCCACCACACCGATCGCGTCGAAGCCGGGGAAGTTTCCCGCCTGGTAGACGTACTGGCCCCCGTCGGGGCCGTTCAGTCCCGCGCCGAGCATCGCGAACCGGTCGACGATTCCGGGCCGGACCAACTCGCCCAGATACGCCAGGACGTTGAGACCCATCAGCACGTACGTGACGAGCGGTACCGCGGTCCTGGGCACCGTGCCGCCGAACGCCGTGCGCGCCTGCCGGACCGAACGCTGCCCCTCCTTCACACAGTCCACGCAGTGGTGGCCGACGGCGGCCTCACGCATACAGTCGGGGCAGATGAAGCGTTCGCAGCGGGTGCAGCTCACATATGTCTCGTACGACGGATGGCGGTAGCAGGTGGTGGCTGCGGCGTCCACGGCGGGCTCCTTCACGGTGGGCGGGTACGAGCGGCCGGTGGGGACGGCGGCGATCAAGATAACGAACACCGCGGCCCGGGGCCCATGCGGGTGCCTTACGCTCGTGGTTCTGACACATCGAGGATCGGAGCATCCGCATGGCCGGCTCGTGCGCCGCAACAGGTCCGGCCATCAGCCTCCGCAAGATCGAGGAGACCGCACCCGCGCTGGTGAGTCTCTACAAGAGCGCGTCGGTCTCGCTGACCAGGCGCGGCATGAGCGGCGAGCGGGCCGCGGTCTATCTGGTGCTCGACTACTCCGGCTCCATGAGGGAGTACTACAAGGACGGCAGTGTCCAGGCCCTGGCCGACCGGGTACTGGGCCTCTCGGCGCACCTGGACGACGACGGCCGCGTACCCGTCGTCTTCTTCTCCACCGGCATCGACGCCGTCACCGAGATAGCCCTGGACAACCATCGCGGCCGGGTCGACGAGATCGTGGCGGGCCTCGGACACATGGGGAAGACCAGCTACCACCTGGCCATGGACGCGGTCATCGACCACTACCTCGACAGCGGCTCGACCGCCCCCGCGCTCGTCGTCTTCCAGACGGACGGCGGCCCGATCAGCAAGCACGCCGCGGAACGCTACCTCTGCAAGGCGGCAAGGCTGCCGCTGTTCTGGCAGTTCGTCGGCTTCGGCAACAAGCGCAGTACGCAGTTCGACTTCCTGCGCAGGCTCGACGAACTGGCCGTACCCGCCAAGCGCCCCGTCGACAACGCCGGCTTCTTCCACGCCGGGCCCGACCCGCGCACGGTCCCGGACGCCGAGCTGTACGACCGGCTGGTCGCCGAATTCCCGCAGTGGCTGGCCGCGGCCCGGGACCGGGGGATCGTCCGGTGACGGCCCGGGTGCTGCGGGCGGCCGACCGGACGGCCACGCCCTGGAAGAACGGCGGGGGAGTCACCCGGGAGATCGCGGCGTTCCCCGAAGGGGCGCCGCTGGACGCCTTCGACTGGCGGGTCAGCCTCGCCGATGTGTCCCGGGACGGGCCGTTCTCCGCGTTCCCCGGGGTCGACCGCACGCTGACCGTGGTCGAGGGTGCCGGGATGGACCTCCTGGTGGGCGGCGAGCACCACATCGTCGACGAGCCGTACTGGCCGCACGACTTCCCCGGTGACCTGGAGACGTACGGCAGGCTGCTCGGCGGCCCGGTCGTGAATGCCAACGTGATGTACCGCAGGGCGCGCACGAGCGCGGAGGTCGCGGTGGTGCGCGGCACCGTCCGGCTGTCGGCGCCCCGGGGCGGGGCGGTCCTGGCCCTCGCGCTGGAGGACGGTGCGGTGCTCGACGGCCCGGGCATCGGACTCGACCGCTACGACGCGGTGCTGGCGCAGGGCGAATCGCCGGGGGTGCTCCGGACCCTGGGGTGGGCCCTGGTGGTCACTCTGTCCCGAGGATGAGCCGTCGGGCGGACGCTCCGGAAACCCGACAGAAGATGGTCTGGCGGACGCTCCGGAAATCCCGACAGAAGATGTCGGGTTTCCGGGGTTCCATGGCCTCATGACATCGAGTTCGTGGAAAGAGTTCCGGTCGGCGCAGCCTGCCTTCGCCGATGCCGTCCAGGCCCGTTTCGGGCAGTACAGGCACCAAGTCCTGGCGACCCTGCGCAAGGACGGGTCGCCTCGGGTGACCGGCCTGGAGGTGGACATCCGGTTCGGTGAGCTGTTGCTCGGCATGATGCCGAACTCGCGCAAGGCGCTGGACCTGCTGCGCGACCCGCGGTTCGCGGTGCAGGCCAACCCGGGACCCGACGCCGAGATGGCGGACGGCGACGTCCGGGTCTCCGGCCGCGCGGTGGAGGTGACCGACCCCGGGACCCTGGCCCGCTTCGTCGAGGAGGCGAAGCCGCCGGAGCCGTTCCAGCTCTTCCGCGCGGAACTCCAGGAAGTGGTGCGCACCACCCTGGAGTCCGAGGAGCTGGTGGTACAGGTGTGGCGGCCCGGAAAGCCGTTGCGCACGATCCACCGGGCCCCGGACTACAGCGCTCCGTACGAGACCTGACCCCGGCCGTTCTCAAGCTCCTCCCATGAACCCAGGGGCAGGGGAGGGGCCCCCGGGCCGGCCGGTGCCAGCACCCGCGCCCGGCAGGCCCCCGGCGTCCCCCACGCGTCCCGCAGCGGACGCGCCTTCCGCAGCCAGAGCGCCAGATCGAGCTCCTCCGTGTACCCCACCGCGCCGTGCAACTGGAGCGCCGCCCGCGCCGCCGCGTACCCCGCCTCACCGGCCGTCACCTTCGCCGCCGCCACCCGCGCATCGGCGTCCGGCGCCTCCCCGGCGAGCGCGAGGGCCGCCCCGTACAGCAGCGGCCGGGCGAACTCCAGCCCGATCAGTACGTCCGCGAGCCGGTGCTTCACCGCCTGGAAGGAGCCGATGGCCGTACCGAACTGGGTGCGCTGCTTCACGTACCCGACCGTGGCCCGCAGCAGCGCCTCGCCCACGCCGAGCGCCTGCGCGGCCGTCGCGAACGCCGCCCACCGAGCGGCCCGCGCCGCCGCCCCGGCCACCCGGGGCCCGGACATCAGCAGCTCCCCGCCCGGCTCGGGGCGCCACAGCCGCCGGGCCGGGTCGGACGACAGGCTGAGCGCGCCGGGCCCGGACGCGAGCCGCAGTTCGCCACCGGCCACCGTGAACACGGCGTCCACGGCATCCGCGTCCAGCGCATACGGCCCGTACCCGTCCATCCGGAGCGTCGCCGAGGCCGCGCCCGATGCCAGCCGCGGCAGCCACTCCTTCGCCGCCGCACCGCCCACACCCCCCAGCAGCACCCCGGCCGCGACCGTCTCCACCACCGGCCCCGGGACCGCGTGCCGCCCCAACTCGGTGAAGGCGACCGCGATTTCGACCGGAAGCGGCCCGACGCCCTCGTACGCCTCCGGTACCGCGAGAGCGAACACCCCCGCCCGCGCCAGCCGCGTCCACAGATCCCTGCCCGCTCCGTGGTCCCCGACGGCCCAGGCGCGTACCGCGGCAGGGGTGTCCGCGGCCGTCAGCATCGCGTCCAGTGAGCGGGCGAACTCCCGCTGCTCCTCGTCCAGGAGGAAACGCATCAGCGCCGTCCCTTCGGCAGGCCGAGCAGCCGTTCGGCGATGATGTCGCGCTGGATCTCGTTCGTGCCGGCGTAGATGGGGCCCGCGAGGGAGAAGACGTACCCCTCGGCCCACTCCCCGTGGGCGAGTTCACCGTCCGCGCCCAGCAGATCGAGCGCCGTCTCGTGCAGCGCGATGTCGTACTCGGACCAGAAGACCTTGTTGAGACTCGACTCGGCGCCGATGGCCGTCCCCGCCGCGAACCGTGACGCGTTGGCGCAGGTGAAGAGCTGGTACGCGTGCGCCCCGATCACCGCGTCCGCCACCCGGTCGCGCAGTGCCGTGTCCGACGGGTCGCCGTGGGCGCGCCACAGCCCGGCCAGCCGGTCCGCCGCGGCCAGGAAGCGGCCGGGGGAGCGGAGCGTCAGCCCGCGCTCGTTGCCCGTTGTCGACATGGCGATACGCCAGCCCTGGCCGGGTTCCCCGATCACGTCCTCGTCCGGTACGAACACCTCGTCCAGGAACAGCTCCGCGAAGGCGGGCTTGCCGTCGAGCCGCCCGACCGGCCGGACCGACACCCCCGGTGCCGACAGGTCGAACATCAGATACGTCAGCCCGTGGTGCGGCTTCGCGGCTCCCGGGTCCGTACGGAAGATGCCGAACGCCCGGTCGGCGAACGCGGCCCGCGAGGACCAGGTCTTCTGCCCCGACAGCAGCCAGCCGCCGTCCGTGCGCACCGCCCGCGAGCGCAGCGACGCCAGGTCCGAGCCCGACTCCGGCTCGGACCAGGCCTGTGCCCAGATCACCTCGCCGCTCGCCATCGGCGGCAGGACCCGGGCCCGCTGCTCGTCCGTGGCGTGGTCGAAGAGTGTCGGGGCGAGGAGGTTGATGCCGTTCTGCGAGACCCGGCCGGGGCCGCCCGCCGCGTAGTACTCCTCCTCGAACGCCAGCCACCCGAAGATGTCGACGCCCCGGCCGCCGTACTCGCGCGGCCAGGAGACGACCGACCAGCGGTCGGCGTGCAGCCGCGCCTCCCACTCCCGGTGCGCGGCGAATCCCTCGGCGGTCTCCAGGGACGGCAGCGGCCCGGCTGGCACGTTGGACCGCAGCCACCGGCGTGCCTCGGCCCGGAACGACTCCTCCTCGGCCGTGCATGACAGATCCATCACGCACCCGCCTTCTTCATCGAGGCGATGTCCATGCCGCCGAGCGGGTCCGCCGCCGTCTCCGCGTTGTGCGCGTGGGCGAGGTGGTGCAGCCCGAAGACCGAGTCCAGGCCGGTGTGCAGCCCCTGAAGGTCCTCGGCCTGGTTGACGGCGCGCTTGGTCAGGGCCAGCCCCAGCCGCGGCATCCGGGCGATCCGCAACGCCAGCTCATGGGTGGATCCGGCGAGTTCGCCGCGCTCCACCACCGTGTTCACCATGCCGACCTCGTACGCCCGACGGGCGCTCATCCGGTCGCCGGTGAACAGGAACTCCTTCGCGATCCGGGGCGGCATCACCCACGGGTGCGCGAAGTACTCGACGCCGGGGATGCCCATCCGGACCACCGGATCGGCGAAGAAGGCGTCCTCGCTCGCCACGATCAGATCGCAGATCCAGGCGAGCATCAGCCCGCCGGCCACACATGCCCCCTGCACGGAGGCGATGACCGGCTTCGGCAGCTCGCGCCAGCGCCTGCACATGCCGAGGTAGACCTCCGACTCGCGGGCGAAGCGGCTCTCCGCGCCGGCCTTGTCGGAGTGGTCCCACCACAGGCCGGCCCTGCGCTCGAAGGGCAGATGGGCGTCGCGTCCGGGCGTGCCGATGTCGTGGCCCGCCGAGAAGTGCTCCCCGGCGCCCGCGAGGACGACCACCTTGATCTCGGAGTCCTCGGCGGCCCGGTAGAACGCGGCGTCCAGGGCGTAGGTCATCGCCGAGTTCTGGGCGTTGCGGTAGCGGGGGCGGTTCAGCGTGACGCAGGCGACCGGGCCCCGGCGCTCGTACAGCACGGGGTCGTCCTGGGAGTGGCCGGCGGAGGCGTCGTGGGCAGCGGGCATCGGCTCATCCTTCCCTAACAAGTGTTTGGTAGATTAACGTACGGGCACGAGCACCGTCGAGGATCCGTGGGCCGGGACCGAGGAGGCATGGGCATGAGTGCACCGCAGTACGTACCCGGACACGGGCTGCTGGCCGGCCGCGGCGCCGTCGTCACCGCGGCCGCGGGCGCCGGAATCGGCGGAGCCACCGCCCGCAAGTTTCTTGAGGAAGGAGCCCGTGTCGTCATCGGCGACGCGCATGCCCGGCGGCTGAAGGAGACCGAGCGGGCTCTCGCCGAGGAGTTCGGCGCCGACCGTGTTGCCGCCCTGCCCTGCGACGTCACCGACGAGACCCAGGTCCGGACGCTCTTCGCGTGCGCCGAACAGGCCCACGGCGGTCTCGACATCGTCGTCAACAACGCGGGCCTCGGCGGCACCGCGGAACTCACCGAGATGACCGACGAACAGTGGACCAAGGTCCTCGACGTCACCCTGAACGGAACCTTCCGGTGCACCCGGGCCGCTCTGCGCTCATTCAGGGCGGCGGGGCACGGCGGCATCGTGGTCAACAACGCCTCCGTCGTCGGCTGGCGCGCACAGATCGGCCAGGCCCACTACGCCGCCGCCAAGGCGGGTGTCATGGCCCTCACCCGGTGCGCCGCGGTCGAGGCCGCCGAGTACGGCGTACGCGTCAACGCCGTCGCCCCCAGCCTCGCCATGCACCCGCATCTGGTGAAGGTCACCTCCGCGGAACTCCTCGACGAACTGACCGGGAAGGAGGCCTTCGGCCGTTACGCGGAGCCGTGGGAGGTCGCCAACGTCATCGTCTTCCTGGCCAGCGGCTATTCCTCGTACATGACGGGAGAAGTCGTCGCGGTCAGCAGTCAGCATGCCTGAGCGGGCACCTGCCGCCGCGTCCGCGGGGGCATCCGGCAGGGCATCCGGCAGGGCATCCGCGCGGCCGTCCAGCGGGCGGAGAATGGGCGGGTGCCTACCAAGAAGAAGCCCCAGGTGACCCCCTCGCCCGAGCGCCGCCGCGAACTGCTCGACACCGCCGCCGAGGTGTTCGCCGCGCAGGGCTACAACGCCACCACCGTCCGCAGGATCGCGGACGAGGCCGGGATGCTCGCGGGCAGCCTCTACTACCACTTCGACTCCAAGGAATCGATGATCGACGAGATCCTCTCGACCTTCCTCACCGAACTCTGGGAGGGGTACGACGCGGTGCTCGCCGCCGGACTCGGCCCCCGGGAGACGATCGAGGCCCTCGTCACCGAGTCCTTCCGGGAGATCGACCGGCACCGTGCCGCTGTCGCCATCTACCAGAAGGAGTCCAAGCACCTGGCCGCCCAGCCGCGCTTCCATTACCTCGTCGACTCCCAGCAGAAGTTCGAGAAGGCCTGGCTCGGCACGCTGGAACGCGGCGTCGCCGACCGGACCTTCCGCGCCGACCTCGACATCCGCCTCACCTACCGCTTCGTCCGCGACACCGTCTGGGTCGCGGCGTCCTGGTACCGGCCCGGCGGACAGCACAGCCCCGAGGAGATCGCCCGCCAGTACCTCTCGATGGTCCTGGACGGCATCGCACTGGACACCTAGACCACCTCCGGTAAACCACCAAGGAGCAGCAGTCATGGCCGAGGCATACATCGTCGAAGCGGTACGCACCCCGGTCGGCCGGCGCAAGGGGGGAATGGGCGGAGTCCACCCCGCCGACCTCGGTGCCCACGTGCTCGGGGCCCTCGTCGAACGGGCCGGAATCGACCCGGCGGCCGTCGAGGACGTGGTCTTCGGCTGCCTCGACACCGTCGGGCCGCAGGCCGGCGACATCGCCCGCACCTGCTGGCTGGCGGCCGGACTGCCCGAGGAGGTCCCCGGCGTCACCGTCGACCGTCAGTGCGGCTCCTCCCAGCAGGCCGTGCACTTCGCCGCCCAGGGCGTCCTCTCCGGCACCCAGGACCTGGTCGTCGCGGGCGGCACCCAGAGCATGACGCAGATCCCGATCGCCTTCGCCTCCCGTCAGGCCGCCGAACCGCTCGGCCTGACGGACGGCCCGTACGCCGGCAGCGAGGGCTGGCGCGCCCGGTACGGCGACGCGCCGGTCAACCAGTTCCACGGCGCCCAGCTGATCGCCGAGAAGTGGGGCGTCAGCCGCCTCGACATGGAGGAGTTCGCCCTCCGCTCCCACCGGCGTGCGATCCGTGCCATCGACGAGGGCCGCTTCCGGCGCGAGACCGTCGCCGTCGGTGGCGTCACCACCGACGAGGGGCCGCGCCGCGACACCACGTTGGAGAAGATGGCGGCCCTCGAACCGGTGCTGGACGGCGGCACGATCACCGCCGCCTGCTCCTCGCAGGTCTCCGACGGGGCCGCCGCCCTGCTCATCGCCTCCGAGCGCGCCGTGGCCGAGCACGGCCTGACCCCGCGCGCCCGCATCCATCACCTCTCCGTGCGCGGCGAGGACCCGATCCGCATGCTGTCGGCGCCGATCCCGGCCACCGCGTACGCGCTGAAGAAGACCGGAATGACCATCGACGACATCGACCTGGTCGAGATCAACGAGGCGTTCGCCCCGGTCGTGCTGGCCTGGCTGAAAGAAACCGGAGCCGACCCGGACAGGGTCAATGTCAACGGCGGTGCGATCGCCCTGGGTCACCCGCTCGGCGCAACCGGTGCAAAATTGATGACGACGCTGCTGCACGAGCTGGAGCGCACGGATGGCCGATTCGGCCTGCAGGTCATGTGCGAGGGCGGCGGCCAGGCGAACGTGACGATCATCGAACGGATCTGACGCCCTCCGCTCCGGCTCGGCCCGGGACACGGCTGCCGCGCAGCTCAGGCGCGGCTGCCGAACCGATTCGGCACCGGTCGGGGGAGAGATTTCGACGCCGCTTCGAGCCCGCTCCGGGCCAGTTGTCCCAAGGGTCCGGGCGAAAATCCGCCGACCTGCGGCGCGGCGTGTTCCACCGCTGGTCGGCAGATCGTGCTACGGTTGCCGTGTTGCAGTTTTGGTACCCATGAACATTATGTGCGCCTGACGGGAATGCTTCCTCAGGCGCATTATTGTTTTCCGGCTTTCTCCGGATGGGGCTCAATGCGGCGACTTGGAATTCGTAAAGTGCGAATTTCCGGCACTGCACCTCTTTTAGGAGAATGACATGGCTACTGGAACCGTGAAGTGGTTCAACTCGGAAAAGGGCTTCGGCTTCATCGAGCAGGACGGCGGCGGCGCCGACGTCTTCGCCCACTACTCCAACATCGCCACCTCGGGCTTCCGTGAGCTCCAGGAGGGCCAGAAGGTCTCCTTCGACGTCACGCAGGGCCAGAAGGGCCCGCAGGCGGAGAACATCGTCCCGGCCTAATCGCCGGACGCGTACCTCGCAGCCGGGGCCCGCACCGTGAAGGTGCGGGTCCCGGTTTGTGCTGTCCTCAGGACATGGTGCAGACGTGCCACCGTCCCGCAGAGGCTCCCGGTACTTCTCAGCAGTCCCCAGCAGTCCCCAGCAGTTCCCAGGAATCCCCTAGGAATCCTCAGGAATCCCCCAGGAGGGCAATTCCGTATGACCCGCTCCGAACGCCAGGACCGACCCGCCCGCAACCGCCCGTCGAGGGGGCGCGGCACGGCCCCGGCAAAGGCAACCGCTAAGGGTTCCGGCAAGGGATCCGGCAAGGCGTCGCCCCGTCGCAGGGCCACGCCGCCGCAGGGCGAATTCGCCCTGCCGGAAACCATGACCCCCGCACTGCCCGCCGTCGAGGCGTTCGCCGAGCTGGACATGCCCGCAGCCCTGCTGAAAACCCTTGCCGCGCAGGGCGTCACCGATCCGTTCCCGATCCAGGGCGCCACCCTGCCGAACTCGCTCGCCGGCCGGGACATCCTCGGCCGCGGCCGCACGGGCTCCGGCAAGACCCTCGCCTTCGGCCTCGCGCTGCTGGCCCGCACCGGCGGGCGGCGCGCCGAGCCGCGCGCCCCGCTCGCGCTCGTCCTCGTGCCGACCCGCGAGCTGGCCCAGCAGGTCACCGACGCGCTGACGCCGTACGCAACGTCCGTGAACCTGCGGCTGGCCACGGTCGTCGGGGGCATGTCGATCAGCAAGCAGTCCGGCACGCTGCGCCGCGGAGCCGAGGTGCTCGTCGCCACGCCGGGCCGGCTGAAGGACCTCATCGAGCGCGGCGACTGCCGCCTCGACCAGGTCGCCATCACCGTCCTCGACGAGGCCGACCAGATGGCCGACATGGGCTTCATGCCGCAGGTCGTCGCGCTGCTCAAGCAGGTCGAGCCGGACGGTCAGCGGATGCTGTTCTCCGCGACGCTCGACAAGAACATCGACCGGCTGGTCAAGATGTTCCTGACCGACCCCGTCGTGCACTCGGTCGACCCGTCCGCGGGCGCGGTCACCACCATGGAGCACCATGTGCTGCATGTGGCCGACGAGACCGACAAGAAGGCCGTCGCCACTCGGATCGCCGCCCGCGACGGCCGGGTGATCATGTTCGTGGACACCAAGCGCGCCGCCGACCGCTTCGCCAAGCGGCTGCTGGCCAGCGGTGTCCGGGCTGCCGCCCTGCACGGCGGGCGCTCGCAGCCGCAGCGCAACCGGACGCTGGACCAGTTCAAGAACGGTCAGGTCACCGCGCTCGTCGCGACGAACGTGGCGGCGCGTGGCATCCATGTCGACGACCTCGACCTGGTCGTGAACGTGGATCCGCCGACCGATCACAAGGACTACCTCCACCGCGGCGGGCGCACGGCGCGTGCCGGGGAGTCCGGCAGCGTCGTCACCCTGGTGCTGCCCGAGGAGAAGCGGGAGATGACCCGGCTGATGGCCGATGCGGGCATCGCTCCGCGGACCACCCGGATCAAGTCCAGCGACGAGGAACTCACCCGGATCACCGGGGCCCGTGAGCCGTCCGGTGTCGCGATCGTCATCGAGGTCCCCCAGCCGACCCCGCCGAAGCCGCGCACGCGGTCGGCCGGGGCCGCGGCCGGTGGCGCGGGCTTCCGCTCGGGGAGCCGCGGCCGTGGCCGGCGCGGTGGTGCCGGGCAGGGCGGCGGCGGTGAGGGCCGGAGCGCGGGCGGTTCCTCCCGCGTCGCCGGTGCGGGCGGTTCGGCTCGTGGTGCCGGTGCCGGTGCCGGTGGTGGCCGTGGCCGTGGCAACAGTGAGGCGCGTGGTTCCGGGGCCGGGCGCTCCGGGGCCGGACGCGGTGGTGCCGCGGCCGGGCGTGGCCGCAGGGCCGCGTAGCCGTACGGACCGGCATGTGCGAGGGGCGCCCGGAGAGATCCGGGCGCCCCTCGCGCGCCCGTACCTGTCACCTACACCTCCGCGCCCTTCGCGCGGGTCACCGCGCCGAGCGCCGCGTGGGCCTCGGCCATCACCCGGTCCACCAGCTCCGCACAGCTGGGCAGGTCCTCGATCAGGCCCGCCACCTGGCCCGATGCCATCACGCCCAGATCCGTGCGGCCGTCGACCATGGACGCCTTCAGAAGCATCGGGGTGTTGGCGGCCAGCAGGACCTGGCTCCAGGACAGGTCCTTGCCGTGTTTCATCGCGAGACCGTCGCGCACCATCCGGGACCAGCTCAGCCCGGAGATCCGCTTGAAGCCCGCCGCCCGGCGCACCGCCCGGGCCAGCGCCCGGACCCGGCCCGCGTTCTCCAGCGCGGCGACCATCTCCGTACGCAGCATCCGGTGCGGGAGCCCGTCCACCGCCGTGGTGACCGTGACGTCCCTGACGCCCGCCGCCAGATAGCGGGCCTTCACCGCGTCCGGCACGGTCGAGTCCGAGGTCAGCAGGAACCGGGTCCCCATCGCGATGCCCGCCGCCCCGTACGCCAGCGCCGCGACCAGGCCCCGGCCGTCGTGGAAGCCGCCCGCCGCGATCACCGGAATGTCCACCGCGTCGACCACCTGGGGCAGCAGCACGGTCGTCGCCACCTCGCCGGTGTGCCCGCCGCCCTCGCCGCCCTGCACGATCACCGCGTCCGCACCCCACGCCGCGACCTTCTCCGCATGGCGCCGGGCGCCGATCGACGGGATCACGACCACGCCCGCGTCCTTCAGTTCGGCGATGAGCCCCTTCGAGGGGGCCAGCGCGAAGGACGCCACCCGCACGCCCTCGTCGATGATGATCCGTACCCGTTCGCGCGCGTCACCGGCGTCGGCACGCAGATTGACGCCGAAGGGCTCGTCGGTACGGGACTTGACCTCCCGCACCGCTTCCCGCAGCCGCTTCGGGGTCATGGTCGCGGAGGCGAGGATGCCGAGCGCGCCCGCCCGGGCTGTGGCGGAGACCAGACGGGGGCCAGCGACCCAGCCCATGCCGGTCTGGACGACGGGGTGGCGGACGCCGACGAGCTCCGTGAGCGCGGTCCGCATCAGGCCCCGACCTCGCGGTTCCGGGTCCCCCGCGGGTCGATGACCTCGCGGATCAGGTCCAGCTCCGCGGCGGTCGGCTCCCGGGTGCATGGGACGTCGTCCGCGATCGTGAGGGCGAAACCGGTGGCCTCGCGGACCTGGTCGACGGTGACGCCGGGGTGCAGCGAGGCGAGGCGCATCGAGCGGTCCGGGGTGGCGAAGTCGAGGACACCGAGGTCGGTGACGACGCGCGGGATGCGGTGGTAGCGGGTCGCCGACGGACCGGCCGCAGCGGCACTGTCGTAGCCGACCCCGCAGATCATGTCGACGCGCTCGACGAAGACCCGGGTGGAGTGTCTGGGTATCCAGTAACTCACCGGGTTGTTCAGGGTGTTGACCGGTGCTCCGCGCACGCCGAGTAATTGGCGGGCGGGCTGTTCCCAGTCGCCGATGCAGGAGATGTTCTGGTTGCCGAACCGGTCGATCTGGCTCGCTCCCATCATCACGTGACGCCTGCCGCCCGTGACCATGGTGAGGTGCCGGCGGTACGGCAGCCAGCCCTCCGGCGTGCCGTCCACCCCGATGATCAGCGCCTCGCCGTCGGTGAGCAGCAGATCGGGCGAGAAGGTGTGCCGGGCGAGCCGGGCGCCGATGGACGGGATGAGCCCCATCGGGCTGGCGAGCACCTCACCGTTGTCGCGCCAGGCGTCGGCGCAGGCGATCACGCAGTACTCGGCCCGGGTGGCGGCGGGGGCGGTACGGGCGTCGGTGCCGGTATCGGCCGTAGTCGTGTTCTCCGTGGTCACTTCTGCTCCTCGTGCCAGGTCCGGACGGCTGCCCAGTAGCTCTTCTCGTCGCCCCGCGCGGGCAGGAAGCGGTCGCTGAAGGCCGCCCAGGCGTCGGGGTCGGCGGCCGCGGTCGCGTACGCCTTCTGGAACGCCTCGTCGCGCGGGTGGTCGGGGACGCAGGAGGTGAAGTGCGCGCCGTTCGGGGTCTCGACTACGCCGGTCACGGAGTGCCGGTTGACGAGGAGGGTCTGCGGGGCGGCCTTCTCGGTCAACTCGGCGGTGTCCACGAGGCGTTCGCAGGAGACGTAGGCGTTGTCGGCGGCCTCGCAGAACAGGTCGTCGAAGTACGGGTCGGGTCCGAGGTACTGGCCGTTTCCGAACCGGTCGGCGCGGTTCATGTGGACCAGCGCCGCGTCCATCCGCAGGGCGGGCATCGCGACGAACTCCTCGCCGTCCGCGTACGGCGAAGCGACCGTGCGCAGGCCCGGGTTGACCCGCATCACGTCCGAGCCGATACCGGCGCGTACGGGGAGGAACGGCAGCCGGTTCGCGGCGGCGTGCAGCCCCCACATGAACATCGCCTCGTCGACCTCCATCAGCTCGAACGCGCCGCGCTGACGGGCCGCCCTGAAGTGCGGTTCGAGCGGGATCGAGTCGAGCGTGGTGAAGGCCGCGACCAGCTTGCGAATCTTGCCGGCGGCCGCGAGCAGGCCGACGTCGGGTCCGCCGTACGCCACCACGGTGAGATCGGTGATCTCGGAACGGAGCAGGGCCCGGACCAGCGCCATGGGCTTTCGGCGTGAGCCCCAGCCGCCGATGCCGATCGTCATCCCGCTGCTGAGCCGGGAGACGACCTCCTGCACGGTCATGGTCTTGTCGGTCCGCCTGCCGGTACCGGCACCGGCGATTTCGGTCATGGTCATGCCTCCTTGCCGAAGGTGTCGCGGACGCGGTCGGCGACACCACTGAGGTTGGCCTCGAAGGTGAAGCCCTGCTCGAAGCGGTAGCTGCGGCGGACGTCCACCGGGTCGATGCCGTTGAGGGCGGCTTTGGCCAGCCGGATCAGATACCCGTCCTTGCGGGCGATCTCGCCGGCCAGCTCCAGCGCGGCGTCCAGGAGTTCGGCACGCGGCACGACCTTCCAGACCGAGCCGTGGGCGTGCAGTTCGGCGGCGGTGGCGGTGCGCGAGGTGTAGTAGAGCGCGCGCATCAGATGCTGGGGCACGAGCCGGGCCAGATGGGTCGCCGCGCCGAGCGCGCCCCGGTCCAGCTCGGGCAGGCCGAAGGTCGCGTCGTCGCTCGCCACGATCGCGTCCGCGTTGCCGACGAGGCCGATGCCGCCGCCGAGGCAGAAGCCGTTCACCGCGGCGACGACCGGGACCTCGCATTCGTACACGGCCGAGAACGCCTCGTAGCAGCCCCGGTTGGCGCCGATCAGGGCGTCGTGCCCGGTGTCGCGCTGCATCTCCTTGATGTCGACGCCCGCGTTGAATCCGCGACCGGCGGCGGCCAGCACGACGCAGCGGACCTCGGGATCGCGGCCCGCGGCGCGAACGGCGCCGGCGAGGTCGTACCAGCCCCGTACGGGGAGCGCGTTGACGGGCGGATGGTCGACCGTGACGAGTCGGATGCCCTTGCCCGGACTTGTGGTGGAGACACCCATGAGCGCATCAGCTACCTTTCCACCAAACATTTGTTAGGTGTGGAAGGTAGCAGCCTGCCCCCGCATCGCCAACAAGGAGATGTCTGATGAGTGCAAGCAGTGCTGGACGGGACGGAGGACGGGAGAGGGGAGGTTCCGGAGGGCTGTGCGAGGGGCGCGTGGTGATCGTGACCGGTGCCGGGCGCGGCCTCGGCCGGGCCCACGCGCTCGCGTTCGCCGCCGAGGGCGCGAAGGTGGTCGTCAACGATCTGGGGGTCGGCCCCGGCGGCGACGGCGGCTCGGACGGTCCGGCCCGGCGGGTCGTCGACGAGATCGTGGCGGCGGGCGGCGAAGCGGTCGCCCACGGGGCCGACATCGCCACGGGGCCAGGGGCGGCGTCGCTGATCGCTGCCGCGCTGGAGACCTTCGGGCGGCTGGACACCCTGGTCAACAACGCCGGGTTCCTGCGCGACCGGATGCTGGTGAATCTGGCCGAGGACGACTGGGACGCGGTCATGCGGGTCCACCTGAAGGGCCACTTCCTGCCCCTGAAGCACGCGGCCGCGCACTGGCGGGCGGAGGCGAAGGCGGGCCGTGCGCCGGTGGCCCGGGTGATCAACACCAGTTCCGGCGCGGGCCTGCTCGGCAGCGTCGGGCAGGGCAACTACTCCGCGGCGAAGGCGGGCATCGTGGGGCTGACGCTGGTCGCCGCCGAGGAGTTGGGGCGGTACGGGATCCAGGTCAACGCGATCGCCCCGGCGGCCCGGACCCGGATGACCGAGAGGACGTTCGCGCAGACGATGGCGGCACCGGGGGAGGGGGAGTTCGACGCGATGGCCCCCGGGAACGTCTCACCGCTGGTGGTGTGGCTCGGCTCGGCCGCGAGCGACGGGGTGACCGGGCGGGTCTTCGAGGCGGAGGCCGGCCGGATCACGGTCATGGAGGGCTGGCGGCCCGGCCCCACCGTGGACCGGGGCGCGCGGTGGGCGCCGGCGGAGGCGGGGGAGGCGGCACGGAAGCTGCTGGCGGAGGCGGGGGCGGCGCGGCCGGTGTACGGGGCGGCGCCCGGTCCCTCCGGCGATTGAGGGGGAGCGGGGCCCGGGGCGTTTCAGGTGTTGCAGTCCAGCACCGTCCGGCACAAGCCGCACCGGGCCCGCACCCGGCCGCGCACCGGAACGCGGATCCGCTGGAGGCAGGTGGGGCAGGCGAAGGAGACCCGCAGCCCCTGCGGGCCGTTCTCGAAGGAGTACGGGGCGTCGGAGCCCGGGGGTGTCGGTGCGCCCGGGTGGTCCTGGGCGTACCGCCGGTCCCTGGCGTAGCGGTGACGGCCCGCCCAGCCCGCGGCCACGAGGGGCGGCTGCCGGGTGTCGTGGGCGGCCCGGGCGCGGCCCTTCGTGTAGGCCGTGTACGCCTGCGGGCTCGTGAACCACGGTGAGGGGTCCTCGTCGAAGGCGAATGCCCGCTTGGCGAGGACGTAACCGAACTCCTCCGGGGTGAGATAGCCGAGCTTCTGGCTGGAGACGGCGTCCTCGCGGAAGGCGTCCAGCAGCAGCCACCCCGCGCCCAGGTAGGTCGTCGCGGTGTCGGTGAGGATCTCGTTGTCGCGCGTGCCGGGGAACTCCAGGCCGAGGCGGTGCAGCAGCACATGCATGACCTCGTGCGAGAGCGCGGCGCCGATGTCCCTGCGGTGCGTGCGGAAGCGGTCGTTGAGTTCGATGAAGTACTCGGGCCCCGCGGCGAGTTCGACACCGGCGGCGTGTTCCATCGTCCGGAAGCCGACGATCATCCGGGCCTCCGGCAGACGCAGGTGCTGGACCACGGCCCGCGCCACCCGCTGGGCGCCGAGATACAGATCGTCCTGGTCGGAGAAGGCGGCATCGACGGGGGCGAGGCTCGGGGCGTAGCCGCGGACGCCCTCGTACGACAGCCTCCGGTACAGGGCTGTGATCGCGGACCGGACGGTGTCGAGGTGGGGGAAGCCGTGGACCACCGGACCGCCGCCCCGGCCGTTGCCCCGGCTGCTGTCCGTCACGTCCCCACCCCCATCCGCGACGCTCGACCCGGCCTCCACTGTAGCCGGAACGCTCTGGATGATCTTGGCCGAAAAGTGAATCTTGTGGGGCCCGTGATCACTTCCCGATAATCCGGATCGTGCCTTTGTCGGGAGCATGACCATCGACGGTTCCGTCCATGGCCGGGCCCGGACGCCGGCGCGTACACCCCCCACAGGAACCCCCACGAAAGAAGGCAGTCCGTTGAAGCAGCTTCTGCGCGCAGTGAAGAGATGCTCCGTCATAGCCGCCGTGGTCCTCGCGGCCGTCAGCCTTCAGCCCGCCGGAGCCTCCGCGGCCCCCACCCCGGTCGTCGGCGGAACCCGCGCCGCCCAGGGCGAATTCCCGTTCATGGTCCGGCTGTCGATGGGCTGCGGCGGTGCCCTCTACGCCAAGGACATCGTCCTCACCGCCGCGCACTGCGTGGACGGCTCGGGCAACAACACCTCCATCACGGCCACCGCGGGCGTGGTCGACCTGCAGTCCTCCAGCGCGACCAAGGTCAAGTCCACCAAGGTCCTCCAGGCCCCCGGCTACACGGGCCAGGGCAAGGACTGGGCGCTCATCAAGCTCGCCAAGCCCATCGACCAGCCGACCCTGAAGATCGCCACCACCACCGCGTACAACAACGGCACCTTCAACATCGCCGGCTGGGGCGCGGCCACCGAGGGCGGCGCCCAGCAGCGCTACCTGCTCAAGGCCACCGTGCCGTTCGTCTCCGACGCCGACTGCCAGGCCGCGTACGGCAGCGACCTCGTCCCCGGCGACGAGATCTGCGCCGGACTGGTCGACACCGGCGGCGTCGACACCTGCCAGGGCGACTCCGGCGGCCCCATGTTCCGCAAGGACAACGCCGGAGCCTGGATCCAGGTGGGCATCGTCAGCTGGGGCCAGGGCTGCGCCCGGCCCGGCTACCCGGGCGTGTACAGCGAGGTCTCGACGTTCGCCGCCGACATCGCCTCCGCGGCGTCGACGCTCTGACCCCGGTCCCGGTTCCGGCCGGGCTCTGACTCACAGCCCGGTTCCGGCCAGGCTCTGACTCACACCTGAACGTCCCCGGGGGTGCCCGTCCGGACGGGCACCCCCGGGCCCAGCTCCGCATAGGGCGCGCCCGCGTCCTCCAGTTCCAGCACCCACACCTCGTTGGCCCCCTCCCGCAGCACCGGCCCCGGTACGTAGAGCGTCCGCTGCGGACCCGCCGACCAGTAGCGCCCCAGGCAGAAGCCGTTCACCCAGACGAACCCGCGCGTCCAGCCCGGCAGTTCGAGCCCCGCGTGCCCGGTGCCGTCCACCCCCGCGACGTCGAAGGTGCCCCGGAACAGCCCCGTGCGCCCGGCCCCGTCGACGCTCCCGAAGGCCACTTCGGCCAGCGCGTCCGGCTCCTCGAACGCCTCCAGCCGCAGCGCCCGGGCCCGTACACCGTGCAGGAACTGCCGCTCGTGCAGCACCCCGCCGGTGATCCCCTTGGGCTCACCGAGCCGCGGCCCGTAGTTGACACGGCCCAGGGACTCCACCCACAGATCGACCTCCGCGGGCGCGGCCACCGGCTCGTCCAGCGTGCCGTTCTCGTCGCTCAGCACACCCGCGCGGACACCGTTCACGTACACCACGGCCCGGTCCCGGAGCCCCGTCACCCCCAGGGTGTACGGGCGGCGCGGGCCGGGGACGTCGACCCGGTAGCGCACCAGGCCCCGGTCGAGCTCCAGCTCCTCGAAGGTCGGCGGAACGCCGGCCGGCACCGGTTCCTCATCGCCCAGCGCCTCCAGGACGGCGGTCAGCGTGGCATGGTCCGTCAGCTCCGCCCGTACCGGAGCGGCAAGGCCGACGGGCTCGGGCGGCAGCTCCGGAAGGGGCCCGTCCGCGTACGCGGCGAGCACCGCGCGGAACTGCCGGAACTTCTCGGTGGGACGGCCGTACTCGTCGATCGGCGCGTCGTAGTCGTACGAGGTCACCGTCGGCAGGAAGTCCTGGTCCTGGAGCGGACCGGACCGGTTGGCCCCCGCCCATCCGGCGAAGTTCGTGCCCCCGTGCGCCATGTAGATGTTCACCGAGGCCCCGCACTCCAGGATCTCCCGCAGCGCGTCGGCGGCCTGCCCCGGATCGCGTACGACCGGCTCGGCACCCCAGTGCTCGAACCACCCGCACCAGAACTCCATGCACATCAGCGGCCCCTTCGGCTGATGGCGGCGCAGCACCTCGAAGGCCTCCCGCGCACCCGAGCCGAAGTTCGCCGTGGCGAGCAGCCCCGGCACGGAGCCGCCCGTGAGCATGTGGTCCTCCGGTCCGTCGGAGGTGAACAGCGGCACGGTCACCCCCTGCTCCCGGAGCATCCCGGCCACCCGCCGGAGATAGACCTGATCGGTGCCGTAGCTCCCGTACTCGTTCTCCGCCTGCACCATGATCACCGGACCGCCGCGTCCGATCTGCCGCTGCACCACCTGCGGCAGCAGCGCGGCGAACCACCGCTCCACGGCGCCCAGGTACTCCTCGTCACGGGTCCGCGCCCGTCGTCCGAACCGCCCCGTCACCCAGACCGGCAGACCGCCGTTCTCCCACTCGGCACAGATGTACGGGCCCGGGCGGACGATCGCCCACAGCCCGGCCCGCTGGGCCGCGTCCAGGAAGCGGCCCAGCGCCGCCACGTCCCGGAACCGGCCGGGCCGCGGCTCATGGAGATTCCATGGCACGTACGTCTCGACGCAGTTGAGGCCCAGGGCGCGCAGCATCGACAGCCGGTGATCCCACTGCGCCTCGTGGACCCGGAAATAATGCAGGGCCCCCGACAGCAGCCGTACGGGCTTCCCGTCGAGCCGGAAGTGGTCGTCCCCCACGGTGAAGTCAGCCATCGTGCTCGTACTCTCCTGTGCGCGCGGTCCCCCGGGGTCGCACGGCCCCGGGGTCGCACGACGGCACGCACCACGGAGCGGGCGAACCCGGGAGAAATGTTGCAACCAACCCTCACCCCTGGCGCGCGGCCGGTCCATGGACAAAGATCACTGCTGTTTGGACACAATTGTTCGGATCGGCGCAAGGAAAGCGCAAGAAGAACGAAGGGGGAGGAAGAAAGGCCGATGTACCACACCTGGATGCGCTTCTTCACCCCCAGCCCGCTCCACCACCGGCTGGGCCTCGTCTGCCTGGGCGTGGGTCTGCAGCACGGCGCCCTGCCGACGGTCGGCCCGCGCACCCTGGACCATCACGTGGCCGTCGTCATCAGCTCCGGCAGCGGCTGGTTCGCCGGCTCCGACGGCCGCCGCGTGCCCGTCGTCGCGCCCAGTCTGATCTGGCTGACCCCCGGCACCCCGCACCACTACGGCGCAGATCCGGGCACCGGCTGGGACGAGAGCTTCGTCGACTTCACCGGCCCCGCCACCGCCACGTACACCGAGCTCGGCTACATCGAGCCCGACCGCCCGCTCGTCCCGCTCGCCGACACGGCGGGCCCTCGCGCCGCGATCGGACGGATGGTGCGTGCCGCACGGCGCGGCAACCCGCTCCTCGAAGTCGAGACCGGCGCCGCCGTCCATGAACTCCTCGTCGCCCTGCGCCGGGCCCGCGCCGACGTCAGCCCCGACGGCGACCCCGTCCTGCAGGCCCTCGCCCGGGACGCCTTCCAGCCGCTGTCCGTCGCCGAACACGCCGCCCGGCACGGCATGACACCCGCCGAACTGCGCACGGCGGTACGGCGGGGCGCCGGCTGCAGCCCCAAGGACTACCTCCTCGGCATCCGGCTCGGCCGCGCAAAGGAACTCCTCGCCGCCACGGACCTGCCGGTCGCCGCGGTCGCCCGGCGGGTGGGGTACGACGACCCGGCGTACTTCTCCCGCCTCTTCGCCCGCCGGGTCGGTGCGGCCCCGGTCCGGTTCCGCGAACAGCAGGGCCGCAGCGTGCCGGGCGGCTGGAGCGACCAGGTGCCCGATCCGGATCACCCGCCGACGATCAGCCCCCTGGGCCCGGCCGACTGAGCCGCACCCCGTTGCGCCGGGCGTGATCCGAACGAAAGGCCCTAAGGGCTGTCCCGTAATCCCTGGCGGGCGCACGACGACAGCTACGGCACCTCGCCGCGTTGTCGGAACGTCCGAATACATCCAGTATGCGGACGTCCCTCCGCCTTGCGATGCACCGCATCTGACGCCGCGCGCTGATCCACCAGGGATTACGGGACAGCCCTTAGGCTCGCTGACCATGACCACGAGGAACATCGACGAGTCCGTGAGCGCGGAACTGAACCGGCTGCGCGAGAGCATCGACAACATTGACGCCGCGGTTGTCCACATGCTCGCCGAGCGCTTCAAGTGCACCCAGCAGGTCGGCCACCTCAAGGCCGCCCACCAGCTTCCCCCGGCCGATTCGGCCCGCGAGAGCCGGCAGATCGCCCGCCTGAGGCAGCTGGCGGAGAGCGCGCACCTGGACCCGGCCTTCGCGGAGAAGCTGCTGAACTTCATCGTGGCGGAGGTCATCCGCCACCACGAACGGATCGCGGAGGAGTCGGCGAACGGGGACGCCGGGGCCTGAACGGCCCCGCCCGTACCCGCGGCGGATCAGTGCGGCATGTCGTCCAGGGCGGTGGAGACCTCGGTGACCTGCAAAGGCTCCACCACCATCAGGGTAACGATGCGTTCGTGCGGATCGGCCCCGGCGACGGTACGGAAGTGCCCCGCGGTGTACCGCTCCTGAGCGGCAACGTCCTCAGCATCCGGGGCGGCCACGGGCCTCCGCCCCCCCGAACCGGCACCGCCCGAAGCCCCCGGCGGACTCCGCAGAGCCCCCGGCGGACCCCGCAGAGCCCCCGGCGGACCCCGCAAGGCCCCGGCCGTCGCCGCTCAGCCCTGGGAGAACCCTCCTGCGCCCCGCGCACCCCGTACGGCAGCATGGACGCATGTCCGTACTGACGCGCGACGAAGCGCAGACCCGAGCCCAGTTCCTCGACGTACACCGGTACACGATCGACCTCGATCTGACCGGAGGGGAGGAGACCTTCGACTCCCGTACCGTCATCCAGTTCACCGCGGCCGAGGCCGGTGACACGTTCGTCGAACTCAAGCCGGCCACCCTGCGCTCGATCAGCCTCGACGGACAGCCCCTCGACCCCGCCCACCTCGTCGAGAACCGCTTCCCGCTCACCGCGCTCACCGCCGGCACACACGAACTGCGCATCGACGCCGCCATGCGCTACTCCCGCACCGGCGAAGGCATGCACCGCTTCACCGACCCCACCGACGGCGAGACATACGTCTACACCCAACTGTTCATGGAGGACGTCCAGCGCGTCTTCGCCGCCTTCGACCAGCCCGACCTCAAATCCGTCTTCGAACTCACCATCACCGCCCCCGAAGGCTGGACCGTCCTCGGCAACGGCATCGCCGCACACCACGGCGACGGCCACTGGACCCTCGCCGCCACCCCGCTGATCTCCACCTACCTCGTCGCCGTCGCCGCCGGCCCCTGGCACTCCGTGACCACCGAACACGCCGGACTGCCCTTCGGCATCCACTGCCGCCGCTCGCTCGCCCCGTACCTCGACACCGACGCCGACGAGATCCTCGACATCACCCGCGCCTGCTTCGACCGCTTCCACGAGAAGTTCGACGAGCCCTACCCCTTCGACTCCTACGACCAGGCCTTCGTACCGGAGTTCAACGCGGGCGCCATGGAGAACCCCGGACTCGTCACCTTCCGCGACGAATTCGTCTACCGCTCCGCCGTCACCGACACCGAGCGCCAGACCCGGGGCATGGTCATCGCCCACGAGATGGCCCACATGTGGTTCGGCGACCTCGTCACCCTCGCCTGGTGGGACGACATCTGGCTCAACGAGTCCTTCGCCGAATACATGGGCTACCAGACCCTCGCCGAGGCCACCCGCTTCACCGACACCTGGGTCGACTTCGGCGTCGCCCGCAAGGGCTGGGGATACGACGCCGACCAACGCCCCTCCACCCACCCCGTCGCCCCCGACCCGGCCGCCGTCCCCGACACCGCGTCCGCCATGCTCAACTTCGACGGCATCTCCTACGCCAAGGGCGCATCCGCCCTGCGCCAACTCGTCGCCTGGCTCGGCGAGAAGGACTTCCTGGCCGGCATCAACGCCCACTTCGCCCGCCACAAGTTCGCCAACGCCACCCTCGCCGACTTCATCGACAACCTCGCATCGGCCACCGACCGCGACGTCCACGCCTGGGCCGACTCCTGGCTGCGCACCACCGGAGTCGACACCCTCACCCCCCACATCGAGGATTCCGACGGCACCTGGTCCCTCACCGTCGACCACAACGGCAGCCGCCCCCACCGCATCGCCGTGGGCGCCTACGACCACGCCCCCGACACCCACACCGGCCCCGACCGCCTCGTCCTGCGCGACCGGTTCGAGATCGACATCCCCCAGAACGGCACGGCCAAGGCCCTGCCAGGCCGCCGCCCCGCCCTCGTCGTCCTCAACGACAACGACCTCAGCTACGCCAAGATCCGCCTCGACACCGCATCCTGGGACACCGCCGTACGCGACCTGTCCGGCATCCCCGACGCACTGACCCGCGCCGTCGTCTGGAACACCGCCCGCGACATGGTCCGCGACGGCGAACTGGCCCCCACCACCTACCTCGAAGCGGCCCGCGCACACCTCCCGCACGAAACCGACCTCGCCCTCGTCCAAGGCGTACTCGCCTTCGCCGACACCCACATCGCCGGCCGCTACCTCACCCCCGACAACCGCCCCGCCGCCCTCGCCACCCTCACCGCCCTCTGCCGCGACCTCATCCGCCGCACCGAGGACGGCCACAACCCCGGCCTGCGCCTCATCGCCGTACGCCACCTCATCGAAGCCGCCACCCAGCCCGACACCATCCAGGACTGGCTCACCAACGGCACCGTCCCCGGCGGACCCGAACTCGACCCCGAACTGCGCTGGCGCATCCTCACCCGCCTCTCCGTCCTCGGCGCCACTGACGAGACCACCATCGCCGCCGAACTCGACCACGACCCCAGCGCCACCGGACGCGAAGGCGCCGCCCGCTGCCGCGCCGCCCTCCCCACCCCCGAGGCCAAGGCCACCGCCTGGGACGCCCTGTTCAACGACGACAGCCTCTCCAACTACCTCTTCACCGCCACCGCCCAGGGCTTCTGGCAGCCCGAACAAGCCGACCTCGTACGCGACTACGTACCCCGCTACTACCCCGACGCGACCCGGCTCGCCGCCCGCCGCGGCCCCGCCATCGCCGAAGCCGCCGGCCGCTACGCCTTCCCCGGATACGCCGTCGACGCGGAAAGCCTCCACCTCGGCGAACAGGCCCTGAACGAAAAAGACCTCATCCCGGCCCTGCGCCGCAAGCTCAACGACCAGGTCGACGACCTGCGCCGCGCGCTCGCCGTACGCGACGCCCACCGTCCTCACTGACCCCACTGACCTCATAGGGCCCGCACCACCCATACCGGCCCCAAGACCCGCACCACCCGTGCCCGGCGCCACCCCCACCACACAGGGAGGCGCCGGGCACACCCATGTCCGGCGCCACACCCATACCACCAGAACCACCCACAACGACCCTCCACGCCTCCCACATCCCCCATTCGAGTTCAGATCACCGGGCTCCCCGGCCGCTCCCCCGAAAACCCGGACAAGCTGACACGTCCACCCCTGCCCACCGTGCACACCCGAAAGGCCCCGCCACCATGCCCACCCCGCCCCTCGCCGGATCGACCACCGGCCCCGCCGCCCTGCGCCCCCTCGTCGACACCGTCCTCACCGCACTCCACGACGGCGCCCACCGACGCGACGGCCCCCTCCCCGCCGGCGGACCCGACACCATCACCCCCCGGATACGCACCACCACCCACCCCGTCATCCCCGACCACGGCACCGGCCCCCACGACGCCCTGCGCACCCTCGTCAGCGCCCTCACCGAAGGCGCCGCCGACCCCGCACACCCACTCTGCACGGCCCACCTCCACACCCCGCCCCTCGCCCTCGCCACCGCCGCCGACCTCGCCGCCTCCGCACTCAACCCCTCGATGGACTCCTGGGACCAAGCCCCGGCAGCCTCCGCCCTCGAAGCCGACATCACCGCCGCACTCGCCGCCGAGATCTACCCCCACCAACCCTCACCCGACGCACTCATCACCACCGGCGGCACCGAAGCCAACCAACTCGCCCTCCTCCTCGCCCGCGAACGCAACGGCCCCGTACAGACCATCTGCGCCACCAACGCCCACCACAGCATCACCCGCGCCGCCTGGCTCCTCGGACTACCCGCACCCATCGTCATCCCCGCCCCCACCGGCGTCATGGACCTCACCGCACTCGACAAAACCCTCACCGAACTCCACCGCCCCCTGCTCGTCACCGCCACCGCAGGCACCACCGACACCGGCCAGATCGACCCCCTCACCGACATCGCCGACCTCTGCACCACCCACGGCGCCGAACTCCACATCGACGCCGCCTACGGCGGACCCCTCCTCCTCAGCCCCACCCACCAGGACAAGGTCCACGGCCTCGACCGCGCCCACAGCGTCACCCTCGACCTCCACAAACTCGGCTGGCAACCCGCGCCCGCAGGCATCCTCGCCGTCCCCCACCGCGCCCACCTCGACCCACTCCACCACCACGCCCCCTACCTCAACGCCGACGACGACACCGAAGCCGGCCTCCCCGACCTCCTCGGCCGCTCCCTGCGCACCACCCGCCGCCCCGACGCCCTCAAGATCGCCGTCACCCTCAAAGCCCTCGGCCGCACCGGACTCGCCGACCTCATCGACCGCACCATCGCCACCGCCCACCACCTCGCCGACCTCATCGCCAAAACCCCCACCCTCGACCTCTACGACCGCCCCACCATCAGCACCGTCCTCTTCCGCCCCACCGGCGCCGACAACCGCACCGTCGCCACCATCCGCCGCACCCTCCTCACCCGCGGACACGCCGTACTCGGCCGCGCCCACACCGACAACCGCCTCTGGCTCAAAGCCACCCTCCTCAACCCCCACACCACCCCCGACGACCTCCGCACACTCCTCGACCTCGTCAACCACCTCACCCACGACCTCGCGGAAGGCGACAACCCCCGATGACCGACCTGCCCACCCCCACAACCGACCGGCCACACGACCTCGTCGGCATCGGCATCGGCCCCTTCAACCTCTCCCTCGCCGCCCTCGCCCACGGCATCCCCGGCAACCCCCACCCCCTCGCCACCACCTTCTACGAACAACGCCCCGCCTTCCACTGGCACCCCGGCCTCCTCATCGACGGAGCCAGCCTCCAAGTACCCTTCCTCGCCGACCTCGTCACCCTCGCCGACCCCGCCAGCCCCTGGACCTTCCTCAACTACCTCCGCAGCCGCGACCGGCTCTTCCCCTTCTACTTCGCCGAACGCTTCCACATCCAACGCGCCGAATACGACGCCTACTGCCGCTGGGTCAGCGACCACCTCCCCGGCCTGCACTTCAACCACCAGGTCGACGCCGTCCGCTGGAACAACGAACGACACCTCTTCGAAATCGACTTCACCCAACTCGGCACCGACGGCGAAGCCGAAGCACTCGGCCGCGCCCACACCCGCCACGTCGTCCTCGGAATCGGCACCGAACCCCACATCCCCGAACCCCTCAAACCCCTCACCGAAGCAGAATCCGTACCCGTCATCCACTCCGCCGACTACCTCCACCACCGCGAAAAACTCCTCGACGCCGAACACATCACGGTCATCGGATCCGGGCAGTCCGGCGCCGAAATCTTCCTCGACCTCCTGCGCGCCCGCCCCACAGGCCGCGAAAGACTCCACTGGCTCGCCCGCACCCCGGCCTTCGCCCCCATGGAATACTCCAAACTCGGCCTGGAACACTTCACCCCCGACTACAGCCGCTACTTCCACGCCCTCCCCGAACCCGTACGCGACGAACTCGTCCCCCACCAATGGCAGCTCCACAAAGGCATCGACACCGACACCATCGCCGCCATCCACGACGAGCTCTACCGCCGCACCCTCCACGGCGGCTGGCCCGACGCCACCCTCACCCCAGGCGTCTCCGTACGCACCGCAGGACGCATCGCCAACACCCGAATCGAACTCCACCTCGAACACACCCAACAGAACACCCGCACCCGCCTGACCACCGACGCCGTCATCCTCGCCACCGGCTACCACGAACGCCCCCTCGACCACATCCTCACCGGCCTCGACCCCCACCTGCGCCGCGACGCCTCCGCACGCCCCCGCATCGACGAGCGGTTCCGCCTCGACCTCGACCCCACCGTCACCGGCAACATCTACGTACAGAACGCCGAACGCCACACCCACGGCGTCGGCGCCCCCGACCTCGGCCTCGCCGCCTGGCGCAGCGCCACCATCCTCAACGACCTCACCGGCACCCACACCTACCCCCTCCCCGAACGCACCGCCTTCACCACCTTCGGCCTCACCCCCCAAACCCCACCCATCCCCACCCAGAGCCCCGGCCTCATCCCCCTCGCCCAGCGCAACTGACCCCGGGAACCACGGCACACCAACAGAAGGCGGCCGCCCCCTCCAGAAGAAGAGGACGGCCGCCCACCGCACCCGCACACCCCCGCAACAACCACCTAGAACACGGGCGTACCGTCCCGCGTCAGCCGCCAGTCCACCGAAGCGAACTGCGCACCATCCACCGAACCCTTCGCCTGCACCCAGGAGATGATCGTGTTGCGGATCTCCTCCGAATTCGCCCACAACTGCTTGGCACCCGCCACATGCGGGAAGTTGCCACCACCACTCGCCCGGTAGTTGTTCACCGCCAGCACGAACTGCGCGGCCGGATCGATCGGCTCGCCCCCGAACGCCAGATTCACAATCCGCGAACCATTCGGCTTCGCGATGTCGATGTCATACGTCAGACCCGACACCGCGTCGTAGTTGTAATCCGGAGTGTTGTCCGCGTTCGTCAGCTTCGCCGTATCCACCGGAGCACCCGCCGCAGTCTGCACGTAATACCGCGCCGAGAACTCCAGATACTCCTTGATCTGCGCACCCGTCAACAACCGTGCCTCAAGGGTGTTCTCGAACGGGTACAACCCCGCCGCGTCCTTGATCGTCACATTCCCCGCCGGGATCCGCGCCGTACGCGAGAAACAGGACGCCTGCGAGAGCACCGGAAGCGCCGCGTACGCACCACCCGCCAGCGCCGCCTTCACCGTCTCCGCCTGGACGACATTGATCAGATCGATGATCGGCTCGTCCTTCCAGGCCGCCTCCGCCGTCGTCATCGCCGCCGTCGACGTCCCGATGACCTGATTGACGTACGCCACGACCTTCCTGTGCTCGTCCATCAGCAGCTTCGTGATCTCCGGGTCCTCCTCCACGGTGTTGGAGTTCAACACCTGCGAACCCGCCCTCTCCACCACCCAGCGACCCTTCTCCCACACCAGGTCGAAGTCGAACAACGTCAGCCGCTGCCCCCACTTCAACGGCTCGGAGAGCACCACCTTCTTGCCGGTCTGCTTGTTCTCCACGAAATACTCGGGGATCTCCAGATGCGCATGCCCGACCAGGATCGCGTCGATACCCGGAACCTGCTCGGCCACCAGACCGGCCGCATTCTCGACGTACGGGATCTGATCACCGTACGACGACGTACCACTGCTGCCCGAGTGCGCCGAGACGATCACGACATCGGCACCCATGGAACGCAGCCGCGGCACAAACTTCGCCGCCTGCTCCTCCAGACCCGGAAACACCATCTTCCCGCCGACGTTCGCCTTGTCCCAGATGGCGATGCCCGGGTTGGTCAGACCCAGAATCGCCACCTTCACATCCCGACCGTGCGGGGTACGCATCCGCTTGATGACATACGGCGCGAACGCCGGCCGCAGCGTCTTCGCATCCAGCGCGTTCGCACCCAGCAGCGGGAAGCGGCACTGCTCCTCGAACTTCCGCAGCACGGGGATGCCGTAGTTGAACTCATGGTTGCCGAGCGCCGCCGCGTCGTACCCGATCGCGTTCATCGCCTGCGCCATCGGGTGCACCGGGCCGCGCTTCGCCGTGATCGGATCGATCTTCGCGTAGTAGTACGACAACTGGGTGCCCTGGATCGTGTCACCCGCATCGATCATCAGAGTGTTGTGGCGGCCCTTCTCACGGCGCACCTGGTCCACCAAGGTCGAGATCTTCGCCAGACCGACATCGTTATGGGCCTTGTCGTCGAACTCGCGGTCCGTGAAGTAGTCCCAGTTGAAGACGTTCCCGTGCAGATCGGTGGTGCCCATCACGGTGAACGAGTACCGCTTCGGCGGACGCCCGTGGCCATGTCCCTGGCCCTGAGCGGCGGCAGGAACGGCGGAGCCACCCGCGATCGCCACACCGGCACCGGCGGCCGCCGATGTGCCCAGGAACGTCCTACGGTTCAGCGGCATTTCGTCTCCCACATCTCAGTTCTCGTACAGCTCAGTTCTCGTACAGCTCGGTACTCGTACAGCTCAGTACTCGTACGGCTCGGTTCCCGTACGGCTCGGTTCCCGTACAGTTCGGTTCCCGTACGGCTCAGCTCCCGCCGTACACAACGCGCGTAGATAATGACCCAGAAGCCACACCCGGCAACACCCCTCGCGGGTTTCGATCTGATGACCACCCGTTGTCGCACCCGAATGCGACAGTGGACACATGACCGACACCCCACCGCCCTACGGCACCCCCGACCACCCCCGCGTCGCCGTCCGCGGAGAAGCCCGACTCGAAGTCGACCCCGAGACCGCCCACATCAGCATCACCGTCAGCGCCCGCGGAAAGGACCGCCGCGCCGCCCTCGAAGACCTCACCCGCCGCAACAGCCGCGTCCTCGAACTCGCCCGGTCCTACGGACCCGCCATCGAAAAACTCGAAACCGGCGCACTCTCCATCACCCCCGAACTCACCAAACACGGCCGCGACGAAAAAATCCGCGCCTACCACGGACGCGTCCACGTCACCGCCGTCCTCAACGACTTCACCGCACTCGGCGAATTCACCACCCGCATCGCCGACCTCGACATGACAAGCATCAACGGCCCCTGGTGGTCCCTGCGCCCCGACTCACCCGCCCACGCCAACGCCCGCCGCCAAGCCGTACGCGAAGCCGTCCAGCGCGCCCGCGAATACGCCGACGCCCTCGGCGCCCACCTCACCGCCCTGGTGGAACTCGCCGACATCGGCGCGGAGAACACCACCCCCGCGCCCGCCCGCCCCGGTGGCATCCGCAGCCGTGGCGCCTACGGCGGAGCGGCGACCGAATCCTCTTCCGCCCCCGACCTCGACCTCGAACCACAACGCCAGACCGTCTATGCACAGGTGAACGCCCGCTTCACCATGTCACCGCCAAAACTCTGAGAAGAACGCTCATCCGAGCACCCCGGTGCACAATTCAACACTTGTCAACAACCCTTCATCCAAAGGTTGTTGAGCAGTCATATACGGCCAACTAACTACCCGTAGGTAAGGGCTTAGGGTCGAACCATGCGCCGAGCGAAAATCGTTTGCACCCTGGGCCCCGCCACCGACCCGTACGACCAGATCAGAGAACTGGTCGAAGCGGGAATGGACATCGCCCGCCTCAACCTCAGCCACGGCACCTACGCCGAACACGAAGAGCGCTACCACCGTGTACGCAAGGCCTCCGACGAGAGCGGCCACAGCGTCGGCATCCTCGCCGACCTTCAAGGCCCGAAGATCCGCCTCGGCCGCTTCCGCGAAGGCCCGGTACTCCTTGAACGCGGTGACGACTTCACCATCACCGTCGAACCCACAGAAGGCGACCGCCACACCTGCGGCACCACCTACGACGGCCTCGCCGCCGACGTCACCGCAGGCGAACGCATCCTCGTCGACGACGGCCGCGTCACCCTCGAAGTCACCGAGGTGGACGGCCCCCGCGTCCACACCACCGTCATCGAGGGAGGCATGGTCTCCGACCACAAGGGCCTCAACCTCCCCGGCGTCGCGGTCTCCGTCCCCGCGCTCTCCGAGAAGGACATCGAAGACCTCCGCTGGGCCCTGCGTATCGGCGCCGACATCATCGCCCTCTCCTTCGTCCGCAGCGGACGCGACATCGAAGACGTCCACCGCATCATGGACGAGGAGGGCCGCCGCCTCCCCGTCATCGCCAAAGTGGAGAAGCCCCAGGCCGTAGAGAACATCGACGGCATCGTCGCCGCCTTCGACGGCATCATGGTCGCCCGCGGCGACCTCGGCGTCGAAATGCCCCTGGAACAGGTGCCGATCGTCCAGAAGCGCGCGATCAAACTCGCCAAACGCAACGCCAAGCCGGTCATCGTCGCCACCCAGATGCTCGACTCGATGATCGACAACTCCCGCCCCACCCGAGCCGAGGCCTCCGACGTCGCCAACGCGGTCATCGACGGCACGGACGCGGTGATGCTCTCCGGCGAGACCAGCGTGGGCAAGTACCCCGTCGAGACGGTCCGCACCATGTCCCGCATCGTCGAGGCCGCCGAGGAGGACATCCTCGCCAAGGGCCTCCCGCCCCTGACCGACCGCAACAAGCCCCGCACCCAGGGCGGCGCGGTGGCCCGCGCGGCAGCCGAGATGGGCGACTTCCTGGGCGCCAAGTTCCTGGTCGCCTTCACCCAGAGCGGCGACACGGTCCGGCGCCTCTCCCGCTACCGCTCACCCATCCCGCTCCTGGCCTTCACCCCGGACCCGGCCACCCGCTCCCAGCTGAACCTGACCTGGGGCGTCGAGACCTTCCTCGGCCCGCACGTGGAATCGACGGACGCGATGGTGGCCCAGGTCGACGAGGAGCTGCTGAAGATCGGCCGCTGCGAGAAGGGCGACATCGTGGTCATCACGGCCGGCTCCCCGCCGGGAGTCCCGGGATCGACGAACCTGGTCCGGGTGCACCGCATCGGCGAGGACGACAGCCCGAAGTAGGCAGGTCGTCAGTACTTCGGCCCGACATGGGCGTCCATGAGCGCGACGGACGCCCGTCGGGCGACGGAGATGTTGCGTTTGTTCGCTTGCTTCCAATCGACGCCGACTTGGTCGAGGGCATTGGTGAAGAGTCCCAGGATGTCGGCGGACAGGTTGGTGAAGAAATAGCGAGGGTACTCGTAGCGCCTTGTTTCCCCCTGAATGGTCCGGCTGGTCCAGTTGGTGATGCGGCAGCCGTCCGAGTGGATCAGACCCCGGATGAAGTCCCACGGGTGCTGCTGGATAATTCTTTGCTGCCAGGATTCGAGGCGGATCGGGCGCAGGTGCTTCTTCCCGGGACCGTGTTGAGGGAAGAGGCAGGGCCAGTGGCGTCCGTAGCTGGTGACCATCACGCAACCTTGACGCTGAAGGACGTACACACGGTCGGTGGGACGCACTCGGGTAATGGCGGTTCGGCAGCTTTCGATGAGGCCGGGCCACGCATCGGCGCACGCGATGCGTAGTTGGTAGCCGCCGCGCCTCTGGGGGCTGATGCAGCCGTCACCGAGATAGAGGCCCAGCAGGTAGGCGTAATCGGCTTGGTTGTCCGGACTGCTTCGTACGGTCGAGCATCGAGGACACGGCGTGGCTTGCCCGGGATGAGACAGCGGTTCGATGCGCAGCTGCCACTGCCGGAGCGCCCAACGGGATATGCCGGTCTGCTTGCTCACGGAATTGAGGCTGCGCCCCTGTGCCACCAGCGCGAGCGCTCGCTTCCGGGTTCCCATGTCGTACATGGAGTCGAGCCTTGCGCGACTACCGGGATCTGGCGGGTGAATCCGATGCGAATACCCAGATCAAGTGAAGTTTGCCGATTCCGCTGTTGCCTTGGAATCGAAGGAAGAGTGCCCCAGGTGGGATTCGAACCCACACTGTCCGCTGTTTGAGAGCGGCCTCTCTGACCAGTTGGAGTACTGGGGCCTTAGAAAGGTAGGGCTGTAGCCGCCCTGCGCGTCACCACCTTACAGGAGCTAGGTAGGCTCGTGGGAGCAGTACCTGCCCTGAATCAAGGAGCCCAGTGACCACGCCCGAGCCGCCCCAGCCCGCCGACGACGACAAGTCGCACGTTCCGCCGCTGACGACCCGCGTCGTCATCGCGGAGGACGAGGCGCTCATCCGTCTCGATCTCAAAGAGATGCTGGAGGAAGAGGGCTACGCGGTCGTCGGTGAGGCCGGGGACGGGCAGAGGGCTGTCGAGCTGGCCCGGGAGCACCGGCCGGACCTGGTGATCCTCGATGTGAAGATGCCGGTCCTGGACGGGATCTCCGCCGCGGAGAAGATCGCGGAGGAGTCCATCGCGCCGGTCCTGATGCTGACCGCGTTCTCGCAGCGCGATCTCGTCGAGCGGGCCAGGGACGCCGGGGCGATGGCGTATCTGGTGAAGCCGTTCAGCAAGAGCGACGTGGTGCCGGCCATCGAGATGGCGGTGTCGCGGTTCGCGCAGCTGAAGGCGCTGGAGTCCGAGGTCGCCGACCTCGCGCAGCGGCTGGAGACGCGGAAGCTGGTGGACCGGGCGAAGAGCATTCTGCAGACGGATTACGGGCTGTCGGAGCCTGCCGCGTTCCGGTGGATCCAGAAGACGTCGATGGATCGTCGGTTGTCCATGCAGCAGCTTGCGGAGGCGTTGATCGAGGACGCCGAGGAGAAGAAGCGGGCGGCGAAGGACGGCGCGTAGGCGTTCGCGTCCGTACGGATGAGGCCCGTGCCCCGGTGGACCGGGGCACGGGCCTCATCCGTGTGGTGGTGCGGGTCAGTCCTCGCCGAGGTAGGCCTTGCGGACGGACTCGTCGTGGAGGAGGTCCGCGCCGGTGCCGGAGAGGACGATCTTGCCGACCTCCATGACGTGGCCGTGGTCCGCGAGGGAGAGTGCGGCCTGGGCGTTCTGTTCGACGAGCAGGATGGTGGTGCCCTGGGCCTTGAGTTCGACGATGGTCTCCATGATCTTCTGCATCATGATCGGGGAGAGTCCCATGGAGGGTTCGTCGAGCATCAGGAGCTTGGGCTGGCACATGAGGGCCCTGCCCATGGCGAGCATCTGCTGTTCGCCGCCCGAGAGGGTTCCGGCGGCCTGTTTCCGGCGTTCCCCGAGGATGGGGAAGAGGTCGTAGGCGCGCTGGATGTCCTTCTCGATGCCTGCCTTGTCGTTGCGGAGGTAGGCGCCGAGCTGGAGGTTTTCGGTGATCGTCAGCCGGGGGAAGATGTGGCGTCCCTCGGGGGAGTGGGCGAGGCCCAGGGAGACGATCTTGTGGGCGGGGATGTTGGTGAGTGGTGTGCCGTCGAAGAGGATGCTGCCGCTGAGTGGTTTGAGCAGTCCGGAGAGGGTGCGCAGGGTGGTGGTCTTGCCTGCGCCGTTGGTGCCGATGAGGGTGACGATCTGGCCGGCTTCGACGGTGAAGGAGATGCCTTTGACGGCTTCGATCTTGCCGTAGGCGACGCGGAGGTTCTCGACCTCCAGGAGTGCGGTCATCGGGTGTCCTCCTCCTCGGTGCCGGTGGTGCCGGTGGTGCCGGTGGCCCTGTCGGTTTCGGTGGTGTTGTCGGCGGCGGTGGTGCCGATGGTGTCGGCCTTCTTGCCGGTGCCTGCCTCGGCGGCTTCGACTTCGGCCACCTCCTCGGCGCCGGGGGCGCCTTCGAAGGGGGTGCCGAGGTAGGCGGCGACGACGCGTTCGTCGCTCTGGACGACGTCGGAGGTGCCTTCGACGAGCTTCTCGCCCTGGACGAGGACGGCGACGCGGTCGCAGAGGTTGAAGATGAACCGCATGTCGTGCTCGATGACGAGGACGGCGATGCCCTGGTCGCGGATGGCGAAGATGAGTTCTTCGGTGACGCGGGTTTCCTGCGGGTTCATGCCGGCGGTGGGCTCGTCGAGGAGCAGGAGCCCGGGGTCGCTGGCGAGTGCGCGGGCGATCTCCAGTTTGCGCTGGTCTCCGTAGGGGAGGTTGCGCGCGAGGTGGTCGGCCTTGTCCTGGAGGCCGATGAACTCCAGGAGTTCCATGGCTCGTTCGCGGCTGGCGTGCTCGGCCTTCGTGAAGCCGGGGAGGCGCAGGAGGGCGGACCAGAGTCCTTCTTTGGTTCTGGTGTGGCGTCCGACGAGGACGTTTTCCAGGACGGTCATGTTGGCGAAGAGCCGGATGTTCTGGAAGGTGCGGGCGATGCCTGCCTGGGTGACGAGGTGGGGTTTGGGCGGCAGGACGGTGCCTCGGTAGCTGACCTTGCCCTCGGTGGGGATGTACAGGCCGGTGAGGCAGTTGAAGAAGGTGGTCTTGCCGGCGCCGTTGGGGCCGATGAGGCCGACGATCTCGCCGGTGTTGACGGTGAGGTCGACGTTGCGTACGGCGGTGAGGCCGCCGAAGCGCATGGTGACGCCGTTGGCGTCGAGGACGGTGGCGGTCTTCGTGGTGGTGGTCATGGTGGTCACGCCCCCGCCTTGGCGATGCCGGCGCCGGTCTCTTCGGGCTGTCGTGGTTCGGGTACGTCGGGTTGGCCGGTCTCGTGGAATTCGAGTTGTTTTCTGCGGTCGGCGATGAGGCCTTCGGGGCGCAGGCGCATCAGGAGGATGAGTGCGACGCCGAAGAGGAAGAGCTGGTAGTCCTGCATGAACTGGAGTTTGGCCGGGATGAGGTAGAGCAGTGCGGCGCCGACGAGGGGTCCGCTGAGGGTTCCCATGCCGCCGAGGATGACGGCGGCGAGGAGGAACGCGGAGTTGGGTGGTACGGAGCCGGCGAACTGGTACTGCTCGGGTGTCACGGTGTAGTTGACGTGTGCCTGGACGGTTCCGGCGAGGCCGGCGAGGGTGGCGCCGAGGGCGAAGGCCAGCAGTTTGAGCCGGAAGGCGTTGATGCCCATGGCGGTGGCGGCGGTTTCGTCTTCGCGGATGGCGACCCAGGCGCGGCCGATGCGGGATTCTCCGGAGCGGCGGAAGACGAGTACGACGACGGCGGTGAAGACGAGCATCAGCAGGTAGTAGTTGGCGGACCTGCCGAGGTTGAAGCCGAGGACGTCGTGTTTGAGCCCGAAGTCGAATCCGAAGAATTTGAGGTCGGGGATGCTTGGGATGCCCTGGGAGCCGTTGGTGAGGTCGGGGCCGCTGTTGCCGTTGAGGTTGTTCACGGTGAGGCGGAAGATTTCACCGAAGCCGAGGGTGACGATGGCCAGGTAGTCGCCGCGTAGTCGCAGGGTGGGGGCGCCGATGAGGACGCCGAAGACGAGTGAGGCGCCGGCGCCGGTCAGGACGGCGGCCCAGAAGGGGAATTCGACGCCGATGGCGGACATGGTGGAGCCGGAGACCAGGGCGGCGGCGTAGGCGCCGACGCCGAGGAAGGCGACGTATCCGAGGTCGAGGAGGCCGGCGAGGCCGACGACGACGTTGAGGCCGAGTGCCACGGTCGCGAAGATGAGGATGTTGGCGCCGATGAGCGCGTATTCCTCTTTCTGCTGGGTGAAGGGGAAGCAGACGGCTGCGACGAGGGCGGCGGCGAGGGTGATGTTGCGGTGTTTGGTGGTGAGTGTGGTGAGGCGGGAGATGAGTCCGGCGCGGTGGAGTGCGGTGAAGGCGAAGCCGACGGTGATGAGGAAGCCGATGAAGAGTTCGGCGTAGTCGGTGTCGATGCCGTAGGCGAAGACCTGGAGGCCGATGCCGAAGGCTGCCGCGATGATGAGGATTTCGGTCCAGGCGGGGAGGGTTTGGGTGCGGCGGGCGGGTGGGGCGGCGAGGCTGTTGCGGAAGCGTTGCCAGGTGGTGGTTGTGGTGCCGGGGAGGGTGTTGGTGAGTGGCTGGTCGTCGGGGAGTCCGAGTGCGGCGACGGCGGCGACGAGGGCGCCGATGCCGCTGACCCAGGCGCCGGGTTCCAGGTTGATGATGCCGCCGAGGTCGTAGGCGATGGCGCCGATGGCGTAGCCGGTGGTGCCGAGGGTGCCGAGTGCCAGGAGGCGGACGGGGCTGTTGGTGCCGCCCGGGGTGAGCCAGCCGAGGCCTCGGATGCCGTATCCGGAGAGGGTGAGGAGCAGGGTGAGTGCGGCGCTGATGAGGGTGAGGACTTGGAGGCCGCCGGGGTAGCCGGTGACGGTGAGGTCGCCGGGGAATTCGCTGGTCCAGGTCCAGGCGAGGAAGGTGCCGGCGAGTGCGGCGGTGGCGCCTGTGAGGGTGGCGATGCGGGCTGCGGCCGCCGGGATGGGAAGGAGGGGGGCGGTTGCGGCGGTGGTGGGGTTGGTGGTCATCCGTATCACGCCCGATCCGCGACGCGTTCGCCGAGCAGGCCCTGGGGGCGGAGCAGCAGGACGATGATGAGGAGGACGAAGGCCCATACGTCCTTCCAGGCGCCGCCGCCGAAGAGTTCCATGCCGGGGACGTTGCTCATGTAGCCGGTGGCGAGGGATTCGGCGATGCCGAGTACGACGCCGCCGAGCATGGCGCCGTAGATGTTGCCGATGCCGCCGAGTACGGCTGCGGTGAAGGCTTTGAGGCCCATGATGAAGCCCATTTTGAAGCCGATTTGGCCGTTTTTGAGCCCGTAGGCGACGGCGGCGACGGCGGCGAACGCGGCACCGATGGCGAAGGCCATGACGATGATGCGGTCGGTGTTGATGCCCATGAGTTTTGCGGTGTCGGGGTCCTGGCTGGTGGCTTGCATGCCGCGGCCGGAGCGGGTTTTGGAGACGAAGAGGCCGAGGGCGAGCATGCAGATGGGTGCGGTGATGAGGACGAAGAGGTCGCCGCGCTGGATGTGGGCGCCGAAGATGTCGATTGCTTCGCCCTTGAACTGGGGGAAGGACCGGTCCTTCTTTGCGTCGGGGTACCACTTCCAGATGGCTTGCTGGAGTGCGAGGGAGAGCCCGATTGCGGTGATGAGCGGGGCGAGTCGTGGGGCGTTGCGCAGGGGCCGGTAGGCGAAGCGTTCGGCGGCGGCGCTGACGGCGACGGAGCATATGACGCCGCCGATGATCATGAGTGGGATGATCGCGAGGAGGGAGACACCGGCCGGCATCCAGAGGTACACGGTGAGAGCTCCGAAGCCTCCGATCATGAAGATCTCGCCGTGGGCGAAGTTGATGAGCTGGATGATTCCGTAGACCATCGTGTAGCCGATCGCGATGAGTCCGTACATCGCGCCGAGGATGAGTCCATTGGCCAGCTGTTGCGGCAGTTCGTTCACCGCAGGGCCTCCGTGGAGTGGTTCGGATGTGGCACCGCGCGGGAGCGCTGGTAGCGCTCCCGCGCGGTCTGGTGTCGTTCAGTGTGTGGCCGGGAGGGCGTGGGTCAGGGCTTGTAGGCTTCGCTGAGCTTGGAGGTCCACTTGCCGCCGTCGACCTGGTAGGCGGTCATCATGGTGTTGGTGGTGTCGCCGTACTCGTCGAAGGAGACAGGGCCGGTGACACCGTCGAACTTGACCTTGCTCATGGCTTCGAGGACCTTGGCGCGGGCGTCGTCGGGGAGTTTGCCGTCGTTCTCGGAGACGGCGATTTTGACGGCCTCGATGATCGACCAGGTGGCGTCGTAGGTGCCGCCGCCGTAGGCCTCGTAGGCGTCCTTGTATCCGGCCGTCTTGTAGTCCGCGATGAACTTCTTGGCGGAGTCGAGTTCCTCGACGGGCTTGCCGACGGAGGTGGCGATGTCGCCCTGGGCCTTTTTGTTGAGTTTGATGAAGTCGGCGCTGTACATGCCGTCGCCGCCCATGAGGGGGATCTGGACGCTGTCCTTGAGCTGCTGGCTCAGGGGTGCGCCGGCGGGGTACTCGCCGCCGTAGTAGACGGCCTTGGCGCCGGACTTCTTGACCTTGGTGACGACGGCGTTGAAGTCGCGGTCGTCGGGGTTGACGTGGTCGGTGCCGACGATCTTGCCGCCGAGGGTGGTGAAGGTGTTCTTGAAGGAGGCGGCGAGGCCGGCGCCGTAGGGCTTCTGGTCGTCGATGAGGTAGACCTGGTTGATCTTCGCGTTGTTGAAGAGGTACTTCGCGGCGAAGGCGCCCTGGATCTGGTCCGTGGTGGCGGTGCGGAAGTAGGTCTTGTAGGGGCGCTTCCGGTCGCCGGTCTTCCAGTTCTCGCCCTGGGTGAGCTCGGTGCCCGTGTTGGCGGGGGAGACCTGGGTGAGGCCGTTGTCGTTGAGCGGCTTCTGCATCGACTGGGAGACGCCGGAGTTCAGCGGGCCGACGACGCCGACGACGGTGTCGTCGTCGATGAACTTCTGGGCGTTCTGCTGACCGACGGAGGGCTGTGCCTGGTCGTCGAGCGGCTTGACCTCGAACTTGATGCCGGGGACGGTCTTTTCCTTGTTCGCCGTCTTGGCGGCGAGGTCCGCGGAGTTCTTGATGCCGAGGCCGAGGGCGGACAGGTCGCCGGTGATGGGCGCGTCGACGCCGATGACGACGGTCTTGGTGTCGCCGCTGCTGCTGTTCTTGCTGTCGTCGCGCGACCCGCAGGCGGTGAGTGTCAGTGCTCCTGTGGTGAGCACTGTGGTGAGTATGAGCAAAGAACGGTGTCGCACGATAGGTCCTTTCCCTGGCGCGGCCTCCTCTGCTTGAGGTGCCGTGTCGTTCGCCGGGCCGTACTGGTTGGTACAGGGCCGTGCTGCAGACGCGCCCGGCGGCGCGGTGACTGGCGGTGACTCTAGGCGCAGGTGTGGTGGTCCGGGATGGGTCCGCCGCAGGATGTGACTGTCTTGTTATGCCCTTGAGCAAGGCTTGAGGTGGCTGTGCTGACATGTACTGTTTTTTGCCGGTCGGCGAAGTGACCGTATTTTGAGAACGCCCAGCTCTGCTAAGGGGCTTGGGCGGATCTTGCTGCTGTCGCGTGGTGCGGGGTGAGGGGGGTGCGCGAGGGCGCGTCGAGTCGCCCGGTGCCTGTGGGGCCGGGGCCGGGGTGCTGCGCGGGGGCGTTCGTGCCTGGCGCGCTTGTTACGGAGCGTTACATCGGGGCGGATGTGGTCGACGCGGTGTTGTGTGCGCCGGTCGTGGCCGGGGTGCTGAGTGGGCCATACAACGCGCCTCACGGTCAAGGGTGTTGGCCGGATTGGTTGCTCAACTGTGCCTTGTGTGTGGGTGGTTGTGGGTGGGAATGCTGCTGCCCGGCCGGATTTCGGTCCGGCCGGGCAGCGGTGTCGAGGGTGTGTTGTGTTGTGTTTCGGTCAGGCGGTGCCGGGCCGGGGTGCGTCGCGGAGCATGCAGGTGAGGCGGGCGGTGCAGACCCGCTTGTCGTGCTCGTCGGTGATGGTGATCTCGTAGGTGGCGGTGGAGCGGCCGCGGTGTACGGGGGTGGCGACGCCGGTGACGAGACCGCTGCGTACCCCTCGGTGGTGGGTGCAGTTCAGGTCGACGCCCACGGCGAGCTTGGAGGAACCGCCGTGGAGCATGGCGCCGATCGAGCCGAGGGTCTCGGCGAGGACGGCTGAGGCGCCGCCGTGGAGCAGGCCGTACGGCTGGGTGTTGCCCTCGACGGGCATGGTGCCGACGACGCGGTCCGCGGAGGCGTCGACGATCGTGACGCCCATCCGCTCGCCGAGGTGGCCGGCGGAGAACAGGGCGGGCAGATCGACGCCGAGTGCGGCGTACTCGTCGATGATCTCCTGGGGGAACTTGGGTGCGGTGTGCTCGCCCATGGGGTCCGGCTCCGATCGTCTGCGGTGGTTCATAGCTTTATTGCTGTGTGCATTGTTCTTATCAGACGACTGAGCGAACGCTTAGTGGGTTGTGGTGCGGATTACTCCCGGCCGGCCCGGGACCGGCCTGCCTCTCCCCGGCCGCTCTTTGCCCGGACGTTCTCGAAGCGCACGACGACGGACTTGCTGGCGGGGGTGTTGCTGGTGTCGGCCGTGGCGCCGAGGGGGACCAGCACATTGGTCTCCGGGTAGTAGGCGGCGGCGCAGCCCCGGGCCGTCGGGTAGTGGACGACGCGGAAGCCGGGGGCGCGGCGTTCCACCCCGTCCTTCCACTCACTGACCAGGTCGGCGTATGCGCCGTCGGCCAGACCGAGGGCGCGGGCGTCGTCGGGGTTGACCAGGACGACGCGGCGGCCGCCCTTGATGCCGCGGTAGCGGTCGTCGAGGCCGTAGACCGTGGTGTTGTACTGGTCGTGCGAGCGCAGGGTCTGCAACAGCAGCCTGCCTTCGGGGAGTTCGGGGTATTCGACGGGGGCGGCCGTGAAGTTGGCCCTGCCGGTCGTGGTGGGGAAGCGGCGCTCGTCGCGCGGGGCGTGCGGGAGGGTGAAGCCGCCGGGCCGGGCGACGCGGGCGTTGAAGTTCTCGAAGCCGGGGACGACGCGGGAGATGCGGTCGCGGATCGTCGCGTAGTCCTTCTCGAACTCCTCCCAGGGGGTGGCCGATGCGGGGCCGAGGACGGCACGGGCGAGGCGGGCGACGATGGCGGGCTCGGAGAGCAGGTGGGGGCTCGCGGGGGTGAGGTTGCCGCGCGAGGCGTGGACCATGCTCATGGAGTCCTCGACGGTGACGAACTGCCTGCCGCTCGCCTGGACGTCCTTGTCGGTGCGGCCCAGCGTCGGCAGGATCAGTGCGCGGGTGCCGGTCACGGCGTGCGAGCGGTTGAGCTTGGTGGAGACATGGACGGTGAGGCGGGCGCGGCGCATGGCGGCCTCGGTCACCTCCGTGTCGGGGGTGGCCGCGACGAAGTTTCCGCCCATGGCGAAGAAGACCTTGGCGTCGCCGTCGCGCAGGGCCTGGATGGAACGGACGACGTCGTAGCCGTGGTGGCGCGGCGAGGTGATCCCGAATTCCTTGTCGAGGGCGTCGAGGAAGGCGGGGGCGGGCCGCTCGAAGATGCCCATGGTGCGGTCGCCCTGGACGTTGGAGTGGCCGCGGACGGGACAGACTCCGGCACCGGGACGGCCGATGCTGCCGCGCAGCAGGAGGAAGTTGACGACTTCCCGGATGGTCGGTACGGAGTGTTTGTGCTGGGTGAGGCCCATGGCCCAGCACACGATGGTGCGTTTCGAGGCGAGGACCATCGCGAGGGCCTCCTCGATGGCGCTGCGGTCGAGTCCGGTGGCGGTGAGGGTCTGCTCCCAGTCGGCTTCGCGGGCCGCGGCCGCGAACTCCTCGTAGCCGTGGGTGTGTTCCCGTACGAAGGTCTCGTCGACGGCGCCGTCGGTTTCCAGGATCATCTTGTTGAGGAGCCGGAAGAGGGCCTGGTCGCCGCCGATGCGGATCTGGAGGAAGAGGTCGTTGAGCGCGGCGCCCCTGATCATGCCGAGCGGGGTCTGCGGGTTCTTGAACCGCTCCAGGCCGGCCTCGGGCAGCGGATTCACCGAAATGATCTTCGCGCCCGCGGACTTGGCCTTCTCCAGGGCGGAGAGCATCCGGGGATGGTTGGTGCCGGGGTTCTGCCCGGCGACGATGATCAGGTCCGCCCGGTGGAGGTCCTCCAGTGAGACGCTGCCCTTGCCGACGCCGATGGTCTCCGTCAGGGCCGAGCCGGAGGACTCGTGGCACATGTTGGAGCAGTCGGGGAGGTTGTTGGTGCCGAATTCGCGGGCGAAGAGCTGGAGCAGGAACGCGGCCTCGTTGCTGGTGCGCCCCGAGGTGTAGAAAAGGGCCTCGTCGGGGGAGGCGAGCGCGCCCAGTTCCTCGGCGATGATGCCGAAGGCCCGTTCCCAGGTCACCGCCTCGTACCGCTCGGCGCCCTGCGGGAGGTACATGGGCTGGGTGATCCGCCCCTGCTGGCCCAGCCAGTACCCGCTGCGCGAGGCGAGATCGGCGACGGGGTGCGCGGCGAAGAAGCCGGGTGTGACGCGGCGCAGTGTCGCCTCCTCGGCGACGGCCTTGGCGCCGTTCTCGCAGAACTCCGCCGTGTGCCGCTCGTCGCCCTCGGGCCAGGCGCAGCCGGGGCAGTCGAAGCCGTCCTTCTGGTTGACCTTGAGGAGGGTCTGCGCGGTGCGCCGCACGCCCATCTGCTGCTGGGCGATGCGCAGGCTGTGGGCCACGGCCGGCAGTCCGGCGGCGGCGTGCTGCGCCGGCTCGACCCGCGGCGCGTCCTGGACCGGGTCACCTGTGGGCGGTTTCGTGGCCATGGTGCACTCTCCTTCGAGCCTTCGAGCCGGCTGCGCGCGCGGTGCGCGGTACGCGTCGATGCGTACGCCTTTTACGGCCGATCCTGTCACGCGGTACCGACAGAGCGTCCCGGGAGCCGTGCGCGGTCGGGAATGTCAGTGGTCCGTGGCAGGATCGGGGGCGTGGCTGAGACGGCATCGAAGAAGACGGCAGACAACCGACCGCGCCTGCTCCTGATGGACGGGCACTCCCTGGCGTACCGGGCGTTCTTTGCGCTGCCTGCGGAGAATTTCACGACAGGGTCGGGCCAGCCGACGAACGCGGTGTACGGCTTCGCCTCGATGCTGGCGAACACACTGCGTGACGAGGCGCCGACGCATTTCGCGGTGGCGTTCGACGTCTCGCGCAAGACCTGGCGCTCGGAGGAGTTCCCCGAGTACAAGGCGAACCGGTCCAAGACCCCGGACGAGTTCCGGGGCCAGGTGGAGCTGATCGGCGAGCTGCTCGACGCGATGCACGCCGACCGTTTCGCGATCGACGGTTTCGAGGCGGACGATGTCATCGCCACGCTGGCCACGCAGGCCGAGGCGGCCGGTTTCGAGGTGCTGATCGTCACCGGTGACCGGGATTCGTTCCAGCTGATCACGGAGAACGTGACCGTGCTGTACCCGACGAAGGGTGTCTCGGAGCTGACGCGTTTCACCCCGGCGAAGGTCGAGGAGAAGTACGGGCTCACACCGCGGCAGTACCCGGACTTCGCGGCGCTGCGCGGTGACCCGTCGGACAACCTCCCGGGCATCCCCGGCGTCGGCGAGAAGACCGCCGCGAAGTGGATCAACCAGTTCGGTTCGTTCGACGAGCTGGTGGAGCGCGCCGAGGAGGTCAAGGGCAAGGCCGGGCAGAATTTCCGGGACCACCTGGACGCGGTGCGGCTGAACCGCAGGCTGACCGAGATGGTCCGTGACGTGGAGCTGCCGAAGACCCCGCAGGACCTGGAGCGCGCGCCGTACGACCGCACCGCGGTGACGGGCGTGCTGGACGTCCTGGAGATCCGCAACCCGAGCCTGCGCGAGCGGCTGCTGGCCGTCGACCCGGGCGCGGCCGAGGAGGAGGCCGCGGCGCCCGCCGCGGGCATCGAGCTGGACGGCGTGGTGCTGGAGGCGGGCGGGCTGGCGCCCTGGCTCGCCGAGCACGGAGGGCAGCCGCTCGGTGTCGCCACCGCCGACACCTGGGCTCTCGGCGCGGGCACGGTCACCGAGGTCGCGCTCGCCGCGGCCGACGGGGCGGCGGCCTGGTTCGACCCCGCGGAGCTCGACGAGGGCGACGAGCAGGCGTTCGCCGCCTGGATCGCCGACGCGCGGCGGCCGAAGGTCATGCACAACGCGAAGAGCGCCATGCGGGTCTTCCCGGAGCACGGCTGGCAGGTCGACGGCGTCACGATGGACACCGCGCTGGCCGCCTATCTGGTCAAGCCGGGCCGTCGTTCCTTCGCGCTGGACGCGCTGGCGGTGGAGTATCTGGGCCGGGAGCTGGCCCCCGCGGCGGCGTCCGACGGGCAGCTCGCCTTCGGTGCGGACGACCGGGCCGAGGCCGACGCACTGATGGCGCAGGCCCGTGCGGTCCTGGATCTGGGTGACGCGTTCACCACCAGGCTGGCAGAGGTCGGCGCGGCCGGGCTGCTGCACGACATGGAGCTGCCGACGTCCGCCCTGCTGGCCCGTCTGGAGCGGCACGGCATCGCCGCGGACCGGGCCCATCTGGAAGGCATGGAGCAGCAGTTCGCCGGCGCGGTGCAGCAGGCGGTGAAGGAGGCCCACGCCGCGGTCGGCCATGAGTTCAACCTCGGTTCGCCCAAGCAGCTCCAGGAAGTCCTCTTCGGCGAGCTGGGCCTGCCCAAGACGAAGAAGACGAAGACCGGTTACACGACGGACGCCGACGCCCTGGCCTGGCTCGCCGCGCAGACCGAGCACGAGCTGCCGGTCATCATGCTGCGCCACCGCGAACAGGCGAAGCTGCGGGTCACGGTCGAGGGCCTGATCAAGACGATCGCTGCCGACGGCCGTATCCACACCACGTTCAACCAGACGGTGGCGGCGACCGGCCGGCTCTCCTCCACCGACCCGAACCTGCAGAACATCCCGGTCCGTACGGACGAGGGCCGGGCCATCCGCCGGGGCTTCGTCGTCGGCGAGGGTTTCGAGACGCTGATGACGGCCGACTACAGCCAGATCGAACTGCGGGTGATGGCCCACCTCTCCGAGGACGCCGGCCTCATCGAGGCGTTCACCTCCGGGGAGGACCTGCACACCACGGTCGCCTCGCAGGTCTTCGGCGTCGGCAAGTCGGCCGTCGACCCCGAGATGCGCCGCAAGATCAAGGCCATGAGCTACGGACTCGCCTACGGGCTCTCCGCGTTCGGCCTCTCCCAGCAGCTGAACATCGAGGCGGGCGAGGCACGCGGACTGATGGACACCTACTTCGAGCGGTTCGGCGGAGTGCGTGACTATCTGCACCGCGTGGTGGACGAGGCCAGGGCCACCGGATACACGGAGACGGTCTTCGGCCGCCGCCGCTACCTCCCCGACCTCAACAGCGACAACCGCCAACGCCGCGAGATGGCCGAGCGGATGGCGCTCAACGCACCGATCCAGGGCACGGCGGCGGACATCGTCAAGGTCGCCATGCTCCAGGTCGACCGGGCGCTGACCGAGGCGAAGCTGAAGTCCCGGATGCTGCTCCAGGTCCACGACGAAATCGTGCTGGAGATCGCCGAGGGCGAGCGTGCACAGGTGGAGGAGATCCTCCGCCATGAGATGTCCACGGCCGTGCAGTTGCGTGCGCCGCTGGATGTCTCGGTCGGTGTCGGCACGGACTGGGAGTCCGCGGCGCACTGACGCGGCGCGCCGCGTATCGGCGCAGGACGGGCCGGGGGTCGTTCAGACCTTCTGGGCCCGTCCGGCGGCCGTGCGCACGGAGGGGCGCGGCCGACGCAGCCGCATCCACGCCCCGTACAGCACCAGGCCCACCGCCAGCCCCGCCCCGGCGCCGAAGCACGCGGTCGGGATGATGTCCAGCGGGGTGTCGATGTGCCCGAAGTACGCGTACCAGCGTGCGCACCGGTGGACGATGCCGAGCAGGACACAGACGCTCAGCAGCGCCCCCGCCGCCCACCGCCCCCGACGGCCCAGCACCGGCACGGACGGCGGGGCCGGGCACGCCCCCGTCCGCCGCAGCACCGAAGCCGTGAACCAGGCGAGCACGGTCAGTGCCACCGCCGAACTGCCGTACTGCACCAGCTGGAACACGGGATACCCGCCAACGCTTGCGTCCAGCACCGGCACCAGTCGCACACCCCACCGGCCGTGATGGGTGAAGGAGTCCCAGACGACATGGGTGGCGGCCCCGACGGCCGCCGACAGTGCGAACCACCCGGCGTCCCGGACCCCCCACGCCCCCCGGCCGGACGGGTGCCGCCGCCCTCCTACGAACGCGTGCACCTGTCCCTGCCGGGCCCCCGGCAACAGCGCCACCAACGGTTCGCGCAGCAGCAGCCACAGCGCCACCACGGCCCCGGTGATCAGCACGTCGACCGTGAACACGCCCCACACCGAGTGGGTGACCTGCCCGAACTCCATGGCGCCGGGGATCGCGGTGTCCGCGTAGTACGTCATGTCGGGGGCGAACGAGCCCGCGACGAGGGCGGAGGCGAGGAAGGGGCCGCGCGCCGTTCCGTTCCGCCGCATCCCCGGCAGCACCGCGGCGGCATGACTGAGTGTGAACGGCATGGCGGCAAGTATGCGCGAGCCGCCGTCGCCCGTCGGACGACCGTCGTACAACTTGCTGTCGGGAACGTGAAAAACAGGTGAGAACCGGTCAGTGCACGGTGTGCCGACGGTACGAGTTGTCGTAGGGTCGCCTGAGTCCAGGCGCTGGGGAGCGCGGACAGCCGTCGATGGGGAGGCCAGAGGTATGGCAGCGCAGTTCGGTCGCCGACTTCGCAAGGGGGCGACCACCACCGCGGTGGCTGCCGTCGCCGTGGCGGCGCTCTCCGCCTCCGGGGCCCCCGGTACACCGCTGGTCGGCGACAGCGGCGACCAGCAGTCCACCGGAACGACACCTTCGCCCGACGACAGCGCGGCCACCGGCAACTCGCCGTACTACACGGACCTGCCCCCGCTGAACACACCCAACAAGCCGGGAACCACCACGAACCTGCCCGTCACCGGCAGTGCGGAATCAGGCATTCCGGCTTCGATCCTGGCCGCCTACAAGAAGGCCGAGCAGACCGTTGCCGACAGCGACGCCGCCTGCCGGCTGCCATGGCAACTGCTCGCCGCGATCGGCAAGGTCGAGTCCGGCCAGGCCCGCGGCGGCCGGGTCGACGCGAACGGCACCACGTTCTCCCCGATCCTCGGCCCGGTCCTCGACGGCCGGGGCTTCGCCATGATCAAGGACACCGACAACGGGGCGTACGACGGGGACGCGACGCACGACCGCGCCGTCGGCCCGATGCAGTTCATCCCGTCCACCTGGGCCGTCTGGGGCCAGGACGGCAACGGCGACGGCCGCAAGGACCCCAACAACATCTACGACGCGGCGCTCGCCGCCGGACGCTACCTCTGCGCCGGATCCCGCGATCTGTCCCTCGCCGCGGACCTCGACCGGGCCGTCCTGAGCTACAACCACTCGGACGCCTACCTCCGCACGGTGCGCTCCTGGTTCGACTACTACAAGCGCGGCACGCACGAGGTCCCCGACGGCACCGACGCGATCCCGCCCGGCCTCGGCGGCGGCCGGGACTGGGGCCCCGGCAGCCCGAGCCCTACCCCTTCGCCGTCCGGATCCACCAAGCCGGCCCCGAAGCCCAGTCCGAACCCCCCGAAGCCGGGTGGCGGCACGCCCAGCCCGACTCCCACGCCCACCCCCACCCCCACGCCGCCCCAGACCCTCGCGGGTCTGGAGAACGCCGGCACCGGCACGCTGACCGCCACCGCCGGCACCGCGTTCACCGAGCGGATCAAGGTACGGGCCGAGAACAGCCGCGGCGGCCCGCTCGCCAAGGTGTCCGTGACCTTCACCGTCTCCGGTGACACGGACGCGGCCTTCGGCGGCGGGAAGAAGACGGCCACCCTCTTCACCGGAGCCGACGGCACGGTCACCGCCCCGGTGCTCAAGGCAGGTGAGAAGGCGGGCAAGTTCACCGTGCGGGCCACCGCCACCGGCCGCTCGCTGCCCGCCGTCACGTACGGCGCGACCGTCACCGCCCGACAGGCCGACGCGATCGCCAGGACCGACGACAAGGCGCTGACCGCCGCGCCCGGCGCCGAGTTCGCCGGTACCGCCGAGGTCAAGGCCACCTACAAGGGCGCCGTCGCCGCCGGTGTCGCCGTCACCGCCACCATGATCACCGATGACGCCGAGCCGGCCGAGAACGACAAGGGCCCGTACTTCAAGGACGCGGACGGCAAGACGGTCCGTACCCTCGCAGACCTCAGGACCGACGCCGACGGCATCCTGAAGCTCCCGAAGATCTACGCCGACGACACCACGGGCACGTACAAACTGCGCCTCACCACCGAGGGCGGCGCCACCGTCGTCATCGAGCTCGTGATCGAGGCCCCGGAGGCTCCCGCCGCCTGATCCGCCCGCCCGTACATCGCGACAGCCCCTCCGCCCTCACCCGGCAGAGGGGCTGTTTCACGTCTTCCCGTCCCGTTCCCGTCCCGTTCCCGTCCCGTTCCCGTCCCGTTCCCGTCCCGTTCCCGTCCCGTTCCCGTCCCGTTCCCGTCCCGCGCCCGGTGTTCTCATCTCGCGCCCGCGTTGCTACGGTGCCCCAACCCTGACGACCCATCAGATCTGTGCTCTCCGGGAGGACCGGCATGCGTGCCCTCGTCGCCGCCGCCATCGGGCTGGCCGCAGCCCTCGCGCTCGTCTTCACCATCAGCGCGATCGGCGCCCCGCCCGGAGAGACCTCGCCCAAACCTCTGCTGACCACCGTCCCGGGCCCCAAGAACCAGTAACCGGAAGAAGCAACAGAAGCTGAGGGAGGGCACCATCATGCGCCGCCGAGCCAGCCTCGTACTCCTGGCCTTCGCCGTCTTCTTCGCCGCCATGTCGCCCCTGCTGCGCTGGTACGCCTTCCCGAGGCTGGCGAAGATCCCGCCCAGTCAGTACCAGGAGACGGTGCTGGAGGCGAAGCCCGCCACCCTCCTCGACTACAACGACAACATGAAGGTGAAGCGGGTCCCCAAGGTCACCATCGTGCAGACCCTCAAGGGCAATGTGGAGGAGTCCGAGAAGATCGAGCGCAGCGCCGGCCGCGACGTCGTCGTCTGGGACGCCCTCAGCTTCGTGGCCGGCCCGGACGGCAAGATGGTCTCCGAGATTCCCGAGCGCTACATCTTCGACGCCCACAGCCAGGCCCCCGTCCACGCCACCGGGGAATCGGTCGACGGCGACCCGGTCAGGCGGGAGGGCATCGAGTTCAAGTGGCCCTTCCTCACCCAGAAACGCGACTACGAGTACTTCGACGCCCAGGCCCGTACCAGCTCGCCCATCCACTACCGGGGCACCCGCACCTTCCACGGCATGGACGTCTACTACTTCGAGCAGACCATCCCGTGGACCAAGGTCCCGATGCCGAAGAAGATGCCCATCAAGGGCGTCACCCCGGAACAGATCGCGAAGACGGGTATGACCCGCTGGTACACCACCAAGCGGATGTTCTGGGTGGACCCGGTCACCGGAGCGCCCGTCAACGGCGAGGAGATCCACAAGGAGGAGCTGCGCAACGCCAGGGCGATGGGCCTGCCCCAGGACACCGTCACCGTGTTCGCCGGGCATGTGAAGATGCGCCAGGACTACATCGATTCGATCGTCGCCCTGGTCAAGTCCCAGCGCCTGCTGGTCCTGCTGCTCACCTCGTACCTGCCCTGGGGCTTCCTCGCCCTCGGCGCCGGGCTGTTCGCGCTCGCCCTGTGGCTGGAGGCCCGCTCCCGCCGTCCGGACGGACGCCTGCCGAACGGGACTCCGGCGCCCGCCCCGGACCCGCAACCTGCTCCCGCCTGAGCCGGGCCCCAGAGGGCCCGGAGGTGGGCTTCGAGGCGTCGCGCTGCCTACCGCCGAGCCCTCTTCGTGAACCGGGTCGCCTCCACCGTCGTGGGGTCCTGTGGCCACGGATGCTTCGGATAGCGGCCGCGCAGCTCCGCCCGTACGGCCCGGTAGCCGTCCCGCCAGAACGACGCCAGATCCGCGGTGACCGCCGCGGGGCGGCCGGCGGGGGAGAGGAGGTGGACCAGGACCGGCACCCCGGCCACCCGCGGGGTCTCCCGCAGACCGAACAGCTCCTGGAGCTTCACCGCGAGCACGGGCTGCGCCCCGCCGTACTCCACCCTGATACGGGAGCCGCTCGGCACCTCGATCCGCTCCGGCGCCAGCTCGTCCAGCCGCGCGGCCTCACCCGTCGCCCACGGCAGCAGCCGCCGCAACGCCTGCCCCGCGTCGATCCGCGCGAGATCGGAGCGCCGCCGGGCCCGCGACAACTCCGGCTCCAGCCACTGCTCGGTACGGTCCAGCAGCGCACCGTCCGACACATCCGGCCAGGGCGCCCCCAGCTCCCGGTGCAGAAAGGCGAGCCGCTCCCGCAGCTGTCCGGTGTCCCGCGTCCAGCGCAGCAGCCCGAGCCCCTCGCGCCGCAGCCCCTCGACAAGCGCCCGCCGCACCAGCTCGGGCGCCGGCTCCTTCAGGGGGCGCACCGACAGCTCGACGGCGCCCAGCCGCTCCACCCGGCGGGCCACCACGTCGCCGTCGGCCCAGCGGACCTCCTCGCCCGCGAAGCGCAGCTGCCCGGCGGCCGCCCGTGCTGTTTCCTCGTCGATCACGGCGGCGAGCCGCACCCGCGCGGACGCCGCGTGGGCGGGCCGGTCGGCGACCGCGACCGCCAGCCACGGCGCGCTGCGCAGCCCCGACCCGTCCCGCAGTTCCGCACCGGTACCCGACGCCATCAGGAACGCACCCTCGCCCCGGGCCCGTGCCACCCGCTCCGGGAACGCCAGCGCGGCCACCAGACCGACAGCCCAGTCCCCGTCCCCGTCCCTTGGGCCGGAACCCCCGCCCCCACCGGCACCCCCGACCGACGAGGACAGCCGCCGGACCTCCTGCCGCCACCGCGCCGCGTACCCGTCCCCGCCCCGCCGGGCGGTACGCAGCGCCACCGCGAGATCGTCGCCGTACTCCCGCGGCGGCTCCTCGCTCAGCAGCGCCACCACCTCGGCGGCCCGCCGCCCGCCCACCTCGGCGGCGCCGTCCAGCAGGGCGCGCGCCAGCCGCGGATGCAGGCCCAGCCGGGACATCCGTACGCCCCGGTCGGTCACCCGCCCCTCCGTGTCCACCGCGCCGACCGCCGTCAGCACCTCGCGCGCCGCGCCCATCGCACCCGCCGGCGGCGGATCGAGCAGCGCCAGCCCCGACGCGTCCGGATCGCCCCAGCAGGCCGCCTGCAACGCGAACGCCGTCAGATCCGCGACCCTGATCTCCGGGGACGGGAACCGGGCGAGCCGCCCGTCCTCCGCCTGTTCCCAGCACCGGTACACCGTCCCCGGCGCCTCCCGCCCGGCCCGGCCCGCCCGCTGCCTCCCCGAGGCCTGCGACGCCCGCACGGTCGTCAGCGCGCTCAGCCCCCGCGCGTGATCGGTACGCGGCTCCCTGGCCAGCCCCGAGTCGACCACGACCCGCACCCCGGGCACCGTCAGGGACGACTCCGCCACCGAGGTCGCCAGCACCACCCGCCGCCCCTCGGACGACCCGGCCAGCACCGCGTCCTGCACCGCGGCCGGAGCCCGCCCGTGCACCTGGAGCACCTCGGCTCCCACCCCCGCCAGCTGCCCCGCCACCCGCCCGATCTCGCCGACACCGGGCAGAAAGCACAGCACGTCGCCGTCCCGTTCGGCGAGTGCCCGGCGCACCGTCGCCGCGACATGCGTCAGCAGCGCCGGATCGACCCTCGTCCCGTGCGGCGGCCGCACCGGCCCGGCGGGCGGCGCCCAGACCACCTCCACCGGATGCGAGACACCCCGCGCCTCCACCACGGGGGCATCGCCCAGCAGCCGCGCCCAGCCCGCCGCGTCCGTCGTCGCGGACGCGGCCACCAGCCGCAGATCGGGCCGGACCGCCTCCCGCACATCGAGAAGGAACGCGGCGACCGTGTCCGCGTCCAGATGCCGCTCGTGGCACTCGTCGATGATCACCGCGTCGACCCCGGCCAGCTCCTGGTCGCGCTGCAAGCGCTGGAGCAGCACCCCGGTGGTGACCACCTCCACCACCGTGCCGGGCCCCACCACCCGCTCCCCGCGGACCGTGAAGCCCACCCGCCCGCCGGTCCGCTCCCCGACGAGCCACGCCATCCGCCGCGCCGCCGCCCGCGCCGCGATCCGCCGCGGCTCGGCGACCACCACCCGGCGCACCGGGCCGCCCCCGGCCAGACCGGCCAGGACCAGCGGTACGAGGGTCGTCTTGCCGGTGCCGGGCGGCGCGCACAGCACCGCGACACCGCGGTCGTCGAGCGCCCGCTCCAGGGCGGGCACCGCGGTGCGTACGGGCAACTGGTCCAGGGCGTCGGTACGGATCACGCCCCCAGTCTCGTACGGGCCGCCACGCCCTCCGCACCCCGGGACCGGGCCGGCCCCCCTCGGCCCTCCCCGGACTCAGTCCCGCATGCAGACGAAGACGGCCGTGCCCGGGATCAGATTCCCGCGCAGCGGGGACCAGCCGCCCCACTCCTGGTCGTTCCAGGCGGGCCACTCCGGTTCGACGAGATCGGCCAGCCGGAATCCGCCGGCCACCACGTCCCGCACCCGGTCGCCCAGCGTGCGGTGGTGCTCGACGTAGACCGCCTCGCCCCGCTCGTCCTGTTCGACGTAGGGGGTGCGGTCGAAGTACGAGGCCGCGACCGAGAGCCCCTCGGGCCCCGGCTCGTCCGGGAACACCCAGCGGATCGGGTGCGTCACCGAGAAGACCCAGCGGCCCCCGGGGCGCAGCACCCGGTGCACCTCGCGGAACACCCGCACGGGGTCGGCGACGAACGGCACCGCGCCGTAGGCGGAGCACGCCAGGTCGAAGGAGCCGTCCCGGAACGGCAGCGCCCCGGCGTCCGCCTCCACCAGCCGGACCGCCGGCACATCGCCGCCGCCGATCCGCAGCGCGTGCTGCAGCTGTCGGTGCGAGAGATCGAGGGCCACCGGACGTGCCCCCCGGGCGGCGAGCCAGCGCGAGCACTGCGCGGCGCCCGCCCCGATCTCCAGGACGTCCAGGCCCTTCAGCGATCCGGCGGGGCCGAGCAGACCGGCCTCGGCCTCGTCCAGCCCCTCCGGACCCCAGATGAAACGGTCGTCGCCGAGGAAGGCGCCGTGGTCGCTCTGGTACTCGTCGGCGTTCCGGTCCCACCAGCCGCGACTGGCCCGGCTGCTCTCGGCCTCCGACGCGCTGCGGCGGGTCGCCTCGGGTTCGGCCGCGTAGATCTCTTGGCTCATCGTGTCCGTCGTTGTAGTTTGCCTTCACCCCGCCGCACGCGGTACGCAAGCAGGGATACCCATCCGTTCGGCTCCGTCCCCCACGGATTGTCTCCCGGGGCCGATGTGGCCTCGGAGAACATGAATTGTGCCGGATATGGTGCGTTGCGCCCCCGGTGTGCGCCTTCGCGCATTGACCGTGCCCGGCTGCCCCCGTATGCTACAAGTTGCGCTGCGAGCCTGCGCGCCTCAGACCTAGCAGGCCGCGCTCGCATCTGTTGTATGTCCCCTCGGTTCACGAGGCGCTTCCCGTTCGACGGGTCCGGCGCTTCCCGAGCTGTCCGGCTTCTGCAGAGGTGATACGGGCTCCCGGCGTAGCAGTACCTACGACTCACTGTCCGTACCGGAGCCCTTTCCCACATGACGAGCAGCACCGAGACCACCGCCACCACCCCGCAGGTAGCGGTCAACGACATCGGTAACGAGGAAGCCTTCCTCGCCGCGATCGACGAGACGATCAAGTACTTCAACGACGGCGACATCGTCGACGGCGTCATCGTGAAGGTCGACCGGGACGAGGTCCTGCTCGACATCGGTTACAAGACCGAAGGCGTCATCCCCTCCCGCGAGCTTTCGATCAAGCACGACGTCGACCCGAACGAGGTCGTCAAGGTCGGCGACGAGATCGAGGCCCTGGTTCTCCAGAAGGAGGACAAGGAAGGCCGCCTCATCCTGTCCAAGAAGCGCGCTCAGTACGAGCGTGCCTGGGGCACGATCGAGAAGATCAAGGAAGAGGACGGCATCGTCACCGGTACCGTCATCGAGGTCGTCAAGGGTGGTCTCATCCTCGACATCGGCCTCCGTGGCTTCCTGCCGGCCTCCCTCGTCGAGATGCGTCGTGTCCGTGACCTCCAGCCCTACGTGGGCAAGGAGCTCGAGGCCAAGATCATCGAGCTGGACAAGAACCGCAACAACGTGGTCCTGTCCCGCCGTGCCTGGCTGGAGCAGACCCAGAGCGAGGTCCGCCAGACCTTCCTCACGACCCTGCAGAAGGGCCAGGTCCGCTCCGGCGTCGTTTCCTCGATCGTCAACTTCGGTGCGTTCGTGGACCTCGGCGGCGTCGACGGTCTCGTGCACGTCTCCGAGCTGTCCTGGAAGCACATCGACCACCCCTCCGAGGTTGTCGAGGTCGGCCAGGAAGTCACCGTCGAGGTCCTCGACGTCGACATGGACCGCGAGCGCGTCTCGCTGTCGCTCAAGGCGACGCAGGAAGACCCGTGGCAGCAGTTCGCCCGTACGCACCAGATCGGGCAGGTCGTTCCCGGTAAGGTCACCAAGCTCGTTCCGTTCGGTGCGTTCGTGCGCGTCGACGAGGGCATCGAGGGTCTGGTCCACATCTCCGAGCTGGCCGAGCGCCACGTGGAGATCCCGGAGCAGGTCGTCCAGGTCAACGACGAGATCTTCGTCAAGGTCATCGACATCGACCTGGAGCGTCGCCGCATCAGCCTCTCGCTGAAGCAGGCCAACGAGTCCTTCGGTGCCGACCCGGCCTCGGTCGAGTTCGACCCGACCCTGTACGGCATGGCCGCGTCCTACGACGACCAGGGCAACTACATCTACCCCGAGGGCTTCGACCCCGAGACCAACGACTGGCTCGAGGGCTACGAGACCCAGCGCGAGGCGTGGGAGACGCAGTACGCCGAGGCGCAGCAGCGCTTCGAGCAGCACCAGGCCCAGGTCATCAAGTCCCGCGAGGCCGACGAGGCCGCTGCTGCCGAGGGTGCTGCCGCCCCGGCCGGTGGCGCCCCGGCTGCCTCGGGCGGCAGCGGTGGCGGCTCGTACTCCTCGGAGTCCGCGGACAACTCCGGCGCCCTGGCGTCGGACGAGGCCCTGGCTGCCCTGCGCGAGAAGCTGGCGGGCGGCCAGAGCTGACGCTCTGTCCTTCCGGTCGGTGATCGACCGCAGTAGGTGAAAGTGAGGCCCGCTCCCTTCGGGGAGCGGGCCTCACTCGTTTCCGCGGCCGTGGGCGCGGGCCGTTACGGCGTGACGGCGATGTTGGTCAGCCCCCTGCCGCCGGTCACGGTGTTGCTGCTGTAGACGGTGGTCCGGCAGCCCGCGCCGTAGTTGGTGACATTGATCGCGATCCGCTTGTCGCCCGTGGAGCCGGACAGGTCCGAGATGTTGCCGCGGAAGACGGTGCCGCAGCCCCAGCCGTTCTGCTGGGTGTGGATCTCGTAGCCGTTGTTGGTCGTCCGGGAGCCCTTGTTGCCGTCGACCAGGACGTCATTGCCCTTCACGTCGACCCAGGAGTCGTCGTAGTGGGAGCCGGTCAGCCCGCTGCCGTCGAAGGTGTTGCCGATGATCTTCGCCCCGGTGGTGCCCTCCTTGATGTCGACGTTCTCGCCGCCCACCCCCGGCCCGATCGTGTTGTTCAGGATCTGAACCCGGTCGCTCCGGTCGGAGAGGTCGCCCGCGGTGCCGACGTAGACGCCTTCGCCCATCCCGCGACCGTCGTGCCCGATGTCGTAGATCCGGGAGTTCCTGATGACGCCGTCCTTGCTGGACTTGCGGAAGTGGACGCCCTCCATGTCCAGGTCGTGCACGGTCACGGAATCGATCACGACCCCGGTGGCGGAGTCGGCCATGATGCCCTTCTGGCCGCCGGTGACGGTGATGCCCTTGACGGTCCAGTAGGAGGCGCCATTGAGGTGCAGTCCGTAGCCGCCCCCGGCGGTGAGGACGGCCTTGGCGGAACCGGTGAGGGTGATCCGGGCGGACGCGGTTCCGGGGACGGTCGCCTTGAAGTTGCCGGTGTACGTGCCGTCGGCGAGCCGGATGGTGTCGCCGGGGGCGGCGGCGGTGAGGGCGGACTTGAGCTGGGCCGCGGTGCTCACGTCGATGACCGTCGCGGCGTCCGCGGTGGTGGCGGCGGCCAGGGTGAGGCCGCCGGTGGCGAGCGCGGCGGCCAGCAGGGCGGGGAGCAGCGTGCGGGTGCGCATGGGGGGTGCCTTCCCGTCGAAGGAGTCCAAGAGGTTCTCGTACATGAATGTGGGGCGAGCCTCTGAACGTGCTGCGCAGTGACGGTAGGGGCGAGGTGGGGTCATGTCAAGGTATGGACCATTCTTCGTGGGCGGCCGGCGGAGCGGACGGGTGAAACCTCCTGGATGCGCAGGCAATTGACGGCATGTAAAGCGCTCCGGCCGCGATTCCGGTCTCGACGTGTGGCGGGCCGGGGCAGGACGTACCCCTGCTGTCGCGAACTCCGTGCCCCGATCGAGGTGTTCACCGACATGACTGTCCCGCGCGCCCGCGTTCCCGCGCGGATTGCGGCATGAACCGCCCGGTGAACGGGCACGGTCCGGGAATGCCAGTGCCCCGCCGGGCGTTCTTCTCAGGGAACACGAGGAGGAGCGGTAACCGTGCCTGATCCGCAGAGTTTGTACGAATGGGAGCCGAAGGGACTGGCCGTCGTCGACATGGCGCTGGCCCAGGAGTCGGCCGGCCTGGTCATGCTCTACCACTTCGACGGATACATCGACGCGGGCGAGACCGGGGACCAGATCGTCGACGGCCTGCTCGAATCGCTGCCGCACCAGGTCGTCGCCCGCTTCGACCACGACCGGCTCGTCGACTACCGCGCACGGCGCCCGCTGCTGACCTTCCGGCGCGACCGCTGGGCGGACTACGAGACTCCGACGATTGACGTACGGGTCGTTCAGGACGCCACCGGGGCACCCTTTCTGCTGCTCTCCGGGCCCGAGCCGGACGTGGAGTGGGAGCGCTTCGCCGCCGCCGTCGAGCAGATCGTCGAGCGTCTCGGCGTCCGCCTCGCGGTGAACTTCCACGGCATCCCGATGGGCGTCCCGCACACCCGCCCCGTCGGCGTCACCCCGCACGGCAACCGCACGGACCTCGTGCCCGGTCACCGAAGCCCCTTCGAGGAGGCGCAGGTGCCCGGCTCCGCCGAGGCCCTGGTGGAGTACCGGCTCATGGAGGCCGGACACGACGTCCTCGGTGTCGCCGCCCATGTGCCGCACTACGTCGCCCGCTCCGCCTACCCGGACGCGGCGCTCACCGCCCTGGAGTCGATCACGGCCGCGACCGGCCTGGTCCTGCCGGCCGTCGCCCATGCGCTGCGTACGGAGGCCCACCGCACCCAGACCGAGATCTCCCGGCAGATCGACCAGGGCGACGAGGAGCTGGTCTCGCTCGTCGAGGGCCTGGAGCATCAGTACGACGCCGTCGCGGGTTCCGAGACCCGGGGCAATCTGGTCGCCGAGCCGGTCGATCTGCCGTCGGCCGACGAGATCGGTCTCGAATTCGAGCGGTTCCTCGCGGAGCGCGAGGGGGACATCTGACCGGCCCCGCCGGCCGTCCGGCGTACTAGGCTGCCCGGCATGCTGAAAGTGGGCCTGACCGGTGGGATCGGCGCCGGCAAGAGTGAAGTGTCACGGCTGCTCGTCGGATACGGGGCCGTGCTGATCGACGCGGACCGGATCGCCCGGGAGGTCGTCGAGCCGGGGACACCCGGGCTCGCGGCCGTCGTCGACGCGTTCGGCCCCGGCATCCTCACCGCCGACGGCACTCTGGACCGGCCCGGACTCGGCTCGATCGTCTTCGCCGACGCCGACCGGCTCGCCGCCCTCAACGCGATCGTCCACCCGCTGGTCGGCGCCCGCTCCGCCGAGCTGGAGCGGGCCGCGGGTCCCGATTCGGTCGTCGTCCACGACGTCCCCCTCCTCACCGAGAACGGGCTCGCCCCCCTCTACGACGTCGTCGTCGTCGTGGACGCCCGTCCGCAGACCCAGCTCGACCGGCTCGTACGGCTGCGCGGCATGACCGAGCCGGAGGCCCGTGCCCGGATGGCCGCGCAGGCCACCCGGGAGCAGCGGCGTGCCGTCGCCGATCTGATCGTCGACAACGACGGACCGCTGGAGGAGCTGGAGCCGCAGGTCCGCAAGGTCTGGTCGGAGCTGATGAAGCGGGTGGCGGCCGGCTGACTTCCGGATCGGAATACCGGGCCCCGGCCGGGCGTTGGGAACGCGGTAGTGAAAGGAAGGAAGACATCGTGCCCGAGAGGACCCCGGAAACCGACGTCATCGACTTCCGCGCGGCCGAACACCTGTTGGCGGCCCGCGACCCCCGGGGCGCGGTGAAGCTGCTGGACTCGGTGATCGCGGCCCATCCGGAGAACACGGCCGCACGCCTGCTGCGGGCCCGTGCCTTCTTCGCCGCCGCCCAACTGCGTCCTGCCGAGCTCGAATTCGAACTCGTCCTGGAGCGCGAACCGGACAACGCCTTCGCGCATTTCGCGCTCGCCCGCACCTTCGAGCGCTCCGGCCGCTCCGACCGGGCCGCCCGTCACTTCCGGCTGGCTGCGGCCCTCGACCCGAATCCGGAGTACCTGAAGGCGGCCCGTTTCCGCACGAAGGACTGACACCGCACCGCCGGGCGGACGTCGCACCCTGGTCAGTGCCCGTACCTGCCACGCCCGCCGTGGTCCGGTTCGTACGGCGGGATGTTGCGGCCCGGCTGGTAGTGCGGGCCCTGGTGGATGTGGTGGACGATCACCGCGATGTCCGCCAGCACCAGCACGAGCAGCACACCACAGGCGGCGGCCCACCCCGGGCGGCCGGCCAGCGTGAAGGCCGCCAGGCCGAAGACGGCCCAGGCCAGCCCCCATAGACTCAGGCAGAGCCGCAGCCGCAGAGGACTGCGGGCAGTCGTCGGTTCATTACCGGTACGCATGGCTATCGCCTCTCCTACCAGGATGGACCCGCGGCACCGTTTTGGGGACATGTCGACATCGGATTGAGGGGATCGTGCGTGAACGGCACATCGTGGGGGGACCGTAACGGCCGCAGGGCGAGGGTCCGGGGCTGTCTGCTGGGCGGGGCCATCGGGGACGCGCTGGGAAACCCGGTGGAGTTCCTCTCGCTCGCCGGGATCCGCCGCGCGCACGGTGAACACGGTGTACAGGGCCTCGTCGCGGACGAGGAGGGGGTCGTCGGACGGGTCACCGACGATACGCAGATGACCCTGTTCACGGCCGAGGCCCTGATCAGGGCGCACTCCGGGGCGATGTCGAAGGGAATCGGCGGCGCCGAGACCGGGATCGTGCGGAACGCGTACCTGCGCTGGCTGGACACCCAGAACCACCCCGCCCCGCCGCCCGGCGGGGCCGACAACCCGGTGCGGACCGGCTGGCTCCGGCAGCAGCCCTGGCTGTACGCACGCCGGGCCCCCGGCAACGCCTGCCTGACGGGACTCGCGACCGGCCATGTCCCCGAACCGTCGGAGCGGCTCGGCGAGCCCGGTCCGGTCAACACCGGGTCCAAGGGGTGCGGCACGGTGATGCGGTCCGCGCCCTTCGGACTGGTGGGGCAGGGCGCCGAGGCGGGCTTCCGGCTCGCCCACTGGTGTGCGCAGATCACCCACGGCCACCCGACCGGTGCGTACGCCGCCGGGGCGCTGGCCGCGATCGTCGCCCATCTCCTGGAGGGCGATTCGATGGCGGGCGCGGTGCTGCGGGCCATGGAACTGCTGCGCCGCCACCCGGGGCACGAGGAGACAGCGGCGGCCCTGCGCGCTGCCGTCGACCTTGCCGCGGAGGGCGGACCGACCGCCGAGAAGGTGGAGACGCTGGGCGCCGGCTGGGTCGCCGAGGAGGCCCTCGCCATCGCCGTGTACTGCGCCCTGGTGCTGCCGGACGCCGACCAGGTGGCCCGCTCGCTGCTGCTCTCGGTCAACCACTCGGGCGACAGCGACTCCACCGGTGCGGTCTGCGGCAATCTGCTCGGCGCCCGCCACGGGGACGTACACCTGCCGCCGTCCTGGCTGGTGGCGACCGAGGGACGGGCGGTGATCACCGAGCTGGCCGACGACCTGTGCGTGGAGTTCGAGCACGCGGTCGCGTGGCCGGCCGAGCGCTACCCGGCGTACTGACGGTACGGCCGCACGCCTTCGGCGCCGACGGACCGGCAGTACACCGGACGATGACGACCGGTCAGTCCGTCAGCATCTTGGCGCGCAGCGTGGCCACCGTCGCGTCGTCGAGCTTCAGGCCCTCGCGTACGTAGCTGTCGAAGTCGCCGTACAGGTGGTCCACCTCGGCGAACGCCGCACGCAGCCAGCTCAGTTCGACGGCCTTCGGGTTGCCGGTGTACTCGTTGCTGGCGAGGAAGTCCGCCTCGACGGTGTCGCGCGGGACGCCGAGCAGAGTGAGCAGGACGGCCGTGCCCCAGCCGGTGCGGTCCTTGCCCGCGCTGCAGTGGAAGACGGTCGCGCCGGAGGTGTTCGTGGCGACGGCGGTGACCAGATCACGGAAGGCGTAGTCGGCGCCGACGAAGTTGACCATGAACGGGTAGCCGATGGACTGGCCGAGGTCGGACGAGCCGGAGAACAGCCCGGCCGCGATGGCCTCGGCCAGGGTCATCAGAGCCGAGTCGTGGAAACGGATGCCGTGGCTGAGCGACACCACATCGGCGACCTGGTACGTCACACCGGCGGGCAGCCGGTCGGGATCGTCATGGCGTTCCATCGCGTTGCGCAGATCCACGTCGAGGGTGAGGCGCTGGGAGAGCAGACGCTGCTGCTCGGCGTCGGTGAGGCTGTCGAGCTTGTTGGAGCGGTAGACCAGACCGGAACGCACCCAGTGCCCGTCGGTGGTGCGGTAGCCGCCGATGTCCCGGAAGTTGCGGGCCGACTCGATGCCGAGCGAACGGTCGGCGACGACGAGCGGGGAGCCGCTGTCCGGCGTCAGCCGGAAGTACCAGCGTCCGGTGCCGGGGAGCGTTTTGGCGGGGACGGTCAGCGAACCGGTGCCGGGGGCGGTGCCCACGAGGGTGCCGGTGGTGGCGTCGGGGGAGGTGACCGCGGTGACGGAGACCGAGCCGGCGGCGGAGGACCAGGAGAGCGTGTGACCGCCGTCCGCGGCGCGCCGGACGGTTGCCGCGGTGAACGGCACGGCGGCCCGGACGGCGGCTCGGGCACCGGCCGCGGGCGGGGCGGACGGTGTGGCGGCGAGGGCGGGCGGGACCAGGACCGTACTGGCGAGCAGGACGGCCGCGACGGCTGCCTGGGTGATGCGGTGCGTACGCATGGTGCTCCTTGTCTGCATTCCCTGGGCGGGAGTGGGGTGTCAGGAGGTGGGGGCGGCCGTGCACGGTGTGGTGCCGCAGACATTGATGACGCGGCCGGTGGTCAGGAAGGTGGCCTTCTGCTGACGCGCGGCCGACGAGTTGCGGGGATCGGAGTGCGGGTCGTGGCCGTAACGCGGGCCGTCGGGCGGGGTGTTGGTGACCGGCGGGGCCGGTGTGCCGCTGTCCCACACCGTCATGGCGGAGCCGCGGTACGGAAGCCCGTCGCGCGCGACGGTCCTGATGCCCCAGTACGGGACGGAGTCCGGACTGCGCCCCGCCGTGAGCGCCGGGGTGAGCAGCCGGGCGCCGAGGGTGCGCGCCTCCACGTCGGCCGCCGCGTTCGCGACCTGGTGGTCCCCGTACGCGATGTGCATCAGCACCTGGTGGTGGTCGGTGAGATGGTTCGCGTACGCGTCGGTCTCACCGCGGTCCCACACCATCTGGAACAGCTGGAGGACGAGCTGCTGACGCAGCTTGTCCGGGTAGGACAGGTCCAGGACCCGCTGGAACGGCGCGAAGTCGGCGCTGCGGTCGAGAAGCAGGCCGTAGTTCATGCCGGTGACACCGAGGACCCCGCGGCGGATGTCGGGCGAGGCGGCGACCAGGGCGCCGCCGAGGATTCCGCCCTGACTGTTCCCGTCGTACGCGATGCCGTGCCGGATGTCGACGAGCGGCCGCCCGCCGTCGTCGCGGAAGGCCGCGTCGGAGGTCAGCCCGTCGGTGTGGATCAGGGCGCGGGCGAGGAAGAGGGCGTTCAGCATGCCCTGCTCGGTGCGCTCCGGGACGGCGGGGAAGAGGTTCGGGTCCGCGAGCGCCCCGAGTACCACCGGGACGTCCTCCTCGGCCATTCCGATCCAGTCCGTCGCGCAGAACGTGAAGTTGTGTTCCGCCGCCATCGCCCTGACGTTGCCCGCGCCGACCTCGGAGCGGCGGCCGAGGAGGCCGTGCCCGTAGAGGGACGGGTGGGACGGAGTGTGGAACGCCGAACGTGGTATCTCGCAGCGGAACGTGGCGAGTTGGGTGTTCAGCGGGAGCCGTCGCGGGGTGCCGTCACGGCCGCGGTGGAGGACGGATCCGGGGGGACCGCCGGGCAGGTTCAGATAGCTGGGCACACTGACCCGGCCGGTCACTTCCCGGGCGATTCTCGGGTCCTGCCCGGTCGTGAAGTCCGTGACACCGGTGACGGCGAAGGCGGGAGCGCGATCGCCGAGCCGGCGGAATGCGTCGTCGCGCAGGGCGAAGAGGTCGCCGGTGAGACCGCGGGTGCTCGCGACGGTGAAGTCCCAGGCGAGGTACAGCTCCCCGGACCGCACGCCGGCTCCGCGCAGCGCCTTCAGGGCCGGGCGCAGCTGCCGCTGACGGGCGCGCAGCGGATCGTCGGTTGGAAGCGGCTTGCCGACGACGGCGGCGAACGGTGCGGCGGCCGGGATCGTGCGTCCCGCGCCGTCCTTGAGCCGTCGCAGGGCGACGGCGTAGTGGTGGCCGTCGCGGAAGTTGCGAGCGGGACGGATCAGCAGCGCCCGGCGCGCCGGGTCGGTGGCGTTGGCGTCCAGTTCGGCCCAGTAGGGCCACCGCTCGCCGGTCCCGGTGTCCAGCAGCACGACGGGGGCGTCCGGGGCGAGGGAGCGGCCGATGCCGGTGAGCGGGGCCGCGCCGGTCGCCCTCAGGTCGATGCCGGGCACCTGGGCGATCAGCGCGGAGCCGGGGGAGAAGCCGTCGGACCGGTTCCAGGCGGTCGGTTCGATGGGGAGACCGGCCGTGGCGCGCGGGAGGGCCGCGGCGTCGAAGTCCACCCGGCGACCGGTGTCGGTGGCCGGGTCGGGCCGTGTGTACCAGTCGTTCGGGAACGGCAGCAGGCACTCGGCGGGCACCAGCGGATCGCAGCCCGGTCCGTGCGGCGCGGCGGCCCGCGCGGCCGGGGCCGTCGGTACGAGCACGGCGGCGGCGCTCAGCACCGCCGCCAGCAGCCCGTGCCGCGGTCCGCGCGGCAGTCGGAGCCGCAACGGGGTCAACTCCCCTGGAGGTGCGCGCCGATGACGGCCGCGTAGTTCGCCTCACCGTTCCGGTTGGGGTGCAGCGGGGCGGCCACCGCGGTGGGTACGTATCCCTCGACCCACTTGTCCGACGGGGCCTGGCAGGAGTCGTGCCCCTTGCTGGGCGTGGCCAGATCGATGTACTCGGCACCGTGCAGGGCGCTCTGCTCGGCGATCGCCGCGTTCATCCGGTCCACGCTGCCCTGTAGGAAGTCGGCGTCCACCGGGAGGACCGGCTGCAACGGCCAGCAGCCGCCGGGCTTGATGTAGAGGCCGTACCCCGTGACGATCACCCGGGCCTGCGGCGAGCGCTGGTGGATCGTCTCCAGGACGGCCCCCAGCTTCGGCGCGAACTCCGCGACGCGCTGCCCCACCTGGTCCACGCCGCCCTCGTTGTACTTCTCCTTGCACGGGGTGGCGTTCGGGTCGAGTGTGGTGCACTTCTGCGCGATGCCGACCAGACCGGCGTCGTTGCCGCCGATGGTCAGGGTCACCAGGTCGGTGTCCGCGCGCAGCGCGTCGAACTGGGGCGGGGCCGAGCCCATCGGAATGTCGAGCAGTGAGAGCGACTGCTTCTCGGTCATGTGCTTGGACGCGGCGCCGCTGCACGTGACGTCGCGGAGCGACGCACCGAGCCGCGCCGCGAGCTCGTGCGGATAGTTGTGCGTCGACCGGCCGCAGGGCACCGGTCCCGTGATGTCGGGGATGAGCGGCCCGGAGGCCATGGAGTCGCCGAGCGCGACATAGGAAGGGGCGTCGTCCCCGGCGGCGGACGCCGGCACCGCGCCGGTCCCCACGGCCAGACCGGCCAGCGCGAGTACGCCCATGAAGATCCTGACGGAACGACAGAAAGGCTTGTTCTGCGGCAGGTTCACGTAATCCTCCGGTGGTGGGGGGCGAGGTGGGGCATGGCGTGTGACGCCGGTCATCATGCAGACTCAAGTGCCGTCGTTTAACTGGTGGGTAACGCAGACTTCTGCGGGGGAACTTGTGACGCGTGACAAACGGCGACCCGTCGCGACAGGGGAGCGGGACGGCTCCGCCGGGCCGGCCGCTGCACCGCTGACCATCGCCGGACGCCCGGTGGCCCCGTATCTGCGCGCCCGCGTCCCGGCCCTGACCGGACGCGTCGTCGCCCGGCTCCTCGCCGACCTGCCGGTCTACGCCGGACTGCCCCACGAGGAGATCTCCGGCGACATCGCCGACATCGTCCAGCACAATCTGCGACTCTTCGCCGACGTCGTGGAGTACCGCCGCCCCGCCACCGACGCCGAACTCGCCCAGCAGCGCGACTCCGCCGCCCAGCGCGCCGAGGAGGGGGTGCCGCTGGACGCGATCCTCACCGCGTACCAGGTCGGTACGGCGATGTGCTGGCAGGAGGCCGCGGAGGGGGCGCTCCCCGGCGACCTCCCCACTGTCCTGGAGATCATGGACCGGATCATGGTTCTCCAGCAGCAGCTGACCTCCGCCGTCAGCAGTGCCTACCTGGAGGCCCGGCAGATCCTCGACAGCCAGGAGCACGGCGGCCGGCACGCCCTGATGGCCGCCCTGCTGACCGGCGAGCCCCTGGACCGCTTCACCCACCGCACCGGGCTGCGGCCCGCCGCCCGCTACCTCACGATGACGCTCGCGCTGGCCCCGCACCCCGACGAGCTGACCCAGTCACCGGGTCCCGGCGCCGGCGTCGCGGCCCGGCGGAAGATCCGCCGCGTGCGTACCGCCCTCGATCACTTCGCCGGCCGGCCGGTGCTCACCGCCCTCGACACCTCCGGCGGCACGGTGCTGCTGCCGGCCGCCGAGCCGCCGCCGTGGCACGGGCCCGCCGGACTGTGCGCGCTGATCGGCGAGGCGACCCGCGCGGCGGGGGTCCCCATCACGGCCGCCGCCGAGACCGCGGAACCCGAGGCGGTACCGGCCGCCGTGGCCCGAAACGCCGAAATCGTCGACCTGGTCGCCCGTACGGGCCGGCCGCCCGGCCTGTACCGGCTGGCCGATGTCCTGCTGGAGTACCAGCTCAGCCGCCCCAGCGAGGCGCTGCACGGTCTCGCGAGGCTGCTGAAACCCCTGGAGGCGAAGCCGGAGTTGCTGCACACCCTGGAGACGTACCTCGAACTCGGCCTGGACCGGCGGACCACCGCGGCCGCCCTGCACATCCACCCCAACACCGTCGACTACCGCATCCGCCGCATCGACCGTCTGACCGGTCTCTCCCCGGCCCGTCCGGCCGACCTCCAGCACATCAGCGCGGCCCTGGTCGCCCGCCGCTCGGTATAGCGGCCATGGAGCGGAGCCGGGCCACCGCCGGATACGGTGGTGGCCGACGACGTGTGCACAACGGCCGAAGGGGGTTCGGTGGAAGCAGAGTTGGTGGCATTGGCGGCATCGGGGGCAACGGCACTCGTGCAGCACATGGTGGCCGATTCCTGGGGCCAGGTACGCGATCGGCTGGTGGCCTTCTTCGCGCGGGGCGAGGCGGCGCCCGAGGCGGAGTCGGCGCTGGCCGGTGAGCTGGAGGCGTCGCGCGGTGAGCTGACTGCCGCACGGGACGAGGGCGACGACCCGTCGGCCGGGGACGTCGAGGCCGAGTGGCGTGCGCGGCTGCGCCGCAGGCTCGCTGCGGATCCCCGCGCTGCGGACGAACTCCGCGCCATCCTCGCCGAGTTGGAGCCAGCGGGGGGCACCGGGCGCGCGGGCGTTGTGCACAACACCATCAGTGGGACGCCCCGTATCGGCGGCCCGGTGATCCAGGCCGCCGAGATCGGGTCCGTCAACTTCGGCCCCGAGCGGTAGCGGCTCGCCGTTCCGCGCCCGGCGCGTCCGCCCGGACGGCCGTGGCCGGCCCGCGGCCGGTCAGTGGACGGTGCTGAAGCTGCGCCACGGGAGGGTGCCGGTCCCGGTGACGTCGCTGACGGTGGTCGCGACGTACGTCGTACCCGGCCCGGTGCAGTCACGGGTGCGGTACAGGATGATGTCGATCAGGGTGCCGTTGGTCACTTCCTTGGCACCCGCCGGAGCGAGCCGGTGGCAGCCTCTCACCGAAGGGCTGTTCATCATGATCACGATGTCCCGCTCGGTCGTGTAGGTGACCGGCCCGACCGCGGTCCGGCCGAGGCCGGAACAGCCTGCGACGGCGAGGGCCAGGAGCAGGGTGCCGGCCGCTGCGGCGAGACGGTGGCGTCGGTGATCGGTCACGGGCATGGGCGGGTCCTCGTCTGTCTCGTCCGGCTCAGCCGTCAGCACCGCACGCGCCACGGCACCGCGTACACCAGGGGGAACGTGCTGACGCTGGTCACCCTGCCCGCTCCCCGGCGCCTCGGCATCCGGTGCGCGGCCGGCCGGGGGACGGGCGCCCCGGAGGGAGGGCTCCGGCTCATGTTCATATGGGGTGATATTGGGCATACCGTGGTAACAGCGACTGTTTCTGTTTCCGGTTTTCAGGGGGCCGTCATGGTCCAGGAGTTCGTGATCGCGATAGTGGCAGGGGCCTCGGCGGGTGCGCTGTACCTGTCCGCGGCGGCCAAGGTCGTCAAGCAGTACGAGCGGGGCGTCGTGCTGAGGCTCGGCAGGCTCCGTGACGATGTGCGAGGGCCCGGATTCACCATGGTGATCCCCGGCATCGACCGGTTGCACAAGGTCAATATGCAGATCGTGACGATGCCGGTGCCCGCGCAGGACGGGATCACCCGGGACAACGTGACGGTGCGGGTCGACGCGGTGATCTATTTCAAGGTGGTCGACGCGGCGAGCGCGGTGATCCAGGTGGAGGACTACCGGTTCGCGGTGTCACAGATGGCGCAGACGTCACTGCGTTCGATCATCGGCAAGAGCGACCTGGACGATCTGCTGTCCAACCGGGAGAAGCTGAATCAGGGCCTTGAGCTGATGATCGACAGCCCGGCGGTGGGGTGGGGCGTGCAGATCGACCGGGTCGAGATCAAGGACGTTTCGCTGCCGGAGACGATGAAGCGCTCCATGGCCCGGCAGGCCGAGGCCGACCGTGAGCGGCGAGCCCGTGTCATCAACGCGGACGCCGAGTTCCAGGCGTCGAAGAAGCTCGCCGAGGCGGCGAAGGAGATGTCCGCCCAGCCGGCCGCGCTCCAGCTGCGCCTGCTGCAGACGGTGGTGGCGGTCGCGGCCGAGAAGAACTCCACGCTGGTGCTCCCGTTCCCGGTGGAGCTGCTCCGCTTCCTGGAGAGGGCGCAGTACCCCGCGCAACAGCCCGTACAACAGACGGCGCCGCAGCCACAGCGCCCCGCGCAGCCACAGCGCCCCGCACCGCCACAGCGCCCCGCCGGCCAGGCACAACCCGAGCGCGCCGTGCAGGCACGGCCCGAGCGGCCCGCGGAGGCGCAGCCGCGGCCACGGACACAGAAGCCGCAGCCGGAGCCGCGATCCGGGACGCCCGTTCCCACGCCCGCCGCGCTCGCGGCCACCGCACCCGCGCGGTCGCCCCGTTCGAAGCCACTCGCCAGGCACTGAGCCGGGCGAGTGGGACAGGAGCCGGGCACCGCACCGAGCCGGGAGCTGGGCCGGGCAGGGAACCGTCCGCCCGTTTCGCGGACCGGACGGGCCGGCAGCAGTGACCCCCGCCCGCTGGAACGCGCGCGACCGGCTGTCAGACCCCCCGCCTAGACTCGCAGGAGTCATAGGGATCAAGACGATCAAGAGGACCAGGGCGGGACGGGAGGGGACCGATGACCACGGCAGGACACCGGCCGGACGACTCCGCCGTCCGCCTCATGAGGTGTGCCGCTGTCTTCCTGCCGGCACCGTTGCCGAGGGACGGGCGCGTCGCCTTCTGGGATCCCGTCGGCGGCCCTCTCCCGGAGCCGTCCCGCCCGGTGGACCCCGAGGGTGCGGCGTCCGGTGCGACCGCCGCGGAGATCACCGTCGTCCGTCGGCACGGCCGGCAGGACGGCGTCCGCCGGCGTACGGTGCCCGCCGTCCTGCTGGCCGTGGACGATGCGCTGCCCCTGCTGGCCCGGGCCCGGCACCAGCAGTCCGCCCATCCCGCGACCCGCGCCTGGGGCGCCGCCGCGCTCCAGGCGCTCAACCTGGCGGCGCGCGGCAGACTGCTGCCCGGCCTGACGGGCGACGACCACGACGCCTGGCGGGCGGGTCCGCGCGACGCCGAGGACGTCGCGCACCTCCGCGCGATCGCCGCCGCCCTGCCGGCCGAGGGATACGCGGTCCCGCTCCCGGATCGCGCACCGCTCCAGGTCCCCGACCCGGAGTGGCTGCTCGGGGCGTTCCTCGACGCGGTGGCCGACACCCTGCCCCGTACGCCCGCCGCGGCATACGCGATGGGGGCACCTTTCGCGGGCCGTGCGGCCCAGCATCTGCCGGGAGCCCGTGCTTGGGCCGTCGAGGTCGCCTCCGGGCTCGACGCGGGCGTACGGATCTCGCTGCGCCTCGACCTGTCGGCGTACGAACTCTTCGACAGGGCGGATACCCGCTCCGGCCCCGACGACGACCGCCACAACAGCCACAGCGAGGGCGGCCGCCCCGACGACGCCTCCGGGGCGGCGGCGAGTGCCCGCCCCGGCGCCGCGCGGCACGCCGCCGCGGCCATCACGCAGGTGCACAGCCTCGCCGACCCGACCTACGTCACCGACGCCGCCGCGCTGTGGAACGGCGGGGCGGGGGAGCCGTTCGGCCCCCGGGCCAGGATCGACGCCGTGCTCGCCCTGCGCCGCGCCGCCCGTGTCTGGCCGCCGCTGGAGCGGCTGCTGGACCAGCCGGTGCCCGATGCGCTCGCCCTCGACGAGGACGAGCTGTACGAGCTGCTGGGCCACGCCGGGGCCCGGCTGGCGGCGGCCGGAGTGAGCGTCCACTGGCCCAGGGAGCTCGCCCGCTCCCTCACCGCCGCCGCCGTCGTGCGACCCGCGCCCGGCTCGGCCACCGACGGCACCTCGTTCTTCGACGCCGAGCAGCTCTTCTCCTTCAACTGGCAGTTGTCACTGGGCGACGAGCGGCTGACCGAGGCGGAGATGGACGTACTCGCGGAGGCCCACCGGCCGGTGGTGCGGCTGCGGGACCAGTGGGTCGTGGTCGACCCCGCGCTCGTACGCAGGGCTCGCAAGCGGGAGCTCGGTCTGCTCGATCCGGTCGACGCCCTCGCCGTGGCCCTGACCGGTACCGCCGAGGTCGACGGAGAGCAGGTCGAAGCGGTGCCCGTCGGCGCGCTGGCCGCGCTCCGCGCCCGCATCACCGCCGACGACACCACCATCGCCCCGCCGCCCGGTCTCGACGCCACGCTCCGCGACTACCAACTGCGCGGCCTCGCCTGGCTGGACCGGATGACCTCGCTCGGCCTCGGCGGCTGCCTCGCCGACGACATGGGCCTGGGCAAGACGATCACCCTCATCGCCCTCCATCTGCACCGCGCCCACCCCGCACCCACCCTGGTGATCTGCCCCGCCTCCCTCCTGGGCAACTGGCACCGGGAGATCAACCGCTTCGCCCCCGGTGTCCCCGTGCGCCGTTTCCACGGCACCGACCGCACACTCGCCGAACCCGACGGCGGCTTCGTCCTCACCACCTACGGCACGATGCGTTCGAGCGCGGCGCAACTGGCCGACCACGGCTGGGGACTGATCGTCGCCGACGAGGCCCAGCACGTGAAGAACCCGCACTCCTCCACGGCGAAGGCGCTGCGCACGATCCCGGCCCCGGCCAGGGTCGCCCTCACCGGCACCCCCGTGGAGAACAACCTCTCCGAGCTATGGGCCCTGCTCGACTGGACCACTCCCGGACTGCTCGGCCCTCTCAAGGCGTTCCGGGCCCGGCACGCCCGCATCGTCGAGAGCACCGGTACGGCTGCCGGGCTCGCCAACGACGAAGCGGTCGAACGGCTTTCGCGACTGGTGCGGCCCTTTCTGCTGCGCCGCAAGAAGTCGGACCCGGGCATCGCCCCCGAGCTGCCGCCCAAGACGGAGACCGACCACCCCGTCTTCCTCACCCGCGAACAGGCCACGCTCTACGAGGCGGCGGTCCGCGAGACGATGGCCTTCATCGAAGCCTCGGAGGGCATCGCCCGGCGCGGTCTGATCATGAAGCTGCTGGCCTCGCTCAAGCAGATCTGCAATCACCCCGCGCAGTATCTGAAGGAGGAACCGACCCGCCTCGCGGGCCGTTCGGGAAAGCTCGCCCTGCTCGACGAACTCCTCGACACGATCCTCGCCGAGGACGGCTCCGTCCTCATCTTCACCCAGTACGTGACGATGGCCCGGCTCCTCTCCGCCCACCTCGCCTCGCGCGCCATCCCCTCCCAACTCCTGCACGGAGGTACGCCGGTGGCCGAGCGCGAACGGATGGTGGACCGCTTCCAGTCCGGCGAGGTCCCGGTGTTCCTGCTCTCCCTCAAGGCGGCGGGCACCGGACTGAACCTCACCAGGGCCGCCCACGTCATCCACTACGACCGCTGGTGGAACCCGGCCGTCGAGGAACAGGCCACGGACCGGGCGTACCGCATCGGCCAGACGCAACCCGTGCAGGTGCACCGGCTGATCGCGGAGGGCACGGTCGAGGACCGGATCGGCGAGTTGCTGCGGGCCAAGCGGGTCCTGGCCGACACGGTCCTCGGCGCCGGTGAGACCGCGCTGACCGAGCTCAGCGACCGTGACCTGGCCGATCTCGTCTCCCTCCGGAGGCCGTCATGAGCCACCGCCCGCAGCCCCGGCCCCGTTCGTCCGCCCGCCCCGAGCCCCGGCCGGCCGCCCGGTCGCGCCCCGGCCCCGACGATCTGCGGCGCACCTTCGAGGCCGTGCCGCCCCGCACCTCCCAGGGCGACGAACCCTTCGCGGACAGTTGGTGGGGCCGCGCCTGGGTGGCCGCCCTGGAGTCCCTGTCGATGGACGAGGGACGGCTGTCCCGCGGCCGTACGTACGCCGACAGCGGCAAGGTCGCCGCGATCACCGTCACCCCCGGACGGGTCGTCGCCTACGTCCACGGCAGCCGCCCCCGCCCCTACCGCGCCGAGCTGCGTCTGCGGGCGCTCACCGACGCCGACTGGGACACCTTCCTGGACGCGGTGGCCGCCCGCCCCGGTCACCTCGCCGCACTGCTTGCCAAGGAGATGCCGCACTCGCTGGCCGACACGGCGGCCGAGGCCGGCATCGGACTGCTGCCCGCGGCGGGCGATCTCGATCCCGGCTGTTCCTGTCCCGACCACGGCTGGCCCTGCAAGCATGTGGCCGCCCTCTGCTACCAGATGGCCCGGCTGCTGGACGCCGACCCGTTCGTCCTGCTGCTGCTGCGTGGCCGGGGTGAGCGCGACCTTCTCGAAGAACTGGGCCGCCGCAACGCTGCGCACTCCGCCCGGGAACGCCCGGCCGCGCCCGCCTCCCCCTCCGTACCGGCCCGCGAAGCCCTGGCCGACCGCTACCTCCCGCCGCTCCCCGCGCCGCTCATGGTCCTGCCGCACCCCGGGCAGCCGCCCTCGTACCCGAGCCTGCCCGGGGCGCGCGACCCGCTCGCCCTCGACCACCTGGCCACGGACGCGGCGGCCCGTGCGCACACGCTCCTCACCACCGGCCTCGACCCGCTCGCCGGGCTCACCGCCTGGCAGGACGCGGTGCGGCTGGCCGCATCCCGGCCCACCGCCGGGCTCACCGCGACCACCCGTGCCCTCTACCGCGAGCTGGCCCACGCCACCGGCCGTACCCCCACCGACCTGGCCCGCGCCGTCGCGGCCTGGCGCCAGGGCGGCGCCGAAGGGCTGTCCGTCCTCGAAACGCCCTGGGACCCTCCGGCAGGCCCCTTCGACCGGGCCCGCCCCGCACTCGCAGCCGCCGGCTTCCCCCGCTTCCACCCCTGGCGCAACCACCTCACGCACCCCGGCGGCACACTCCAGCTCCGCTTCGGCCACGACGGCCGTTGGTACGGCTACGAATCCGAGCCCGGCGAGGACGACTGGTGGCCCCGGGCCACCCCGGGCTCCGACCCGGTGGGCGCGCTCATGGAACTCCGCGGCGGCTGAACCGGCCGGGCCGGCCCGGGCCTCAGCAACTCTGCAGATGGACGAAGGGGCCGATGCCGATCAGCAGCACGGCGACGACCGGCAGCACGATCAGCCGTGCTGTGCGGTCCCGTACCCGGCCGCGGCACGGATGAAGACGGCCCGCTCCCATTTCCAGGGATCCCGTCACCCGCTCGCGGGCAGCGACACCCCGCGCCCCGCGAAGAAGCGCTCGAAGTCGGGCAGCGGAAGATCCGCCGCCCGCGTCCCGGCCGTGATCCCGGACGGGTTGTGGAAGTGGACGCCGACGCCGTCGGCCGTACGGGACGTCAGCAGCACCAGATGCCCGCCGCGCCCCGGAGCGGGCCGCCGAGGATGCCGGATGCCGTAGTGCACCGAGGCCATGACCGTCCGCCCGCCGTCCAGCAGATCGAGGATCTCCGACGGCGACAGGTGGCGGTGGACCGTGGCATCGAGGCCGTGCACCTCCCGTACGTACTCCGCGAAGGGTGCGTAGACCAGGCCCCGGATCGCCCCCTGCGCGTCCTCCGTGTACGCGCCGTACTTGAGCGCCCCGTCGCGCAGCGCGAACAGGGACGGTGCGCCGGCAACCCCGGCACCCCCAGTGACTTCGGCCGAGAGGGTGCCCGGACCCTCCCCGGCGCCGAGCGCCATGCGCAGGCAGGTCATACCGCACAGATGACCGGACCAGCGCGCGTACTCGGCCGGTGATGCCGCGCCCGACTCCGCCCACGCCGGGTCGGTGACCGGATCGAGTCCGCCCTCGACGATCGGGCCGACGAGTTCGGGCGAGGCGAACTGGGTGAGGACGGGAAAGCGGCAGGCGGGGCAGGTCAGCACGGGCATCCGATCACTGGCGGTATCCGGTCAGGAAGCGGCCGATGCGGCTGATCGCCGCGTCGAGATCGTCAGCGTACGGGAGCGTCAGGATCCGGAAGTGGTCGGGACGCGGCCAGTTGAAGCCTGTGCCCTGTACGACCTGGATCTTCTCCCGCAACAACAGATCCAGGACGAACTTCTCGTCGTCGACGATCGGGTGCACCTTCGGGTCGATGCGCGGGAACGCGTACAGCGCGCCCTTCGGCTTCACGCACGACACCCCGGGGATCTCGTTCAGCTTCTCCCAGGCCCGGTTGCGCTGTTCGTACAGTCTGCCCCCGGGCGCGACCAGATCCCGGATCGACTGCCGGCCGCCGAGCGCCGCCTGGATGGCGTACTGCGCGGGCGCGTTGGGGCACAGACGCATCGAAGCGAGTGTGGTCAGCCCCTCCAGATAGCTGCGGGCGTGCTGCTGCGGGCCGGAGACCACCATCCAGCCGGAACGGAAGCCCGCCACGCGGTACGTCTTCGACAGGCCGCTGAAAGTGAGGCAGACCAGGTCGGGAGCGAGGGACGCCACGCTGTGGTGCTCGGCGTCGTCGTACAGGATCTGGTCGTAGATCTCGTCGGCGAACACCATCAGGCCGTGCCTGCGCGCCAGGTCGAGGATGCCTTCGAGGACCTCGCGCGGGTAGACGGCGCCGGTCGGGTTGTTCGGGTTGATGATCACGACGGCCCTGGTGCGGTCGGTGATCTTCGAGGCCATGTCCGCGAGGTCCGGGTTCCAGTCCGAGGCCTCGTCGCAGGTGTAGTGCACGGCCCTGCCGCCCGCAAGGGTCACCACCGCAGTCCACAGCGGATAGTCGGGGGACGGGACGAGCACCTCGTCGCCGTCCTCCAGCAGCGCCTGGACGGCCATGGAGATCAGCTCGGAGACGCCGTTGCCGAGGAAGATGTCGTCGACCCCGACGTCCGTCAGCCCCATCGCCTGGTAGCGCTGCGCCACTGCCCGGCGGGCGGACAGGATGCCGCGCGAATCGGTGTAGCCGTGGGCCTGCGGAAGCATCCGGATCATGTCCTGGACAACCTCCTCCGGCGCCTCGAAACCGAAGAGTGCCGGGTTGCCGGTGTTGAGGCGGAGCACGCTGTGGCCCGCCTCCTCCAGGGCGTTGGCGTGCTCGATGACCGGGCCCCGGATCTCGTAACAGACCTCGTCGAGCTTGCTGGACTGCCGGAATTCCATGCGGTGGCCTCCCCGACCTGATTGCGATACTTGGTTTTACCAAGCTCGGGCTTGGAAAGTCCAACAACATGTCTAGACTGCGTCGCATGCCACGTCAGCAACAGTCCGCAACCCGCCCGGCCCGCCGCCGGAGTTACGACCAGTTCTGCGCCACCGCGCGCTCCCTCGATTCCGTGGGCGACCGGTGGACCCTGCTGATCGTCCGTGAACTGCTGGCGGGCCCCCGCCGCTACACCGACCTCCACGCCGACCTGCCGGGTGTCAGTACGGACGTCCTCGCCTCCCGGCTCAAGGACATGGAGCAGAGCGGCCTGGCCACTCGCCGTCGGCTTCCGCCGCCCGCCGCCGCCTCGGTGTACGAACTGACGGAGCGCGGCCACGGACTGCTGCCCGTACTCACCGCTCTCGCCGAGTGGGGCGCGCCCGCACTCGCCGAGCGGCGTCCCACCGATGCGGTGCGGGCGCACTGGTTCGCGCTTCCACTGCTGCGCGCGCTCGACGGGATGACCCATGCCGGAGTCGTCGAAGTCCACCTGGACGAGGGGGAGTTCCATGTGCGCGCCGGTGGTGCGGATGACACAGGGGGGCCGACGGCCGGTGCTGCGGTGTACGGGGACGGTCCCGCGGCCCGTCCCGACGCCCGTATCGCCCTCGATGTCGAGGTCTGCCTGGCGCTCGGACGGGGTGGGGTGACGCTTGCCGAGGCCGTGAAGGACGGGCGGATCGAGGTGTCGGGCGACGGACCGCTTGCCGCCGAACTCCGCGGCGAGTGAGCGTACTTCGCGACCTGCGCCGCCGGATCGGGAGGGTTCCGGGGGCAGGCCCGCGGGTAGCGTGGGGATATTTGGGATGTCGAGGACGCTACCCGTGGGCCGAGGTGGAGGAGTTGCACATGAGGGTGGGAAGCCGGGAGCAGCGGGCGGGGCAGGGGCAGCGGGTACGGCAGTGGCCGGGGGTGAGCCGGGGACGACTCGCCAGGACCCTGGTTGTCGGCGGCTGCGTGGCGGCCCTCGGTTTCGTGCCGTCGGCGGCTGTCGCCACACCCGGCAGTGGTGTCAGTGGCACAGTGGTCGCGGAGGGCACATCGGCGGGGAAGCTGAAGGTGAAGACTCCGAACGGCCGCACCGACGTGACCTTCCGGACCATCACCGTCGAGCCCGGCGGTTCCACCGGCTGGCACACCCATGACGGCCAGCTGATCGCGGTCGTCAAGTCCGGGACGCTGACCCGCACTCTGGACGACTGCTCGGTGGAGGTGACGTCCGCGGGCTCGTCCTTCATCGAGCCGTCCGGGACCCGGCACCGCCACATCGGGCGCAATCTGGGGACCGAGCCCGTCGTGCTCTGGGTGACCTATCTGCTGCCCGCGGGCAGCGCGCTCTCGGACGACGCCGACGCGGCGGACTGCGACGGGAAGTAGCGCGGCCGGTGCCTGACGCCCGCCGCCCGCCCGGCCGTCAGCCGGCGAGCGTCTCCCCGGATGCGCCGAAACCGGAGATTGTCCGCGGTTCCGATCGGCGGCTCGTTCGGGAGTTTTGTGATGTGTACGGCCGTGCGAGTGGTCAACGGCTGGATGACGTTACGCGTCGATCTTGCGGATCGTTCCCCACGGTGCCTGCCCAATCTGAGGGCAGAACAGCGAAGGAGAACACATAATGAATGTCAAGAAGATCGCAGTGGTGGCCGCGGCGACCTGCGGAATCCTCTTCGCCGGCGTCGGCGGGGCCAGCGCCGACACCCGTGGCGACGGGGACAACATCCACGTGCTCAGCAACTTCAAGCACCTCGACTGGGACAACTCGCCCTTCTGCGGAATCCAGATCAAGACCGAGGAATCCTCGCAGGAGACGTCATGCCCGGTAGCGCACATGGAGAACAGCCCCGGGGGCAAGATCATCCTCTTCAACGACTAAGAACTCGCGCGGACAGGCACGATGGAGGACCCCAGTAGCAGAACAGACACGGGGTCTGGTGATCACGGAGTTGCGACGCCCTGTCATCACCATGCGCAGCCTCATCCGTCGTGCCTGGATCAAAATGCGGGTCGCGGTGAAACACCCTCGGGCGGATTTCCGTCCGAGGGTGTTCCGTGAGCAGATCCAGTGCAAGCGCTCGGGCCCCTGGACTCCTTCCGTACGGACCCCGAGTTGTGGAACTCCGGGAGCCGGGCCTGCGCCCGTTCGCCGGGCGAGTGGTGCGGCTGACCGGGAGCAACCTGGCGGGGAGTGGTGCGCAGACACCCCGCCGGCGGGAGGGGCGGAACCGGTGCACGGGGCCGGGGTGATGATGGTCGGGTGCGATTCGAAGCGATCACCTGGGAGCGGCTGGCCGAAGCCTTCGCCGCGCACGCCGACGGTCTTGAGGCGGCCGATGCCGGCCCCTGGCTGAAGGTCGCCGTCGACGGGCCTCCGGCGGCCCGTCCCGGGGAGTTGGCCGGGCGGGTCGCACAGGCGCTGCGGGTCCGCGGGCGTGCGGTGCTGGTCGTGTCCACCGAGGGGTTCCTGCGGCCGGCGAGTCTTCGGTACGAGTTTGGCAAGGAGGACCCCGACTCGTACTACGACAGCTGGTTCGACACGGGCGCGCTGTGGCGCGAGGTGTTCGGGCCACTGGAGGCGGGCGGGAGCGGGCGGGTGCTGCCGGATCTCTGGGATCCGATGACGGACCGGGCCACCCGCAGTCCGTACCGGCCGCTGCCCGAGGGCGGTGTGCTGGTGGTGCACGGCCCGTTGTTGCTGGGGCACTGGTTCCCGTTCGATCTGAGTGTCCACCTGCGGTTGTCGCCGGGCGCGCTGCGGCGGCGCACGGAGGAGAGCGAGCGCTGGACCCTGCCCGCTTTCGCGCGATACGAGGACGAGGTGGCGCCCGGCGGCCGTGCGGACGCGGTCGTACGGGCCGATGATCCGCTGCACCCCGCCTGGACCGGGTGGCGGCAGGGCGGTTAGGGACCTTTCGGCAGGCCCTGGCGGGCCGGGGCTGCTCCGGCGGTCCGGGGGTGTCATGGTCCGGGGCGGCCTCCCACGGTCGCGACCGCCTCCGCCCCCGCCCGGCAGCCCGCCTCGACGGCCGCGGCGTCGTCCGCCCCCGACAGGCGCGCCGCGAGGAAGCCGCCGGTGAACGCGTCGCCCGCGCCCGTCGTGTCCACGGCCCCCCGCACCCGCACGGCAGGGATGTGCCGGGTCACCGCGCCCGCGACGGCCAGCAGGGCTCCGCCCCCGCCGAGCGTGACGACCACGCGGGGCACCTGAAGGCTCAACTTCGCTGCGGCGTCGGCAGGTTCGGGGAGTCCGGTGAGCAGCCGGGCCTCGTCCGCGTTGGGCAGCAGCAGATCCGCGCCCGCCACGGCAGTCAGGAACCGGTCGGCACCCAGACCGGCGAGGAAGCCGGCCGACGCCGGGTCGACGCTCACCGTGATCCGCCGCCGCCGGGCCTCCCGCAGGGCGAGCAGAGCCGTCGCCCGGCTCGTCGCGGCGAAGAGGAGGTAGCCGGAGAGGTGGAGATGGGCGATGCCGTCGAGCATCGACGCCGACCAGTCGCCGGGGGAGAGGTGGAGCACGGCACCGCTGTCGGTGAGGAAGGTGCGCTCGGCGGCGGAATCGACGAGGGCGACGACGGTGGCGGTCGGCGCGTCGTCGTCCACGGCCAGCAGGCAGCGGACCCCTGCCCGCTGGAGTGCGTCCCGGTGCCAGGCCGCGCTGTCGGAGCCGACGCGGGCCAGCAGCCGTACGTCGCGGCAGCCCGAACGTGCCGCCCAGCAGGCGACGTTGGCGCCCGCGCCGCCGGGGAGGGTGCGGATACGGGCCGAGGTGTCCGTACCGTGGACCAGCGCCGTCGCGTGCCGGGCCACCACGTCGGTGACCACGTCGCCGACGACGAGAAGGCCGCCGCCGGTCGCGGAGGCGCCGGCCACCGGCCCGCTGCCGGTCGCGGCCCCGTCGTCGGTCATCGACCGGCCGCCGGGTTCCGGCGCGGTGCCGCGTCCTGCGCGGCTGTCCAGGCGGTGGAGATCCGCGCGGCGAGCGATACGTTTCCGCGTACGGCCGCCAGATTGGCCTCCAGTGAAGCGCCCCCGGTCCCCCGCATCAGCCGGTCGAGCAGGAACGGTGTGACGGCCTGGCCCGCGATGCCGCGCTCCCGGCACGCGGCGAGGGCCTCGGTCAGCACGCGGTCGTGGAGCGCGGGGTCCAGCTGGTCCTCCACGGACACGGGGTTGGCGACGATCAGCGCGGAGCCGGGACCGCCGAGCGCGTCCTGTGCCCGCATCACCTCCGCTACCTCCTCGGGCGTCCGCACCGTCCAGTCGACCGGTTCGCCGGAACTGTTCAGATAGAAACCGGGGAAGCGGCCGGTTCCGTAACCGAGCACCCCGACACCGAGGGTTTCCAGACGCTGCAGCGTGGCGGGGACGTCCAGGATCGACTTCACCCCCGCGCACACCACGGTGACGCCGGTCCGCGCGAGGAGCCGGAGGTCCGCGGACTCGTCCTGGGTCTTCGTCCACTCCCGGTGTACGCCGCCGAGGCCACCGGTCGCGAAGACGCGCAGGCCCGCCCGGGCGGCCAGGAACGCCGTCGCGGACACGGTCGTCGCCCCGCTCGCACCCGTGGCCAGGGCCGGTGCGAGGTCCCGGTGGCCCAGCTTCCGCATCTCCGGGTCGGCGGCGACCCGCTCCAACTGGTCCTTGTCCAGGCCGATGTGGGCCCGTCCGTCGAGTACGGCGATCGTTGCGGGCACCGCGCCCGCGCTCCGTACGAGCCCTTCGAGTTCCTCGGCGACCCGCAGGTTGCGGGGGCGCGGCAGACCGTGGGCGATGATCGTCGACTCCAGGGCCACGACGGGGTGCTGCGTGGCGAGGGCCGCCCTCACCTCGGTGGAGAGGACGAGGGTGTAGGACCGTGCGCTGCGTGACGCATTCGATGACATGTCCACATCCCTGTCGCGGGCCCGCCGACCTCAAACGTGCGGCCGGGACGCCGGCCGGATCACCCGTCCCTTCCACGGGTACTCCCGGTCCTGGTGTCGAGTCGCCCCGGAGCGGTCGCTAGGGTGACCGGTCATGACCACATTTGATCAAGCTCCCGCCACTTTCGCCGTGCACATCCCGGATGCCGAACTCGAACCGGAACCGCTCGACCCGGCACAGATCGTCTCGGGCGAGCCCGTGGTGACCGGCAAGGTGCTGTGGGAATCGCCGGACGGCAAGCAGGTGCGCGGGATCTGGCAGATCACGCCCGGCGTGGTCACCGACACGGAGGCCAACGAGCTGTTCGTGGTCGTCAGCGGACGTGCGACCGTGGTGGTCGAGGGCGGGGCGACGCTGGAGATCGGGCCGGGGGACGCCTGCGTACTGCGCGAGGGCGACCGTACGACGTGGACCGTGCACGAGACGCTGCGCAAGGCGTACCACATCAGCCTCTGACGCCTTATGGGCCTCTGGCGTCTCAGGCGTCTCTGACGTCGGAGGCGGGTGCGGCGGATGCGCCGGGTGATGCGGGCGAGGGCACCGTTTCGGAGGCTGCCGTCCCGGCCCGTGCCGCGGGGCGGGCGAGCGCCCGGCGCAGCGCCAGCGCCGCCATGGGCAGCAGCAGACATGCTCCGACCACGTTCAGCCAGCCGTAGCTCGCCCGGGCGACGATCACCCCGGCGATCACGCCGCCGATGCCCGCCGCCGTGTTCATGGTCAGGTCCGACAGGCCCTGCACGGCGGCGCGGGCGGCCTGCGGCACCGAGTCGGTGAGCAGCGCCGAGCCCGCGACCAGCCCCGCCGACCAGCCCAGCCCGAGCAGGAAGAGACCGGCCGCAGTCTGCCCGTGGCCGGCGCCCGCCGTACCGGCCAGGAGCGCGGCGCAGGAGAGCAGCCCGACCGCCAGGCCGATCACGGTGAGCCGGCCGAACCGGTCGGACAGCCAGCCCATCACCGGCGAGAACGCGTACATGCCCGCGATGTGGCCACTGATGACCAGGCCGATCAGCTGGAGTCCGGCGCCGTGATGGCCCAGATCGACCGGGGTCATCACCATGATCGAGACCATCGCGGTGTGCGAGACGGTCACCGTCACCAGCGCCAGCCGTGCCATCGGAGATGCCCGGACCGCCGCGACACCGGCACGCAGCGAACGGCCTGCCGGCGACCCGGCGCCCCGCGGCGCCAGCGCCCGTGCGGTGAGCAGCGGGTCCGGCCGCAGCAGCACCCAGACCACCAGGGCGGCCAGCAGAAAGATCCCGGCCGCGAAGAAGAACGGGCCCGCCTTCTCGGATATCGCGGTGCCGCGGAAGACACGTCCCACCGGAGCCGCGATGTTCGGTCCCAGAACCGAGCCGATCGTGGTGGCCCAGATGACGGTGGAGATCGCCCGGCCGCGCCGGTCGGGTTCGACCAGATCCGCGGCGGCGAACCGGGCCTGCAGATTGGCCGAGGAACCGGCACCGAACGCGGCCATGCCGAGCAGCAGCAGCGGGAAGCTCTCCACGACGGTGGCCAGCACCACGAGCCCCGCGCCGAGCGCACCGATCAGATACGCGAGTACGAGACCGGGGCGTCGGCCCCGCGAGGTCATCAGCGCGGCGAGCGGCAGCGAGAGCAGCGCCGTACCCGTCACCGACGCGGTCGGAGCCAGGCCGGACAGCGACTCGGAGCCGCTCACCTCCATGGCCAGGACGGGGGCCAGGGTGATGCCGATGGGCACGCCGAGGCCGCCGAGTATCTGGCTGGCGATGAGCACTGCGGACGTCCTGCGCCGCAGTCCGGGCAGTTCGGCCGCGGTGACCGGGCAGGCGGTGCGGCCGGGCCCGGTGGAGGTGTCAGGTGCGTCGGGGGTGTTGGTCACTGACGCAGTGTGCCAGTGAGTACACATGTACGAAACAGGGACCGTCCGAGCACGGCGACGTACACCGGCAGGGGCGGAGAAGAGCACGGCCGTGGCCAGGGCGCGGGGCCGATGATGCCCCGGGTATCCGAAGCGAGGAGGGCCTGCCCCTGCCGCACCGGATCAGAACAGCGGCTGGGGCAGCACACCCTCCAGAGCCAGCAGCTTCCGCTTGGTCTCGAGACCACCGCCGAACCCGCCGAGCCCGCCGCCGCTCTCCACCACCCGATGGCACGGCACCACCACCGGCAGCGGATTGGACCCCATGGCCGCCCCGACCGCCTGCGCGGCCCCGGGCTGCCCCACACGCTCGGCCAGGTCCCCGTACCCGGCGACCGCCCCGAAGGGCACCCCCGTCGCCAGCTCGCGCAGCACCTGGCGGTTGAAGCCGGACGTCAGCGACCAGTCCAGGTCCAGCGAGAACTCCCGCAACGATCCCGCGAAATACGCCGCGAGCTGGCGTATCGGCTCGGCGAGCCGTGCGGAGCCGGGATTCTCCACCGGCTCCGCACCCAGTCGCGCCCGCAATTGCCCGACCGCCTTCCGGCGGACCTCGGGACGGGCATGGAAGACCACGCTCACCAGCCCCGTGTCGGTCGCGGCCAGCAGCAGCGGACCGATGTCGCTCTCGACGACGGCCCACTCGACAACCCCGTTGCTGTTCATGGAAACCACCGTACGACCGGCCACTGACAACCGGCCGCGGCAGCGGGGCCGCCGAGCTGTCAGCCGGTGGCCTCGCGCACCACATCGGGGTTGTTGGTGATGATCCCGTCGACGCCGAAGCCCGCCACCTTCGCCGCGGTCGCCGCGTCGTTGACCGTCCAGGTGTTGACCCGGAGCTTCTTGCCGTGCGCGCCCTTCAGCGCGTGCACCGCCTTCACGTAGTCGGCGGAGACCGATGTGTACGAGGGGTTGATCTGGTCGGTGAACGCCGCGTACGAGGGGAGATCGGCCACCGCGGGGGTGCCGAGGAAGCCGGTCGTGACGTCCGGACGCTGCTGGTGCACCTTTTTCACGCTGTCCGCGCCGAAGCTCTGGACGACGAGCCTGTGCTTGACGTGACTGCGGTCGAGCCACCCCTTCTGGCGCAGCACCCGCAGGGTCTCCTTCTCGATGCCCGGGTAGATCTCCGGGCTCTTGATCTCCAGCAGCAGATTCTGGTGGTTGCGCTCGATCCGGTCCAGGTACTGCTCGAGGGTGGGCACCCGGGTGCCGGTGAACTGCGGACCGAACCAGCTGCCCGCGTCCAGACTGGCGATCTCGGCGGCCGTGAAGTCCTTGACCGCCCACGGCGCACGGTCCGGGAAGACCTCCTCGACGTCGGTGGTCCGCTTCAGATCGGTGTCGTGCACGACCACCAGGACGCCGTCCTTGGTGAGCTGGACGTCGTTCTCCACCCAGTCGAAGCCGAGGGCGTCGGCCTTGTCGACCGCGGCCAGGGTGTTCTCCGGCGCGTACGCGGAAGCACCCCGGTGGGCGAGGACGACCGGGGCATGTGCCTTCGCGGCCGGGGTCCGGGCGCTCACGGTCTGGATGTTCGTGACCGAGCCCGCGCTCGTGACCGTGACCGTGCCCCTGCCCGTGTGCCCGGCCGTGGTCGTGGTCTGGGCAGTGGTGGTCGACATCAGCAGCGCGCCGGCGCCCATGAGAGCGGCGGCGGCGACGGCAGCGGTTGCGGTACGTGCGTACACGTGTACTCCTCGGTTCAGAGTTACGGACGGGCCGAGAGTGGCAGCTGTGCCCCAACAGTGGACAGGCGAAGGTTGGCCACAACGTGAACGCCGCTGCTGAGACCGGGGCACGGACCGATTTCCGTGCCGATAAAATGCGGCTCATCTGTTTGTCTGCCGGGCCTCGCGCCTTAGAGCCTGTCGGGTGACCTCTGATCGGGCGGCCACGCCCTGGCACGCACGCTTCCCGCGTTGCCGACATGCCCAAGTAGCTCCGCTACGAGGACATCCCGGCGCCTTGGAATCGCACGCACCAGACCGCGTCCGCTACCCGATCGAAGCTCACCCGACAGGCTCTTGGGGTCACCCACAACCCGGGCTTCCGCGAAGGGCGTACGAGCATGCAGGGCACGATCGACGGTTTCAGCTATGGAGCGGTGACGCCCGTAGCGGCCTTCCTCATGGCCTGCCTCGGCGCGGCTCTCGGGCTGCGCTGCACGACTCGTTCACTGCGCACCGAGCGTTCCTTCAAGGCAGGGTGGCTGGCCCTCGGCGCGACCTCCATCGGCTCCGGCATCTGGACGATGCACTTCATCGCGATGCTGGGCTTCTCGGTCGAAGGGGTGGCCATCGACTACGACAAGCCCATCACCTTCGCCAGCCTCGCGGTCGCGATCGGCATGGTAGCGATCGGCATCTTCATCGTCGGGTACCGGGGAGCCACCCGGATGGCCCTGGTGACCGGCGGCATGATCACCGGGCTGGGCGTGGCCACCATGCACTACCTGGGTATGGCCGGAATGCGTCTTGAGGGGCGGTTCGAGTACGACACGATCACCGTGGCCCTCTCCGTCGTCATAGCCGTGGTGGCCGCCACGATCGCGCTCTGGGCGGCCGTCTCCATCCACGGTTTCCTGTCCAGCATCGGTGCCAGTGCCGTGATGGGCGTCGCGGTGAGCGGCATGCACTACATGGGAATGGCCGCGCTCAGCGTCCATCTGCACCCCGGCGCCGTCGCCGGCGCCGGTTCGGCCGACGGGCCGGCCGCCCCCCTCGTCCCGCTGCTGATCGGCCCCGGCTGCTTCCTGCTCCTGGCCGCCGTGGTCGTGATGTTCGACCCCCTGATGGTGATGGGCACCCCGGACTGGGACGACCCCGAGGCCCCGAACGGGGCCGGCCGTCCCCCCGGAATCCCGGCCCCCCGGCAGGTCCCGCGGTTCGGAACACATGCCGACCCGGCGTCGTTCCACTCCCGGCCGCGCGATCCCGCGCCACCGGGAGAATGGTGACCCCTGCCCCGGCACCGCGGCCGATCCGGCCCGGCTGTCAGTGGTGGGTCGTACCGTAGGTGCATGCGGCCCGTTTCGAAGATCGAACGTTCGGTGGCGCCTTTCGAGGTCGTCAGTCCCTACCAGCCCAGCGGCGACCAGCCCGCGGCCATCGCCGAGCTGGAGCGGCGCATCCGTGCCGGTGAGAAGGATGTCGTCCTGCTCGGCGCGACCGGCACCGGCAAGTCGGCGACCACCGCCTGGATGATCGAGAAGCTGCAGCGCCCCACCCTCGTGATGGCGCCGAACAAAACGCTGGCGGCCCAGCTGGCGAACGAGTTCCGCGAGCTGCTGCCCAACAACGCCGTCGAGTACTTCGTCTCGTACTACGACTACTACCAGCCCGAGGCCTACGTCCCGCAGTCGGACACCTACATCGAAAAGGACTCCTCGATCAACGAGGAGGTCGAGCGGCTGCGCCACTCCGCGACCAACGCGCTGCTCACCCGGCGCGATGTGGTCGTGGTCGCCTCCGTCTCCTGCATCTACGGCCTCGGTACGCCCCAGGAGTACGTGGACCGGATGGTCCAGCTCAAGGTCGGTGACGAGATCGACCGCGACCAGCTGCTGCGCCGTTTCGTCGAGATCCAGTACAGCCGCAACGACCTCGCCTTCACCCGCGGCACCTTCCGGGTCCGCGGCGACACCATCGAGATCTTCCCCGTCTACGAGGAGCTCGCCGTCCGCATCGAGATGTTCGGTGACGAGATCGAGGCGCTCTCCACCCTCCACCCGCTCACCGGCGAGGTCATCAGCGAGGACCAGTCCCTCCACGTCTTCCCCGCCAGCCACTACGTCGCGGGCCCCGAGCGCATGGAGAAGGCGGTCGGCGGCATCGAGCAGGAGCTGGAGCAGCGCCTGGCCGAGCTGGAGAAGCAGGGCAAGATGCTGGAAGCCCAGCGGCTGCGGATGCGCACCACGTACGACATCGAGATGCTCCGGCAGATCGGCACCTGCTCCGGTGTCGAGAACTACTCGATGCATTTCGACGGCCGCTCACCCGGCACGGCCCCCAACACCCTCCTCGACTACTTCCCCGAGGACTTCCTCCTCGTCCTCGACGAGTCGCACGTCACCGTGCCGCAGATCGGCGCCATGTACGAAGGTGACGCCTCCCGCAAGCGGACCCTTGTCGACCACGGCTTCCGGCTCCCGTCCGCGCTCGACAACCGCCCGCTGAAGTGGGAGGAGTTCCTGAGCCGGATCGACCAGACCGTCTATCTCTCCGCCACGCCCGGAAAGTACGAGCTGTCCAGGGGCGACGGCTTCGTGGAACAGATCATCCGCCCCACCGGCCTCGTCGACCCGGAGGTCGTCGTCAAGCCCACCGAGGGCCAGATCGACGACCTGGTGCACGAGATCCGCACGCGTGCCGAGAAGGACGAGCGGGTCCTGGTCACCACCCTCACCAAGAAGATGGCCGAGGATCTCACCGACTACTTCCTGGAGCTCGGCATCCAGGTCCGCTATCTGCACAGCGACGTCGACACCCTGCGCCGCATCGAGCTGTTGCGCGAGCTGCGCTCCGGCGAGTACGACGTACTGGTCGGCATCAACCTCCTGCGCGAGGGTCTCGACCTGCCCGAGGTGTCGCTCGTCGCCATCCTCGACGCGGACAAGCAGGGCTTCCTGCGCTCGGGTACGTCCTTGATCCAGACGATCGGGCGCGCCGCCCGTAACGTCTCGGGGCAGGTCCATATGTACGCGGACAAGATCACCCCGGCGATGGCGCAGGCCATCGACGAGACCAACCGGCGCCGTGAGAAGCAGATCGCCTACAACACCGAGCGCGGCCTCGACCCGCAGCCGCTGCGCAAGAAGATCAACGATATCGTCGCCACGATCGCCCGCGAGGAGGTCGACACCGAGCAACTGCTCGGCAGCAGCTACCGCCAGGCGAAAGGCACCAAGGCCCCCGTTCCCGCACTGGGCATCAAGACGGCCGGAGCGAAGACGACCGGTGGCAAGGCGGCTGGAGGCAAGGGCGCGGTGGTCACCGACCGGCCCGCCACCGAACTCGCCGGAATCATCGAGGAGATGACCGACCGCATGCGGGCGGCCGCCGCGGACCTGCAGTTCGAGGTGGCGGCCCGGCTGCGCGACGAGGTCGGTGAGCTGAAGAAGGAGCTGCGCCAGATGCGTGAGGCGGGCCTCGCCTGACCCCGTGGCATCGGGTGTGTTGCAGGACCGACACAAATTCACTCCAGGTGGCCGCATTGTCAGTGCGACTGCGTAGGGTGCTGGAAAACCGCGCACGGACGGTTGCGGGGAAAGCGGAGAGGGGACAGCGCGTGACGGTCAATATGACCAAGGGCCAGGCCATCAGCTTGCAGAAGAGCGACGGGGGGACCCTGACCGCGGTAAGGATGGGGCTCGGCTGGCAGGCAGCGCCGCGCCGCGGTCTGTTCGGTTCGCGTACGCGGGAGATCGACCTCGACGCGTCGGCGGTGCTGTTCGCCGACAAGCAGCCGGTCGACGTGGTCTTCTTCCGTCACCTTGTCAGTGACGACGGCTCGGTCACCCACACCGGGGACAACCTGGTCGGTGGCGCCGGTTCGGGCGGCGACGACGAGGCGATCCTCGTGGATCTGCAGCGGGTTCCGGTCCACATCGACCAGATCGTCTTCACGGTGAACTCCTTCACCGGCCAGACGTTCCAGGAGGTGCAGAACGCCTTCTGCCGCATCGTCGACGAGACCAACGGCCAGGAGCTGGCCCGCTACACGCTGGACGGCGGCGGGCAGTACACCGCCCAGATCATGGCGAAGGTGCACCGCGCGGGGAACGGATGGCAGATGACCGCCCTCGGGAATCCGGCCAACGGCCGCACCTTCCAGGACCTGATGCCGTCGATCCTGCCGCACCTGTAGGTACGGCCGGACCGGCCGTCAGGCATCGGCACGCGCAGCTCCCGGCGGCATCGGCCGCCGGGAGCTGCACCACATGGCGCCCGACCGGGGCGCCGGACCACAAGCGCCGCACCGTTCAGCACCGCACGACGCAGCGGCAACTCATCGAGGGGACAGGGCAATGACGGCCGAGCTGGTCCGGGGGCAGAACCACACCTTGCCCCAGACCCGTCTGGAGATCCGGGTATCGGCCGGCACGCCCGTCGTGGCCGGTGCCACGCTCGGCGACGAGAACGGCACGGTGCACGGCACCGAGTGGATCGCCCACCCGGGATCGCCGCAGCTGCCCGGGCTCGAAGTGTCCCGGCAGGCCGCCGCCGAGCACCGCCTCGCCCTGGACCTCGAAGCGCTGCCCGCCCCGGTGCACCGGGTCACGGTGCTGCTGGCGCTGCCCACGGGCGTCGGCGGCCCTGTCCGGTTCGGCGCGGTCGCCGCACCGTTCGTCGCCGTCACCGGACTCGAAGGCACCGAGATCGCCACCTTCACCCTCACCGGCCTGGACAGCGAGTCCGCGGTCGCCGCCCTGGAGCTCTACCGCCGCCAGGGCGCCTGGAAGGTCCGCGCCGTCGGCCAGGGCTACGCGGGCGGCCTCGCCGCCATGCTCGCCGACCAGGGACTGCCCCGGGCGGCCGAGCTGGCCCACACGATCCAGGACACGGTCACCCGCGCGATGGCCCGGTCGGTCGCACCGCCGCCACCGCGCACCCCCGAGACGGGCCGGGTCGGGCTCGGCACGGGCCCCGTACCGCCCTCGGACGGAGGCGGGCCTCAAGCCGCACCGCCGACGGCCGCCCAGCCGTCGGAGCCCCTCACCGAGCCCACCACCCCGCCGCCCGCGGCCCCGACGGGCGGCCCCATCAACTACGCGCACCCGCGCCGCCAGACCACTGCGCCCCCGCCGCCCCCTCCCACCGCGCCGCCCGCCGAGCCGGGCCGCCCCGCCGGGCCCGTCGCCGGGGACGCGACCGGCTGGTCCATGGAGGAACGCCTCTACAACCAGATCTGGGGCATGTTCGAGGACCTGGCCCGCACCACCGCCGCGTACCGCAGCGCCGTCGACTTCGCCGAGTCCCGCATGGACCAGGAGCTCGACCGGACCCTGTCCGACCCGCGCAACCGGATCGGCGGCGCCGGTGACCGGGCCCGCGAACAGGCCCGGGCCAAGCGCGACGAGCTGACCGCCCGGGCCCGCGAGGCCCTCGATCGCGACCTCGCCCAGCTCGCCGCCGAGTCCGCCGTCGTCGAACCCGCACTGCCCGTCGCGTTCGCGGCGTGGGACAACCCCGTCTGGCACGCCTACCGCGTGCCGATGGAGATCCCCATGGCGCTGCGCATCGGCGACCTCCACCTGCCCGAGAGCCCGGACCTGCGGATCCCACTGCTGGTCAGACTCCCTCTGGAGCGCGGGATCTGGGTCGACAGCGGCCGCACGGCCTCCGAGGGCGCGGCCCTGATGGACTCCGCCCAGCTGCGCCGCCTGGCCATGGAGAACGCGGTCGCGCACGCGGCCCGGCTGCTGGCCGTGTACCCGGCCGACGAGTTCTCCGTCCATGTCATCGACCCCGCGGGCTCGGCGGCCGGAGCGCTCGCGCCCCTGGTCGAATCCGGGGTCCTCGCCGGTCCGCCCGCCGCCGGAGCCGGGGGAGTGGCGTCGGTCCTCGCCCGGCTCACCCGGCGCGTCGACCTGGTGCAGATGGCGATCCGGGCCGGCGCCGCCGATTCGCTCCCGCCGGACCTGGACACCGGTGAACAGCTGCTGATCGTCAATGACTTCCCGCACGGCTTCGACGACCGGGCCGTCACCCAGCTGCGGTACCTCGCCGACGAGGGGCCCTCGGTCGGTGTCCATCTGCTGATGGTCGCGGACCGTGAGGACGCCAGTGCGTACGCACCGGTGCTCGACCCGCTGTGGCGCTCGCTCCTGAGGACGACCCCCGTCGCCGACAACCACCTGGCCGACCCCTGGGTGGGCCACGCCTGGACGTACGAGCCGCTGAAGACGCCGCCCGGCAGCCGGGTCCTCGACCAGGTGCTCGCCCGGGTGGCCGCTGCCCGCCGCCCCCGGCGCCCCTGAGAGCCTGTCGGGGACCTCTGATCGGGCGGCCGCGCCCTGGCACGCACGCTTCCCGCGTTGCCGAAATGCCCAAGTAGCTCCTTCCCCAAGCTCTCAGCTTCGTTCGAGCAGGGGAGACCCCATCCCAAGCTCTCAGCTTCGTTCGAGCAGGGGAGACCCCATCCCAAGCTCTCAGCTTCGTTCGAGCAGGGGAGACCCCATCCGAGGACATCCCGGCGCCTTGGAATCGTACGCACCAGACCGCGTCCGCTACCCGATCGAAGGTCACCCGACAGGCTCTGAGCGGCGGAGCAGTCAACAGCTGCACCGATCCTCCTCCGGCCAGCCCTTTTGAAAGATCTTTACCCTCCTCTTTACCTTTCCTTGGTATTCCCTGTACTGTTCTTTGAGCGGAGGGGAGTACTCCCACACGCGGCGTGCCCGTCAGTACGGACTGTGACCGGTCCCGGGGCGCCGGCCCGTGGCGCGCAGCCCGTGCGCCCGGGTGGAGGAGACCTCCGGCAGCGACGACGCTGATCAGTAGCCGTAGCGAACTGCCGGAGGCGCAGTGGACGTTTCATGGACCCTCTGGGTGCTGACCATCATTGGTCTGTCAGCCCTCATCGCCGTCGACTTCTTCATCGGGCGCAAACCCCATGACGTGACGACCAAGGAAGCCGGAATCTGGACGATCGTCTGGATCGCGCTGGCGGCACTCTTCGGACTCGGCCTGCTGGTCTTCGGCGAGAGCCAGGCATCGGGCGAGTTCTTCGCCGGATTCATCACCGAGAAGTCGCTCAGCGTCGACAACCTCTTCGTCTTCGTCCTGATCATGGCGAAGTTCTCGGTCCCCTCACACCTCCAGCAACGGGTGCTGCTCGTCGGCGTCCTGATCGCGCTGGTACTGCGAGCGGTCTTCATCGCCGCGGGTGCCGCGGTCATCGCCAACTTCTCGTGGGTCTTCTACATCTTCGGCGCGTTCCTGATCTACACCGCCTGGAAGCTCATCCAGGAGGCGCGGGCCGATGAGGAAGAGGAGGCGTTCGAGGAGAACCGCCTCCTCAAGACGATCGAGCGCCGCTTCGGGGTCGCCGACCGGTACCACGGCACCAAGCTCTTCATCCGTGACAACGGCAAGCGCGTCCTGACGCCGCTGATGGTCGTCATGCTCGCCATCGGCACCACCGACGTGCTGTTCGCCCTGGACTCCATCCCCGCGATCTTCGGCCTGACCCAGGACCCGTACATCGTCTTCACCGCCAACGCCTTCGCCCTGATGGGGCTGCGGCAGCTGTACTTCCTGATCGGCGGTCTGCTGAAGAAGCTGGTCCACCTCAGCTACGGTCTCTCGGTCATCCTCGGCTTCATCGGCGTGAAGCTGGTGCTGCACGCGCTGCACGAGTCCGGGGTGCATGTCCCGGAGATCTCCATCCCGGTCTCGCTCGGCGTCATCTGCGGCGTGCTGGTGATCACCACGATCACCAGTCTCGTGGCCAACAGGAAGCAGGAGCGGGCCGAGGCGGACGAGTCCGCGGACAAGGGTTCCGGCGTCGGCGCCTGATCGCGCCCCGACCCCGGCGGACGGCCCGGTGGCCGTCCGGACGACGGGCGGGAACCGGCACCGGCCGGGACGGCGGCTCTCCGTTGCCGCCCCGGCCGGTGCCCGTACGGGCGGAGACCGGGGGCCTCGCGGCCGCCGTCACCAGCCGCGGGCGCGCCACTGCGGCAGCTGCGGACGCTCGTCGCCGAGCGTGGTGTCGTGACCGTGGCCCGGGTAGACCCAGGTCTCGTCGGGCAGCTGGTCGAAGAGCTTGGTCTCCACGTCGTGGAGCAGGTTCGCGAAGGCCTCGGGGTCCTGGTGGGTGTTGCCGATCCCGCCGGGGAAGAGGCAGTCCCCGGTGAAGAGATGCGGGGCGCCGTGCGGGTCGTCGTAGATCAGGGCGATGGAGCCCGGGGTGTGACCGACGAGGTGTCGGGCGGTCAGGCCGACCCGGCCCACCCGGATCGTGTCGTTGTCGCCGACCAGGACGTCGGTCGGGACCGGGATGCCCCCCGCGTCGTACCGCCCGGCGTACGTACGCGCGCCGGTGGCCGCCACCACCTCGCCGAGCGCCTGCCAGTGGTCGCCGTGCCGGTGGGTGGTGACGACGGAGGCGATGCCGTCGTCACCGATCAGCCGCAGCAGGGTCCCGGCCTCGTTGGCCGCGTCGATCAGGAGCTGCTCGCCGGTGGCCCGGCAGCGCAGCAGATAGGCGTTGTTGTCCATCGGGCCGACGGCGACCTTGGAGATCATCAGATCCGTCAACTCGTGTACGTCCGCACGTCCGCCGACCTTGACCGTTCCGCTGTACGTCATACGACTCAGCCTATAGCGGGGGCAGTACGGGAAGGGGGCCGCCTTCGACGGCCAGCGCCGAGCCGTCGCGGCGCCCGCAGAACCAGCCCAGCAGCTCGGGGGCCGTCCCGCGGACCGTGACGGGGCCGCCCGTCGCCCCGCCGCCCGTCGTCCAGGTCCGGCCCCGGTCGTCGCTCACGGCCGTGGACACGACATCGGGGTGCCCGCCGAACCGTTCGGCGAGGAACTCGATCTCCCGGGTGACGAACTCCTCGGGAAGATCCTCCAGCTCGTAGCCGATGCCCAGGTCGACATGGTGCAGTTCGACCTCGATGCGGCGGCGGAAGGGAACCCGGGAGGCCGAGTCCGTCACGCCGTTGCGCATCGTGACCGTGCGGGACCAGTCGGCCGGGGCCGAGGCGGCCTCCATGAAGCGGGCCGCGCTCCCGGTCAGGTCGGCCAGCTGCTCGGCCATCGGCCGGGGCGCGTCGCGCTCGATGTCGCGGTCGCGGGTTTCGCTGTCTGCGTACATGGGCCGGCTCTGGAGAACATTTACGAGCGCGTCGGCGTTACGGGAGAGGTGCGCAAGGACATGGCCCCGGCTCCAGCCCGGCAATCGCGATGGCCGGGCGAGTGCGGCGTCGTCCACATTTCCGGTGGCGCTGAGCAGTCGATCGGTCGCTTCACGTACGGCTTCCAGGTCGTGCGCATGATCAATCATGACGCCGAGCCTAGCCCCGCCACTCAATCGGGTGAAGGAGCCGATGGCGGTCCATAAATCGAATGCGCGTGCTATACGCTCGGAGTCGAAAGCTTCGTACATCGCTGTGGCGCCCCCCATACCCTGGGACGGGGGCTCAGTTCCCCCATTTCTCTCTAGAAAGGTGCGGACCGGCGTGGCCGACCGTCTCATCGTCCGTGGCGCTCGCGAGCACAACCTCAAGAACGTCTCGCTCGACCTCCCCCGCGACTCCCTCATCGTCTTCACCGGGCTTTCCGGGTCGGGCAAGTCGTCTCTCGCGTTCGACACGATTTTCGCCGAGGGCCAGCGACGCTACGTGGAGTCCCTCTCCTCATACGCCCGCCAGTTCCTCGGCCAGATGGACAAGCCGGACGTCGATTTCATCGAGGGGCTCTCGCCCGCCGTCTCCATCGACCAGAAGTCGACCTCGCGCAACCCGCGCTCCACGGTCGGCACCATCACCGAGGTCTACGACTACCTCCGGCTGCTCTTCGCCCGGATCGGCAAGCCGCACTGCCCGGAGTGCGGCCGGCCCATCTCGCGCCAGTCGCCGCAGGCCATCGTCGACAAGGTGCTCGGCCTGCCCGAGGGCAGCCGGTTCCAGGTGCTCTCGCCACTGGTGCGCGAGCGCAAGGGCGAGTTCGTCGACCTCTTCGTGGATCTGCAGACCAAGGGGTACAGCAGGGCCCGGGTCGACGGCGAGACCATCCATCTCTCCGAGCCGCCCAAGCTGAAGAAGCAGGAGAAGCACACCATCGAGGTGGTCATCGACCGCCTCACGGTGAAGGACAGTGCCAAGCGTCGGCTGACCGACTCGGTCGAGACCGCGCTCGGGCTCTCCGGCGGCATGGTCGTGCTCGACTTCGTCGACCTCCCCGAGGACGACCCGGAGCGCGAGCGGATGTACTCCGAGCACCTCTACTGCCCGTACGACGACCTCTCCTTCGAGGAGCTGGAGCCGCGCTCCTTCTCCTTCAACTCGCCCTTCGGCGCCTGCCCCGACTGCACGGGCATCGGTACGCGCATGGAGGTCGACCCCGAGCTGATCGTCCCCGACGAGGAGAGGTCGCTCGACGGGGGAGCGATCCACCCCTGGTCGCACGGCCACACCAAGGAGTACTTCGGCCGGCTGATCGGCGCGCTCGCCGAGGCGCTCGGATTCCGTACGGACATCCCGTGGGCGGGGCTGCCGCAGCGCGCCAAGAAGGCCCTGCTCTTCGGCCACAAGATCCAGACCGAGGTCCGCTACCGCAACCGGTACGGGCGCGAGCGCGCCTACACCACCCCCGCCTTCGAGGGGGCGGTGCAATTCGTCAAGCGGCGGCACTCCGAGGCCGAGAGCGACTCCAGCCGGGAGCGCTTCGAGGGATACATGCGCGAGGTGCCCTGCCCGACCTGTGAGGGCACCAGGCTCAAGCCGATCGTCCTCGCGGTGACGGTGATGGAGAAGTCCATCGCCGAGGTCTCCGCGATGTCGATCAGCGAGTGCGCCGAATTCCTCGGCCGGATGAAGCTGAACGCCCGCGACAGGAAGATCGCCGAACGGGTGCTGAAGGAGGTCAACGAGCGGCTGAGGTTCCTGGTCGACGTCGGCCTCGACTACCTCTCGCTGAGCCGCGCGGCGGGCACCCTGTCCGGCGGCGAGGCCCAGCGCATCCGGCTGGCCACCCAGATCGGCTCCGGCCTGGTCGGCGTGCTGTACGTGCTGGACGAGCCGTCCATCGGCCTGCACCAGCGGGACAATCACCGGCTGATCGAGACCCTGGTCCGGCTCCGGGACATGGGCAACACGCTCATCGTCGTCGAGCACGACGAGGACACCATCAAGGTCGCCGACTGGGTCGTCGACATCGGCCCCGGCGCCGGTGAGCACGGCGGCAAGGTGGTCCACTCCGGATCGCTCAAGGAACTGCTGGGCAACGGCGAGTCGATCACCGGTCAGTACCTGACCGGCACGAAGTCGATCGCGATGCCCGGCATCCGGCGCCCCGTCGACCCGACGCGCACCCTCACGGTGCACGGTGCCCGGGAGAACAACCTCCAGGACATCAACGTCTCCTTCCCGCTCGGTGTGCTCACCGCCGTCACGGGTGTCTCGGGTTCCGGAAAGTCGACGCTGGTCAACGACATCCTCTACACCCACCTGGCACGCGAGCTGAACGGCGCCAAGTCGGTCCCCGGCCGGCACACCCGGGTCGACGGGGACGACCAGGTCGACAAGGTGGTGCATGTCGACCAGTCGCCCATCGGCCGTACGCCCCGGTCCAACCCGGCCACGTACACCGGCGTCTTCGACCATGTCCGCAAGCTGTTCGCGGAGACGATGGAGGCGAAGGTGCGCGGCTATCTGCCGGGCCGATTCTCCTTCAACGTCAAGGGCGGCCGCTGCGAGAACTGCTCCGGCGACGGCACCATCAAGATCGAGATGAACTTCCTGCCGGATGTGTACGTCCCGTGCGAGGTCTGCCACGGAGCGCGCTACAACCGGGAGACCCTGGAGGTCCACTACAAGGGCAAGTCCATCGCCGAGGTGCTGGACATGCCGATCGAGGAGGGCCTGGAGTTCTTCGAGGCCGTCCCGACGATCGCCCGCCACCTCCGTACGCTCCACGAGGTCGGCCTCGGATACGTCAGGCTCGGCCAGTCCGCGCCGACGCTCTCCGGCGGCGAGGCGCAGCGTGTGAAGCTCGCGAGCGAGCTGCAGAAGCGCTCCACCGGCCGCACCGTCTACGTCCTGGACGAGCCGACCACGGGTCTGCACTTCGAGGACATCAACAAGCTCATCAAGGTGCTCTCCGGGCTGGTCGAGAAGGGCAACTCGGTGATCGTCATCGAGCACAACCTCGACGTGATCAAGACCGCGGACTGGGTCATCGACATGGGCCCCGAAGGGGGCAACGGCGGCGGTCTGGTCGTTGCCGAAGGAACCCCGGAGCAGGTCGCCGGGGTTCCGGCCAGCCACACCGGCAAGTTCCTCCAGGACATCCTGGACCCGGACCGGGTGAGCGAGGCCGTGGTGCCGGCCGCCCGCAAGCCGGCGCGGAAGGTGGTGGCGAAGAAGTCGGTCGCCGCGAAGGCGACCCCGGCCAGGAAGACGGCCACGGTCAGGACGAGCGCGGGCCAGGCCGCGAAGCCGGCCACGGCCAAGACCGCCACGACGGCTGCGGCGAAGAAGCCCATGGCCAAGAAGGCGACCCGCGCACGCAAGGCCTGACGCCGCTGGTCCACAGGCTCGCCTCCGAGAGCGGAAGGCGACCCTGCGCGCGGCATGACGGCCATGTGCCCAGGCGGCGGCCCCCGGAGCCCGGGGGCCGCCGCTTCTGCCGGTGAGGGCCCGCCCCTCACCGAAGCACGGGGCACGAGGCACGGGTACGGGTGTGCGCCCGGCGCCTTGCCCCACCCGCCCCGCCAGGTGGCCGGCCCACCTGTGCCCCCGCGTTCCCACCCGCCGCGATCCGGGCGGCCGCCCCTCCTGGCCAGGGACAACGGGCCGTGGGCAGCCCGGCCGCCGGGCCCCCGGGCTCCGCCGGTATCGTCGGTTCTGTCACCGATGGCTCCGCATATCCGCGGTACCTCCGGTATCCCGCGGCGCCTCGGTCGCCCCCGGTGACCCTCTGCACCCTGCCCCGCCCTCTGACCAGTGGAGACCGCATGCCCGGCCAGCCCGCCGCCCGCCGTACCGTGCTGAAGGGCGCCGCTCTCGCCGGCGTCGCCGGGCTGGGAGCGGCCGCCTGCTCGACCGATTCGAAGCTCGGCCACGCCGAGACTCCGACGCCGACCGCCCCCGTCGAACTCGGTGCACCGGAGGAGGTTCCGGTCGGCGGATCGAAGCTCTACCGCGACCAGCGGGTCATCGTCACCTGCCCGGCCAAGGGCCAGTACAAGGCGTTCAGCGCCCAGTGCACCCACGCCGGTTGCCTGCTGGACAAGGTCGAGGAGAACGTGGGGAACTGCCCCTGTCACGGCAGCCACTTCGACACCACGACCGGCAAGGCGATGCGCGGCCCGGCGACCGCGCCGCTGCCCTCCGTCCCGGTCAGGGTCGAGGGCGGAAAGCTCGTCGCGGGCCCCGACGCCTGACCGTCGCCACCGGGAGACCCCGTGGCCGACGACGGCACCCCCTGACCCGTGCTCCGGGGCGCGCTCCCGCAACCCGCGCCGCGGAGCACGGCAGCTCGGCCGGGCAGGCCGCACTGTCGGTGCCCGCAAGTAGGGTGGGGCACATGGCAGACCCCTCCAGCTACCGCCCCAAGCCGGGACAGATCCCCGACTCCCCGGGGGTCTACAGATTCCGCGACGAACACCGCCGGGTGATCTACGTCGGAAAGGCCAAGAACCTGCGCCAGCGCCTGGCCAATTACTTCCAGGACCTGGCCGCGCTCCACCCCCGTACGCGCACGATGGTCACCACGGCCGCCTCGGTGGAGTGGACCGTCGTCTCCACGGAGGTCGAGGCGCTCCAGCTGGAGTACTCCTGGATCAAGGAGTACGACCCCCGGTTCAACGTCAAGTACCGCGACGACAAGAGCTATCCGTATCTCGCGGTCACGCTGGGCGAGGAGTTCCCGCGCGTCCAGGTCATGCGCGGAGCCAAGAAGAAGGGCGTGCGCTACTTCGGTCCGTACGGGCATGCCTGGGCGATCCGGGAGACGGTCGACCTGATGCTGCGGGTCTTTCCGGTGCGCACCTGCTCCGCCGGAGTCTTCAAGAACGCCGCCAGGACCGGCCGCCCGTGCCTCCTCGGGTACATCGGCAAGTGCTCGGCCCCCTGCGTGGGCCGGGTCACCCCCGAGGAACACCGCGAACTGGCGGGCGGCTTCTGCGACTTCATGGCCGGCCGCACCGGCACGTACATCCGCCGCCTGGAGAAGGAGATGACGGCGGCGGCCGAAGAGATGGAGTACGAGCGGGCGGCCCGGCTCCGCGACGACGTGGAGGCCCTCAGGCGGGCCATGGAGAAGAGCGCCGTCGTCCTCGCCGACGCCACCGACGCCGACCTGATCGCGGTCGCCGAGGACGAGCTCGAAGCCGCCGTCCAGATCTTCCATGTGCGCGGCGGCCGGGTGCGCGGCCAGCGCGGCTGGGTCACCGACAAGGTCGAGAACGTCGACACCTCGGGCCTGGTCGAGCATGCCCTGCAACAGCTGTACGGCGAGGAGACGGGCGACTCCGTCCCCAAGGAGGTCCTTGTCCCGGCCCTCCCCGAGCACTCCGACGCGGTCTCCCAGTGGCTCGCCGACCGCCGCGGTTCCCAGGTCAGCCTGCGCATCCCCCAGCGCGGCGACAAGAAGGACCTGATGGCGACGGTCCAGCGCAACGCCCAGCAGGCCCTGGGGCTGCACAAGACCAAGCGCGCCTCCGACCTGACGACCCGCTCCCGCGCCCTGGAGGAGATCGCCGAGGCGCTCGGCCTCGACACGGCTCCGCTGCGCATCGAGTGCTTCGACATCTCGCATCTCCAGGGCGACGACGTGGTCGCGTCCATGGTCGTCTTCGAGGACGGGCTGGCCCGCAAGAGCGAGTACCGCCGCTTCCAGATCAAGGGCTTCGAGGGCCAGGACGACGTCCGGTCGATGCATGAAGTGATCGGCCGCCGCTTCAAGCGGTATCTCCAGGAGAAGGAGCGGACGGGGGAGTGGGAGGAGACCCCCGCCCCGACCGGCGCCCTCCCAGTGCCGCAGACCGCCTCGATGGTCCTGACCGCCCCGGCCGCCCCGGCCGCCGGCCCGGACACCTCCCCCGATCCGGAGGCCGAGCCCCGCGAGGACGACGGCCGTCCCAAGCGGTTCGCCTATCCGCCGCAGCTCGTCGTGGTCGATGGTGGCCAGCCGCAGGTCGCCGCGGCCAAGCGCGCCCTCGACGAGCTCGGGATCGACGACATCGCCGTCTGCGGCCTCGCCAAGCGCCTCGAAGAGGTCTGGCTGCCCGAGGACGACGACCCCGTCGTCCTGCCCCGCTCCAGCGAGGGCCTCTACCTCCTCCAGCGCGTCCGTGACGAGGCCCACCGCTTCGCGATCACGTACCAGCGCGCCAAGCGGGCCAAGCGCATCCGGTCCAGCCCCCTGGACGCCGTCGCCGGTCTCGGCGAGACCCGGAAACAGGCGCTGATCAAGCATTTCGGCTCGGTGAAGAAGCTGAAGCAGGCGACAATCGACGAGATCTGCGAGGTTCCGGGGATAGGCCGCAGAACGGCGGAATCAGTGGTTGTCGCCCTGACCTCGGCCGCCCCGGCCGCGCCCGCCGTGAACACGGCGACAGGAGAGATCATTGAAGAGGACGACGGGGGCAGCACCACATGACTGAGCACGAACACGAAGCCGGGCACGGATACGAAGCCGGGCACGACAGCACCGAGCGAGCAGACGGAGCGGGACACGTGAGTACGGGCACCACGATCGACACGGGCGACGGGAACGCCGCCATCCCCGAGCTGGTGATCATCTCGGGGATGTCGGGCGCCGGGCGCAGCACCGCGGCCAAGTGTCTGGAGGACCTCGGCTGGTTCGTCGTCGACAACCTGCCGCCCGCCCTGATCCCCACCATGGTCGAGCTCGGTGCCCGCTCGCAGGGCAACGTGGCCCGGATCGCCGTCGTCGTCGACGTACGCGGCCGTCGGTTCTTCGACAATCTCCGCGAGTCCCTCGCCGACCTGGAGGCCAAGCACGTCACCCGGCGGATCGTCTTCCTGGAGTCCTCCGACGACGCCCTGGTCCGCCGCTTCGAGTCGGTCCGCCGCCCGCACCCCCTCCAGGGCGACGGCCGGATCGTCGACGGCATCGCCGCCGAGCGCGACCTGCTGCGCGAGCTGCGCGGCGACGCCGACCTGGTGATCGACACCTCCAGCCTCAACGTGCACGAACTGCGCGCCAAGATGGACGCCCAGTTCGCCGGCGAAGAGGAGCCGGAGCTGCGCGCCACGGTGATGTCCTTCGGCTTCAAGTACGGCCTGCCGGTCGACGCCGACCTGGTGGTCGACTGCCGCTTCCTGCCCAACCCGCACTGGGTCCCCGAGCTGCGCCCGTTCACCGGGCTCAACGAAGAGGTCTCCGCCTACGTCTTCGACCAGCCCGGCGCCAAGGAATTCCTCAACCAGTACACGGAACTGCTCCAGCTCATCGCCGCCGGGTACCGCCGCGAGGGCAAGCGCTACGTGACGATCGCCGTCGGCTGTACGGGCGGCAAGCACCGCTCGGTCGCCATGTCCGAGAAGCTCTCGGCCCGGCTCGCGACCGAAGGCATCGAGACCGTCCTCGTGCACCGGGACATGGGGCGCGAGTGACCAGTCGTAATCTGCGCCTGCGGCGGCTGCGCAGAGCCACCTCTGCACTGTCCGCCCGCAAGCGCGGCGCGCAGCCCAAGGTCGTCGCCCTCGGCGGCGGCATGGGCCTGTCCGCGTCGCTCGCGGCGCTCCGCCGGATCACCGGCGATCTCACGGCCGTGGTCACCGTCGCGGACGACGGCGGCTCCAGCGGCCGGCTCCGGGAGGAGCTCGGCGTCCTGCCGCCCGGCGACCTCCGCAAGGCGCTGGCCGCCCTGTGCGGTGACGACGACTGGGGCCAGACCTGGGCCCGGGTCATCCAGCACCGCTTCCAGTCCAAGGGCGATCTGCACGAGCACGCGGTCGGCAATCTGCTGATCGTCGCCCTGTGGGAGCAGTTGGGCGACCACGTCCAGGCCCTGGACCTGGTCGGCAAGCTCCTCGGGGCGCACGGCCGGGTGCTGCCCATGTCCGCCGTGCCGCTGGAGCTCCAGGCGCTCGTACGGGGACACGACCCGGCCCGCCCGGACGACGTGGACACCGTATGCGGCCAGGCCACCGTGGCGCTCACCCCCGGCGAGGTGCAGTCCGTCCACGTCGTCCCGCCCGACCCGCCGGCCGTCCCCGAGGCCGTTGCCGCGGTCCTCGACGCCGACTGGGTGGTGCTCGGCCCGGGGTCCTGGTTCTCCTCCGTGATCCCGCATCTGCTCGTGCCGGAACTGCTGGACGCGCTTGTCGAGACCAAGGCCCGTAAGGTCCTCTCGCTCAACCTCGCACCGCAACCCGGTGAAACTGATGGCTTCTCTCCGCAGCGTCATTTGGAGGTTTTGGGACGACACGCCCCTAAACTCGCCATGGACGTGGTGCTGGCCGACGAAGCCGCCGTGCCCGATCGTGAGTCCCTCGCCGACGCCGCCCAGCGGCTCGGCGCCGCGGTCGAGCTGGCGCCGGTGGCCTCACCCGACGGTGTTCCGATCCATGATCCGGAGCTGTTGGCCGCCGCGTACGACCGTATTTTTCGGATGCATGGAAGGATCGGCCCATGGCGATGACGCCGGCGGTGAAGGACGAAGTCTCCCGGCTTCCCGTGACCCGGACCTGCTGCAGGAAGGCAGAAGTCTCGGCGATTCTTCGGTTCGCGGGTGGGCTGCACCTGGTGAGCGGCCGGATTGTGATCGAGGCGGAGCTGGACACCGCGATGGCGGCGCGCCGGCTGAAGCGGGACATCCTGGAGATCTTCGGGCACAGCTCGGAGCTGATCGTGATGGCTCCCGGCGGGCTGCGGCGCGGCTCGCGCTATGTCGTACGGGTGGTGGCGGGCGGCGATCAGCTGGCCCGCCAGACCGGCCTGGTGGACGGCCGGGGCCGGCCCATCCGCGGGCTGCCCCCGCAGGTGGTCTCGGGGGCGACCTGCGATGCCGAGGCCGCCTGGCGCGGAGCCTTCCTGGCCCATGGCTCGCTCACCGAGCCGGGCCGCTCCTCCTCGCTGGAGGTGACCTGCCCGGGCCCGGAGGCGGCGCTCGCGCTGGTCGGGGCGGCCCGCAGGCTCTCCATCGCGGCGAAGGCCCGCGAGGTGCGCGGGGTCGACCGGGTCGTCGTCCGCGACGGCGACGCCATCGGCGCCCTGCTCACCCGACTCGGCGCCCATGAGTCGGTGCTGGCCTGGGAGGAGCGGCGGATGCGCCGCGAGGTCCGCGCCACCGCCAACCGGCTCGCCAACTTCGACGACGCCAACCTGCGCCGTTCCGCGCGGGCCGCGGTCGCCGCGGGCGCCCGGGTGGGGCGTGCGCTGGAGATCCTGGGCGAGGAGGTGCCCGAGCATCTCGCGGCCGCGGGGCGGCTGCGCATGGAGCACAAGCAGGCATCGCTGGAGGAACTGGGTGCGCTAGCCGACCCGCCGTTGACCAAGGACGCGGTCGCCGGCCGGATCCGCCGGCTGCTGGCGATGGCCGACAAGCGGGCCCAGGATCTGGGTATCCCGGGCACGGAATCCACCCTCAGCGAGGAGCTCGCCGACGGTCTGGTGGGGTGATCCGCGAAGGTGTTGAAATCGGCCGAATCCAGAACGCGCGGCGCTCTCGGGACTGTTGACTCTCCGTAGTCGCTGCTGTGTGTACGGCCGAGTGTTCGGAGGCCCGTAACTCCTGGCGAGGGGTACGGGCCTCGGCGGTTCCGACGGCCCCGCTCGATGTCACTGAGGGGCCGCCGGAGAGGTAGGGTCGGAGGCGGTCGGGGACATCTCATACAACTCGCCGGGGTGGAAACCCCGCGTACCTAACGAGGAGATTGGTTCGTGACGATCCGCGTAGGCATCAACGGCTTTGGCCGCATCGGGCGTAACTACTTCCGCGCGCTGCTGGAGCAGGGTGCGGACATCGAGATCGTGGCTGTCAACGACCTGGGTGACACCGCGACCACGGCACACCTTCTGAAGTACGACACGATCCTGGGCCGTCTCAAGGCCGAGGTCGGTCACACCGCCGACAGCATCACCGTCGACGGCCACACCATCAAGGTGCTCTCCGAGCGCAACCCGGCCGACATCCCCTGGGGTGAGCTGGGCGTCGACATCGTCATCGAGTCGACCGGCATCTTCACCAAGAAGGCCGACGCCGAGAAGCACATCGCTGGTGGCGCCAAGAAGGTCCTCATCTCGGCCCCGGCCAAGAACGAGGACATCACCATCGTGATGGGTGTCAACGAGGACAAGTACGACGCGGCCAGCCACCACGTCATCTCCAACGCGTCCTGCACCACCAACTGTGTCGCGCCGATGGCCAAGGTCCTCGACGAGAACTTCGGCATCGTCAAGGGCCTCATGACGACGGTTCACGCGTACACGAACGACCAGCGCATCCTGGACTTCCCCCACTCCGACCTGCGTCGTGCCCGCGCTGCCGCGGAGAACATCATCCCGACCACGACGGGTGCCGCCAAGGCCACCGCTCTGGTGCTCCCGCACCTCAAGGGCAAGCTCGACGGCATGGCGATGCGTGTCCCGGTCCCGACCGGTTCGGTCACCGACCTGGTCGTCACGCTGGACCGCGAGGTCACCCGCGACGAGGTCAACGCCGCCTTCCAGAAGGCCGCCGAAGAAGGCCCGCTCAAGGGCAAGCTGGCGTACACCCAGGACCCGATCGTGTCCTCGGACATCGTCTCGGACCCGGCCTCCTGCACCTTCGACTCCCTGCTGACCATGGCAGAGGGCTCGCAGGTCAAGGTCATCGGCTGGTACGACAACGAGTGGGGCTACTCCAACCGCCTCGTCGACCTGACCGTCTTCGTCGGCAGCCAGCTCTGACCGTCGGACCGGCAGGAACTTCGAAGTGAGCACGGGGCTCGAACAGCGCAACGAGGCGCCGTTCGAGCCCCGTTGCATGCTCTCCCGCCCTCCCAAGGAGTCCAGCAAGATGAAGACGATCGACGAACTTCTCGCCCAAGGGGTCACCGGTAAGCGGGTATTCGTCCGCGCCGACCTCAACGTGCCGCTGAGCGGCACCACCATCACCGACGACGGCCGTATCCGCGCCGTCCAGCCGACCGTGGAGAAACTCGCCGCGGCCGGTGCGCGGGTCATCGTCGCCTCGCACCTGGGCCGCCCCAAGGGCGCCCCGGACCCCGCCTTCTCCCTGGCACCCGCCGCGGCCCGTCTGGGTGAACTCCTCGGCGCCGACGTGGCCTTCGCGACCGACACGGTCGGCGAGTCCGCCCGGGCCACGGTCGCCGCGCTCGCCGACGGCAAGGTCGCCGTCATCGAGAACCTCCGCTTCAACCCCGGTGAGACCTCGAAGGACGACGCCGAGCGCGGCGCGTTCGCCGACCGGCTCGCCGAGCTCGCCGATGTGTACGTGGGCGACGGCTTCGGCGCCGTACACCGCAAGCACGCCTCGGTCTTCGACCTCCCGGCCCGGCTGCCGCACGCCGCCGGCGACCTGATCGCCACCGAGGTCGGCGTCCTGAAGAAGCTCACCGAGAACGTCGAGCGCCCCTACGCCGTCGTGCTCGGCGGCTCGAAGGTCTCCGACAAGCTCGGCGTCATCGACCACCTGCTGGAGCGTGCCGACCGCATCCTCATCGGCGGCGGCATGGCCTACACCTTCCTCAGGGCCCAGGGCCACGAGGTCGGCAGTTCCCTCCTCCAGGAGGACCAGATCCCGGCGGTGCTGGAGTACCTCAAGCGCGCCGAGGAGAAGGGCGTGGAGTTCGTGCTCCCCGTCGACGTCGTGGTCTCCGAGCGGTTCCCGGACCTCGGCACGAAGGCTCCGACCGAGCACCGCACCGTGCCCGCGGACGCCATCCCGGCCGGTTTCATGGGCCTGGACAACGGCCCCGAGACCAACAAGCTGTACGCCTCGAAGCTCGCCGACGCCGTCACCGTCTTTTGGAACGGTCCGATGGGCGTCTTCGAGCATCCCGACTACGCCGAGGGCACCCGGGCCGTCGCCCAGGCCCTCGTCGACTCCTCGGGCTTCAGTGTCGTCGGTGGTGGCGACTCCGCCGCGGCCGTCCGCATCCTGGGCTTCGACGAGAACGCATTCGGACACATCTCGACCGGTGGCGGCGCCAGCCTCGAATATCTCGAGGGCAAGACGCTTCCCGGTCTCGCCGCACTGGAGGACTGACCTTTCATGACTGCTACTGCCCAAGGCCGGACCCCGCTGATGGCGGGCAACTGGAAGATGAACCTCAACCACCTCGAGGCCATCGCACACGTCCAGAAGCTCGCCTTCGCCCTGGCCGACAAGGACTACGACGCCGTAGAGGTCGCCGTCCTGCCGCCCTTCACCGACCTGCGCTCCGTGCAGACGCTGGTCGACGGCGACAAGCTGAAGATCAAGTACGGCGCCCAGGACATCTCGGCGCACGACTCCGGCGCGTACACCGGTGAGATCTCCGGCCCGATGCTCGCCAAGCTGAAGTGCACCTACGTCGCCGTCGGCCACAGCGAGCGCCGCCAGTACCACGGCGAGACCGACGAGATCTGCAACACCAAGGTGAAGGCCGCCTTCAAGCACGGCCTGACCCCGATCCTCTGCGTCGGCGAGGAGCTGGAGGTCCGTGAGGCGGGCAACCACGTCACGCACACGCTCGCGCAGGTCGACGGCGGTCTCAAGGACGTGCCCGCCGAGCTGGCCGAGTCGATCGTGATCGCGTACGAGCCGGTCTGGGCGATCGGGACCGGCAAGGTCTGCGGCGCCGACGACGCCCAGGAGGTCTGCGCGGCGATCCGCGGCCGCCTCGCCGAGCTGTACTCGCAGGAGCTGGCCGACACGGTCCGTATCCAGTACGGCGGCTCCGTGAAGTCCGGGAACGTCGCCGAGATCATGTCGAAGCCCGATGTGGACGGCGCGCTGATCGGCGGCGCCGCACTGGACGCCGACGAGTTCGTCAAGATCGTCCGCTTCCGCGACCAGTGAGTATGCGGTAGCGCGGATCCGTCGTACCCTTGCGGGGGCCGAGGAGGGGAAGCCTCCCGGCCCCCGTTGTTCGCATATGCAGTCCAGAGAATTCCGGAAAGTAGGGACCAGCCGTGATTTTGGCGTTCGAGATCGCCCTGATCGTCTTCAGCCTGCTGCTGATGCTGCTGGTGCTGATGCACAAGGGAAAGGGCGGCGGCCTCTCCGACATGTTCGGTGGCGGGATGCAGTCGTCCGTGGGCGGCTCCTCGGTCGCCGAGCGGAACCTCGACCGGATCACGGTCTTCGTCGGCCTGGCCTGGTTCGCGTGCATTGTTGCGCTTGGTCTGCTGATCAAGCTGGACAACTGACCCGTCGTACGCGATTCCCGTGAGGGTGTAACTCCTTTCACTGGACGCGCGTTGGGCCTTACGTAGACTGGGGCATCTTCGAGCACCATCACGCAGGGAGTTACGACCGTGGCAAGTGGCAACGCGATCCGGGGAAGCCGGGTCGGAGCGGGGCCGATGGGGGAGGCCGAGCGGGGCGAGTCCGCACCGCGCCTCCGCATCTCCTTCTGGTGCTCGAACGGGCACGAGACGCAGCCGAGCTTCGCCAGTGACGCGCAGGTACCGGAGACTTGGGACTGCCCGCGCTGTGGTTTCCCGGCCGGCCAGGACCGGGACAGCCCGCCGGACCCGCCGCGCACCGAACCGTACAAGACGCACCTCGCGTACGTACGTGAGCGGCGCAGCGATGCGGACGGCGAGGCCATTCTCGCCGAGGCCCTGGCGAAACTCCGGGGCGAGATCTAGTTGTTGTTCACCGGCCGGGCACCCACAAGGTGTCCGGCCGGACCGCTTTTGCCGTGCCGCGGCTCACCCTCGCCTCGTCAACCCTTCTGATCAATTAGGTTGGAAGGGCGGCGGGGCATCTGCAAGTACGAGAAGAAGTGGGCTGAAATCCGGGATGAACACACCAAGCCGAACCAGGCTCAACCAGACGCCCGAGTGGACCGCTCTGGGCAAGCACCGCGAGCAGCTGGGGACGACGCATCTGCGGCAGCTCTTCGCGGACGACCCGGAGCGCGGCACCGGATACGCCCTCCGGGTCGGCGACCTGTACGTCGACTACTCCAAGCACCTGGTCACCGGTGAAACGCTCCGGCTGCTGCGCGAACTCGCCGCGGCCACCGGAGTGGCGGCTTTGCGGGACGCGATGTTCCGCGGCGAGAAGATCAACACCACCGAGGACCGCGCCGTCCTGCACACCGCGCTGCGTGCCCCGCGCGACGCCGTGATCGAGGTCAACGGCGAGAACGTGGTGCCGGCCGTGCACGCGGTGCTCGACAAGATGGCGGCCTTCTCCGACCGCATCAGGTCGGGGGAGTGGACCGGCCACACCGGCAAGCGCATCAAGAACGTCGTCAACATCGGCATCGGCGGCTCCGACCTCGGCCCCGCCATGGCGTACGAGGTACTGCGCTCCTTCACGGACCGCTCGCTCACCGTCCGCTTCGTGTCGAACGTCGACGGTGCCGACCTCCACGAGGCCGTGCGCGATCTCGACCCGGCCGAGACGCTCTTCGTCATCGCGTCGAAGACCTTCACCACGATCGAGACGATCACCAACGCCACCTCCGCCCGCAACTGGCTCCTGACCGGTCTGAGTGCCGGTCAGGACGCGGTCGCCAAGCACTTCGTGGCGCTGTCGACCAACGCCGAGAAGGTCGCGGACTTCGGCATCGACACCGCCAACATGTTCGAGTTCTGGGACTGGGTCGGTGGTCGCTACTCCTACGACTCCGCCATCGGTCTCTCGCTGATGATCGCCATCGGCCCCGGCCGGTTCCGCGAGATGCTCGACGGTTTCCACCTCGTCGACGAACACTTCCGTACCGCCCCCGCCGAGGACAACGTCCCGCTGCTGCTGGGCCTGTTGGGCGTCTGGTACGGCGCGTTCTTCGACGCCCAGTCGCATGCCGTGCTGCCGTACAGCCACTACCTGTCCAAGTTCACCGCGTACCTGCAGCAGCTGGACATGGAGTCCAACGGCAAGTCCGTGGACCGGGACGGCCATCCGGTCGACTGGCAGACCGGACCGGTCGTCTGGGGCACCCCCGGCACCAACGGGCAGCACGCCTACTACCAGCTGATCCACCAGGGCACCAAGGTCATCCCGGCCGACTTCATCGGCTTCGCCGAGCCGGTCGCCGACCTGCTGCCCGGTCTGGTCGCCCAGCACGATCTGCTGATGGCCAACTTCTTCGCCCAGACCCAGGCGCTGGCCTTCGGCAAGACGCCGGACGAGGTACGTGCCGAGGGCGTCGCCGAGGAGCTGGTGCCGCACAAGACCTTCGAGGGCAACCACCCGACGACGACGATCCTCGCCGACAGGCTGACGCCGTCCGTCCTGGGCCAGCTGATCGCGCTGTACGAGCACAAGGTCTTCGTCCAGGGCGCGGTCTGGAACATCGACTCCTTCGACCAGTGGGGCGTCGAACTGGGCAAGGTACTCGCCAAGAAGATCGAGCCGGTGCTGACCCGGGGCACCGGTGGCGAAGCGCTGGACAGCTCGACCGCCGCGCTCGTCCGGGCGTACCGCGCCCGCAGGGGGCGCTGAGCCGATGACCACGGGGGAGCGGACGGTGCGGCTGAGGCCGCCGAACAACACACTGGACCCGAGGGCGGTCGGCTGGTGGCGGGCCCGGTGGCTGCTGCTGACGGCGGCGCCGGTGGTCGTCCTGGCCGTGCTGGGCGCGCTCATCGAACCCGCCCGGTTCTGGCTGCTGATGCCCGCCGCGGTCCTCGCGGTCCTCGGCATCGGCTGCGCCGTCCTCTTCCCCCTCTGGTGGTTCCGTATCCACCGCTGGGAGGTCACCGACGAAGCGGTGTACGTCAGAACCGGCGTCCTGCGTCAGGAGTGGCGCATCGCCCCGATGTCCCGCATCCAGACCGTGGACACCGTGCGAGGCCCGCTCGAACAGTTCTACCGGCTTGCCACGGTCACCGTGACCACCGCGTCGTCCAAGGGCGCGGTACGGATCGAGGGGCTGGGCCATGAACTGGCGGCCGAACTGGCCGAGCGGCTGACCCGGATCACCCAGGGCACCCGCGGGGACGCCACATGAGCGCCGGGGCGGCCGTCCCGTCGGACGCCGGAGGCGCCGACAGCACCGACGGCCTCGGCCCGGCCGCCGACTGGCGGCGGCTGGACCGGCGTACGGTCCTCGTCAGCGCACTCGTCACGGCCGGGGTGGCGGCGGGCGCCGCCGTTCCCACCACGCTCGGGCTCTCCGGCCGGTTCGGCCTCGGGCACGCGGTCGCCTGGGTACTGGCGGGCTCGATCGTGCTGATCGGCTGCGCCGCGGCCGGCGACCACGTGCGGTGGCGCCGCACCCGTTACCGCATCGGCGCCGAACGGGTCGAGCTCCACACCGGGCTGCTCCTGGTCAAGAAGCGCTCGCTGGCCCGTGAACGCATCCGCAGCGTCGACCTCACCGCCCATCTGCTGCAACGGGTCCTCGGCCTGGTCACCGTCCGCATCGGCACCGGCGAGCAAGCGGGCGGCGAATCCACGCTGGAACTGGACCCGGTCCCCAGGGCCGAGGGCGAACGGCTCCGCCGCGAACTGCTGGAGCGTACGGTCCGCGGCGCCCCGGGCACCCATCGCGAGGGCGAGCTCGTGGCCCTCGACCCGCGCTGGATCCGCTACGCCCCGGTCTCGTTCGTCGCCCCCGCCCTCGGCGGCGCCGCAGCCGGTGCGGTGATGCAGGTCAGCGACTGGTTCGGGGCGCAGGGGCAGGTGATCGACTGGGTCGGCGACCGGTTCCGGGACACCTCACTGACGGCCATGATCGTGATCCTCACCGTAGTGGCGGCGGCCGTCGGCGCCGTCGGCGCGCTCGGCCTGTGGGTCGAGATGTGGTGGAGCTACCGGCTGGAGCGCGAACCCGGCGGCACCCTGCGCATCCGGCGCGGCCTTCTGACCTCCCGGTCCGTCTCCATCGAGGAGCGGCGGCTGCGCGGCGTCGACCTCGTTGAACCGCTCGGCATCCGGCTGTTCGGTGCCGCCCGCGTCGACGCGATCACCACCGGACTCGCCAAGGACGACGACGAAGAGCACGGCGACCACAACACCCTGCTGCCCGCCGCGCCCCGGTCCGTCGCCGACACGGTGGCCGCCGACGTCCTGCGCGAGACCGCGTCCCCGACGGGTGCCCCGCTGACCGGGCATCCCCTCGCGGCCCGCGCCCGTCGGCTGCGCCGGGCACTCTGGGCCGTCGCCGTCCTGGTAGCCGTCCTGGCCCTGCTGGGCGTGCTGCTGACACCCGTACTGCTCTGGACCGCGCTCGGCTGCGCGGTCGTCGGGTTGCCCGTCGCGATGTTCCTCGCCCGGGACGCGTACCGCGGTCTGGGGCACACGATCAGCGGTGACTACCTGGTGGTCCGATCGGGCACGGTCCGGCGCTCGACCGCCGCGCTGGAGCGGGCCGGTGTCATCGGCTGGACGGTCCGGCAGACGTACTTCCAGCGGCGGTCCGGGGTGCTGAGCCTCACCGCGACGACGGCCGCCGGAGCGGGCGCGTACACGGTGTACGACGCGGATGTGAGCGAGGGCCTCGACTTCGCCTCGGAGGCCGTTCCGAGCCTGCTGGAGCCCTTCCTGGAGCGCGTCCCGCCGGCCGGGTGAGCCGTGACGGCCGGCCGCGCGCCGTACCGACGAGGCGGACTTTGCCGTGCCCCCGGTCGCCGCGGGCACGACGGAATCCGGGCCGTCCGGGTACGGATCCGAAGCGCCCGGCACCCCTCCGTGCCATGCCGCGGGCCCGGCCGCTCCGAGGAGCGGACCGGGCCCGGGCACCAGCTACTGACGACCGCTCAGAGTCTGTCGGGTGACCTTCGATCGGGAAGCGTGCGTGCCAGGACGTGGCCGCCCGATCAGAGGTACCCCGACAGGCTCTCAGGGTGAGGCCGGCGGATACAGCGCGCGCGGCAGCCGCGAGGCCGCCGCCGCGTCCAGCAGCCACAGGGTGCGGCTGCGTCCGTACGCACCGGCCGCCGGGGCCTGGATCTCCCCGGCGCCCGAGAGCGCGATCTCCGCGGCCTCCGCCTTGTCCTCACCGGCGGCGAGCAGCCACACCTCGCGGGCCGCCCGGATCGCAGGCAGCGTGAGCGAGATGCGGGTGGGCGGTGGCTTGGGAGCGCCGTGCACACCGACGACGGTGCGCTCGGTCTCCCGTACGGCGGGCAGTTCCGGGAAGAGCGACGCCACATGCGTGTCCGGGCCGACGCCCAGCATCAGCACGTCGAACGTCGGCACCGGACCGTGGTCCTCCGGACCGGCCGCGGCGGCCAGTTCCTCGGCGTACACGGCCGCCGCCGCGTCGGCGTCGTTGCCGCAGGGGCCGTCCGAGGCAGGCATCACGTGCACCCGGGACGGGGTCAGCGGCACCGAGTCCAGCAGGGCCTCGCGGGCCTGCGTGACATTGCGCTCCGGGTCGCCCTCCGGCAGGAACCGCTCGTCGCCCCACCACAGATCGAGTCGCGACCAGTCGATCGCGTCCCGGGCGGGCGCTTCGGCGAGGGCGGCCAGCAGGCCGTTGCCGTTGCGCCCGCCGGTGAGGACCACCGAGGCGTAGCCGCGCGCGGCCTGGGCGTCCACGATCCTCGTGATCAGCCGGGCCGCGGCGGCCTGCGCCATCAGCCCCTTGTCGCGGTGCACGACAAGCTGAGGAGCACTCACTTCGCCGCCGCCTTCTTGGCCGCCGTCTTCTTCGCGGCGGCCGGGGCGGCGGGCTCGGCAGACTTGGGCTCGGCCGGCTTCGCCGGTCCGCCGAGCTTCTCCACGCCGAACTTCACCGTCGCCTCGTAGGTGTTGTCCGGGTCCAGCCGCCGCATCTCCTCGGCGAGCAGCTCGGCGGTCTCCCGCCGCTTGAGCGCCACCGCGCGGTCGGGCTGGCCCTGCATCGAGAGCGTGGCCAGCGAACCGTCGGGCCGGTCCAGGACGATGACACCGTTCTTGGTCTCCATCCGCACGGCCGTCAGGCCGGGACCGTCGGACAGGGTGCGTTCCACCGGAATCTTGAGCCGGTCCGCGAGCCACATGGCGAGCAGCTCACAGCTCGGGTTCTCCGACTCGCCCTCGACCGTCGCCGAGACGACCTCGACGTGCTGCTGGTCGAGCGCGGCAGCCAGCATCGAACGCCACGGCGTGATGCGGGTCCAGGCCAGATCCGTGTCGCCCGGGGCGTACGACCGGGCGCGCGCCGCGAGTTCGTCACCCGGGCGCTCCGCCGAGTATGCGTCCGTGATCCGGCGCTGGGCGAGTGCTCCCAGCGGGTCCTTCGCCGGGTCGGCGGGGGCGTCCTCGGGCCACCAGACCACGACCGGGGCGTCCGGCAGCAGCAGCGGCAGGACCACCGACTGGGCGTGGTTGGCCAGTTCGCCGTGGAGACGCAGGACGACGGTCTCGCCGGTGCCCGCGTCGGAGCCGACCCGCACCTCGGCGTCGAGCCGGGCGTCCCGCCGGCTGCGCGGCGAGCGGCTGACCCGCTTGATCACCGCGATGATCCGCGAGGGGTGCTCGCGCGAGGCGTCGCCGGCCGACTTGAGGGCGTCGTAGGCGTTCTCCTCGTCGGTGACGATGACCAGGGTCAGTACCATGCCGATGGCCGGGGTGCCGATGGCACGGCGGGCCGATACCAGCGCCTGGTTGATCTTGCTGGAAGTGGTCTCCGTGAGATCGATCTTCATGGCCGGCGCCAGCTCCGTCCGTCTCGTGCGAGCATCTCGTCCGCCTCGGCCGGGCCCCAGGTGCCCGCCGGGTACTGCGCGGGCTTGCCGTGCTTGTCCCAGTACTCCTCGATCGGGTCGAGGATGTTCCAGGAGAGTTCGACCTCCTGGTGCCGCGGGAAGAGGTTGGCGTCGCCGAGCAGCACATCGAGGATGAGCCGCTCGTACGCCTCCGGGCTGGACTCCGTGAAGGACTCGCCGTACGCGAAGTCCATCGTGACGTCCCGGACCTCCATCGAGGTGCCGGGCACCTTGGAGCCGAACCGCACGGTCACCCCCTCGTCCGGCTGGACCCGGATGACCAGGGCGTTGCCGCCCAGCTCCTCCGTCGCACCGGACTCGAAGGGCAGATACGGGGCGCGCTTGAAGACGACCGCGATCTCCGTGACCCGGCGGCCGAGCCGCTTTCCGGTGCGGAGGTAGAACGGCACGCCCGCCCAGCGGCGGTTGTTGATCGTCAGCTTGATCGCGGCGAAGGTGTCGGTCGTCGACTTGGGGTCGATGCCGTCCTCCTCCAGATAGCCGGGGACCTCCTCGCCGCCCTGCCACGCGTGCGCGTACTGGCCGCGCACCGTGTGCTTGCCCAGGTCCTCCGGCAGCTCCACGGCCGTGAGCACCTTGAGCTTCTCGGCGACCAGGGCCTTCGGGTGGAAGGAGCCGGGCTCCTCCATGGCCGTCAGCGCCAGCAGCTGGAGCAGGTGGTTCTGGATGACGTCACGGGCGGCACCGATGCCGTCGTAGTATCCGGCCCGGCCGCCGATGCCGATGTCCTCGGCCATCGTGATCTGGACATGGTCGACGTACGACCTGTTCCAGATGGGCTCGAACATCGTGTTGGCGAACCGCAGCGCCAGGATGTTCTGGACCGTCTCCTTGCCCAGGTAGTGGTCGATCCGGAAGACCTCGTTGGGCGGGAACACGTCGTGCACGATCTGGTTGAGCTCCTGCGCGCTCTTGAGATCGTGGCCGAAGGGCTTCTCGATGACGGCACGCCGCCAGGAGCCCTCCTTCTGGTCGGCGAGCCCGTGCTTCTTGAGCTGCTGGACGACCTTGGGGAAGAACTTCGGCGGCACGGACAGGTAGAAGGCGAAGTTGCCGCCCGTGCCCTGCGCCTTGTCCAGCTCCTGGATCGTGGCCTTCAGCGTCTCGAAGGCATCGTCGTCGTCGAAGTTGCCCTGGACGAAGCGCATCCCCTGGATGAGCTGCTGCCAGACCTCTTCGCGGAACGGTGTACGGGCGTGCTGCTTGACGGCGTCGTGGACCTCCTGTGCGAAGTCCTCGTCCTGCCATTCGCGGCGCGCGAAACCGATGAGGGAGAAGCCCGGCGGCAGCAGGCCGCGGTTGGCCAGGTCGTAGACGGCGGGCATCAGCTTTTTACGGGACAAATCGCCCGTGACGCCAAAGATCACCAGGCCCGACGGTCCCGCGATGCGCGGGAGCCGTCGGTCCTGGGGGTCACGAAGCGGGTTGGCTCCGGGAACACCAGACAAGGTGGTCAGCCCTCCGAAGGGGCGAGGCGCTTGAGCTCCGCCTCGGTCGAATTGAGCAGGTCGATCCAGGACGTCTCGAACTTCTCGACGCCCTCGTCCTCAAGGAGCTGGACGACGTCGTCGTAGGAGATCCCGAGCTTCGCGACGGCGTCGAGCTCGGCACGGGCCCGCCCGTAGGTACCGGTGATGGTGTCGCCCGTGATCTGTCCGTGGTCCGCCGTGGCGTCCAGAGTGGCCTCGGGCATGGTGTTCACCGTGCCGGGGGCGACCAGGTCGTCGACGTACAGGGTGTCCTTGTACGCGGGGTCCTTGACGCCGGTCGAGGCCCACAGCGGACGCTGCTTGTTGGCCTGCGCCTTGTCCAGGGCGGCCCAGCGCTCCGAGCCGAAGACCTCCTCGTACGCCTGGTAGGCGAGCCGGGCGTTGGCGAGTGCCGCCTTGCCCTTGAGCGCCTTGGCCTCGTCGGTGCCGACCGCGTCGAGCCGCTTGTCGATCTCGGTGTCCACCCGGGACACGAAGAACGAAGCCACCGAGTGGATCTTGGACAGGTCCAGGCCCGCGGCCTTCGCCTTCTCCAGACCCGCCAGGTAGGCGTCCATGACCTCGCGGTAGCGCTCCAGGGAGAAGATCAGCGTGACATTGACACTGATGCCCTTGCCGATGACCTCGGTGATCGCCGGGAGGCCGGCCTTCGTCGCCGGGATCTTGATGAGCGTGTTGGGCCGGTCCACCAGCCAGGCCAGTTGCTTGGCCTCGGCGACGGTGGCGTCGGTGTGGTGGGCCAGACGCGGGTCGACCTCGATGGAGACCCGGCCGTCCTGGCCGTCCGTGGCATCGAAGACCGGACGAAGGATGTCCGCCGCGTCCCGCACATCGGCCGTCGTGATCATGCGGATGGCCTCGTCGACGGTGACCTTGCGGGTGGCGAGGTCGGTGAGCTGCTGCTCGTAGCCGTCGCCGTGCGAGATCGCCTTCTGGAAGATCGACGGGTTGGTGGTGACGCCCACGACATGCTGCTCGTCGATCAGCTCGGCGAGGTTGCCCGAGGTGATCCGCTTGCGCGACAGGTCATCGAGCCAGATCGCCACGCCCTCGTCGGAGAGGCGCTTGAGTGCGTCTGTCATGAGAATTGCATCTCCTACTAGTCGTATAACGGCGTCAGCGCGTGGCGGCGGCGAGAGATTCCCGCGCTGCGGCGGCGACGTGCTCGCCGGTGAAGCCGAACTCACGGAAGAGGACCTTGGCGTCGGCCGAGGCACCGAAGTGCTCCAGCGAGACGATCCGGCCGGCGTCTCCGACGTACCGGTGCCAGGTCAGACCGATACCGGCCTCGACCGCGACCCGGGCCTTCACGGAGGGCGGCAGAACGCCGTCCTTGTACGCCTGGTCCTGCTCCTCGAACCACTCGACCGACGGCATCGACACCACCCGGGTCGGGATGCCGGCCGCCTGCAGCTCCTCGCGCGCCTCGACGGCGAGGTGCACCTCGGAGCCCGTACCGATCAGGAGGACCTGGGGCGCCGTGTTCTGCCCCTCGGGCCCTTCGGCCTCGAAGAGCACGTAGCCGCCCTTGGCCGCGTCCTCGTTCGCCTCGTACGTCGGCACGCCCTGGCGGGTCAGCGCCAGACCGTGCGGGGCCCCCTTGCCGAACACCTTGGTGTAGCGGCGCAGGATCTCGCGCCAGGCGATGGAGGTCTCGTTGGCGTCGGCCGGGCGGACGATGTTCAGGCCCGGGATGGCGCGCAGCGAGGCCAGGTGCTCCACCGGCTGGTGGGTCGGGCCGTCCTCGCCGAGACCGATCGAGTCGTGCGTCCACACGTACGTCACCGGCAGGTGCATCAGCGCGGACAGCCGAACGGCGTTGCGCATGTAGTCGGAGAACACCAGGAAGGTGCCGCCGTAGATGCGGGTGTGGCCGTGCAGCGCGATGCCGTTCATGGCCGCGGCCATGGCGTGCTCGCGGATACCGAAGTGGATCGTGCGGCCGTACGGGTCGGCGCCGGGCAGCGGGTTGCCCGCCGGGAGGAACGACGACGTCTTGTCGATCGTCGTGTTGTTCGAGCCCGCCAGGTCGGCGGAGCCGCCCCACAGTTCGGGGATGACCTCGCCCAGTGACTGGAGCACCTTGCCGGAGGCGGCACGGGTGGCGACGCTCTTGCCCGGCTCGAAGACCGGAAGCCTGTCCTCCCAGCCGGTGGGCAGCTCGCCCGCGGAGATCCGGTCGAACTCGGCGGCGCGCTCCGGGTTGGCGGTGCGCCAGGCGGCGAGGGACTTCTCCCACTCGGCCTTGGCCTCGCGGCCGCGGTCCAGCGCCTCACGGGTGTGGGAGATGACCTCGTCGGAGACCTCGAAGGACTTCTCCGGGTCGAAGCCGAGGACCTTCTTCGTCGCGGCGACCTCTTCGTCACCGAGCGCCGAGCCGTGCGAGGCCTCGGTGTTCTGGGCGTGCGGGGCGGGCCAGGCGATGATCGAGCGGGCCGCGATGAACGACGGGCGTCCGGTCTCGGCCCTGGCGGCCTGCAGTGCCTTGTACAGACCCGCCGGGTCCAGGTCGCCGCTGGGCAGCTGGGCGACGCGCTGGACGTGCCAGCCGTAGGCCTCGTACCGCTTCAGGGTGTCCTCGGATACCGCGGTCTCCGTGTCGCCCTCGATCGAGATGTGGTTGTCGTCCCACAGCAGGACCAGGTTGCCGAGCTTCTGGTGCCCGGCCAGCGAGGACGCCTCCGCGGAGATGCCCTCCTGGAGGCAGCCGTCGCCGGCGACGACCCAGACCATGTGGTCGAACGGGGAGGTGCCGGGGGCCGCCTCCGGGTCGAACAGGCCGCGCTCGTAACGGGCGGCCATCGCCATGCCCACCGCGTTCGCGACGCCCTGGCCCAGCGGGCCCGTGGTCGTCTCGACGCCGGTGGTGTGGCCGTATTCCGGGTGGCCCGGGGTCTTCGAGCCCCAGGTACGGAAAGCCTTGAGGTCATCGAGCTCCAGGCCGTAACCGGCCAGGTAGAGCTGGATGTAGAGGGTCAGGCTGCTGTGCCCCGCGGAGAGCACGAACCGGTCGCGACCGGTCCACTCCGCGTCGGCGGGGTCGTGCCGCATCACCTTCTGGAAGAGGGTGTACGCGGCGGGAGCCAGGCTCATCGCCGTGCCCGGGTGGCCGTTTCCGACCTTCTGTACGGCGTCGGCGGCAAGGACGCGGACAGTGTCCACGGCCCGCTGGTCCAATTCGGTCCACTGGAGATCTGTGGTGGTCGGCTTGGTGCTCACCCTGAGTCAGGGCTCCTCTCCACTGTTGTAAACCGGTGACTGTGACCGCACCGGGCGTTGTCGAGCCTACCCCCGTCGGAACAAGCATTTTCCGGCTGCTTTCCAGGGTGCAGGCGGTCCGCGGAGTTCGCCTCCCGTATGAGCGCGACGGCTCACTTCTGGGCCCTCCGATGAGCACGTCCTCCTACTTCTGGGCCCTCCGATGAGCTTGTCTCCTCACTTATGCGCCCTCCGATGAGCCTGTCTCCTCACTTATGCGCCGCCTCCGCGCACCCATCGCTCCGGGCGCGCGATCACTTGGTCCCGGGTCGCTCCGATGAGCCGGGCTCCGTGCCTCCGCGCCACTTCAACACGACCCCACCCCCGCGAAGGGCGGCCTGTCTCCCAACGTCTACAGTGGTCTGGTTCGCGCAAGTCTTTACCGGGCCTTCACGCCCGGAGCTTGCTGGGATTTCTCTGTCAGGGGTGTGCGTGACGGCCGTCGAGTCCCGACCCGCAGGGGTCGCCTTGACTCCCAGCCCAGGGGGCCATCGCCCGTTCGGGGCCCGTGTCAAGGCATTCGTGGCGCTGACCAAGCCTCGGATCATCGAGCTGTTGCTGATCACCACTGTTCCGGTGATGTTCCTGGCCGCTCAAGGTGTACCCGATCTGTGGCTCGTTCTGACCACCACCATCGGGGGATATCTCTCCGCGGGCGGTGCCAACGCGCTGAACATGTATATCGACCGCGACATCGACGCGCTGATGGACCGTACGTCGCAGCGCCCGCTGGTCACCGGCATGGTGAGCCCGCGTGAGTGCCTGGCCTTCGGCTTCGCGCTCGCCGCGATCTCGACGGTCTGGTTCGGTCTGCTGGTCAACTGGCTGTCGGCTGCGCTGTCGCTCGGCGCGCTGCTTTTCTACGTCGTCGTCTACACGATGCTGCTCAAGCGCCGCACCTCGCAGAACATCGTCTGGGGCGGCATCGCGGGCTGCATGCCGGTTCTCATCGGCTGGTCGGCCGTGACGAACTCCATGTCGTGGGCGGCCGTCATCCTCTTCGCCGTCATCTTCTTCTGGACGCCGCCGCACTACTGGCCGCTCTCCATGAAGGTGAAGGACGACTACGCCCGGGTCGGCGTCCCGATGCTGCCGGTCATCGTCTCCAACCGGGTGGTGGCCCGCCAGATCGTGGTCTACAGCTGGGTGATGGTCGCCGTCTCGCTGCTGCTGACCCCGCTCGGCTACACGGGCTGGTTCTACACGGCGGTGGCCCTGCTGACCGGCGGGTTCTGGCTCTGGGAGGCACACGCCCTGCTCAACCGGGCCAAGGCCGGAGTGACCGGCGGGAAGCTCAAGGAGATGCGGCTGTTCCACTGGTCGATCACCTACGTCTCGCTGCTCTTCGTCGCGGTGGCGGTCGACCCCTTCCTGAGGTAGTCCCGCTCCATCGAGTCCTGCCGACGGGCGGGGTACGTGGCCCACACCACGTGCCCCGCCCGTCGCACGTTGATCTACCCGTCGGTAGCATCCTGGATATGGCAGAGACGGCAGAGACCCAGGTGAAGAGCGGCAAGCAGGCGGCCCGCGCGGAGCGCAGGGCGGCGAAGCTCGCCAAGCAGATCGGTGCCTTCGCCAAGGCGCACGGCGGTGCTGAGGGACAGCTCGCCTACATCGGGCAGATGGGCACGCGCATCGTTCTCGTGGGCGAGGACGGCGACTGGGGCGATCTGGTGGCCCCGTCGTACGCGGTCGCCGAGAACGCCACCCGGAAGGCAGGGATCACGATGCACGAGTCCTTCGACGGGGACTTCGCCGCGAAGGTCCGCACCGGCCCGTACGAGTGGACGCGGATGGCCGGCATCCAGGTGGGCGGCCCGTCCAACAGGGCCTGACCGGACGGACCCTCGTCCCTGCGCCCCCGCGCATACGCCGATCGCCGGCCGGGCCCGACTTCGGGCCCGGCCGGCGATCGGCGTATGCGCGGGGGCAGCCGGCGAGTGCCCGGGGGTTCTCCCGGGCTCGGCTCAGCCCGCCGCGGCCGGCTCCGGCTGCTCGGCGGCGGGGCCGGGCACCGCGGCGACGGCGACCGGGCGCTCCCGCAGCGACAGCAGCACCCGCACGACCGCGATCCACACCAGGCATGAGCCGAGCATGTGCAGGCCGACGAGGATCTCGGGGGTGTTCGTGAAGTACTGGACGTAACCGATCACGCCCTGCCCCATCAGCACCAGGAAGAGATCACGGGCCCGGTGGAGCGGGCCGGCCGGTGCGTCCACGGCCTTCAGCACGAACCAGAGCGCGACGGCCAGCGCCACCACGACCCAGGCCAGATCGGCGTGCAGCTGCGAGACCAGCTTCCAGTCGACCGGAATGCGGGGGACGTCGCTGGAGTCGCCCGCGTGCCGTCCGGCGCCCGTGACGACCGTGCCGACCGCGACCAGCAGCCCCGCGGCGACCGCGAGCAGCCAGGCCAGCTGGGAGACCGCCTTGCCCACCAGCGGACGGGGCGCCGAGTCGCCCTCACGGACCCGCTGCCAGGTCACCAGCGCGACGGTGAGCAGCGCCGTGGTGAGCAGGAAGTGCGCGGCGACGGTGTAGGGGTTGAGGCCGACCAGCACCACGATGCCACCGAGCACCGCGTTGCCCATGACCACCCAGAACTGCGCCCAGCCGAGCCGGGTGAGGCTGCGCCGCCAGGGCTTCGCGGACCGGGCGGCGATGATCGCCCACCCGACGGCCGCGCACAGGACGTACGTCAGCATCCGGTTGCCGAACTCGATGACGCCGTGGAAGCCCATCTCGCTCGTTGCCGTGAGGCTCTCGTCGGTGCACTTGGGCCAGGTCGGGCAGCCGAGGCCGGAGCCGGTCAGCCGTACGGCGCCGCCGGTCACGACGATGAGCACGGCCATCACGACGGCCGACATGGCCGCACGGCGGACGGTACGGGGGGACGGAGTCCACCGCTCGGCGATGTAGAGGAGCGGGTTCCGCGCGGCTTGAGCGACTTCGGCTCGGGTCAGCTTGGGCACGCGCACCATCGTAGGCGGCGGCTTGTGCAAGCTTTCACGAGGGGGACGAGTTGCCCGAAACGCCGACGGAGTATGTCCGCGGGGTCACTCGCCGCGGAGGAGTCTCACTCCCAGCGGAAGAACTTCGCCGCCGCGCCCAGCCCGAGCACCGCCCACACCAGGAGGATGCCGAGGTCGCCCCACGGCATCGACGCGCCGTGCTGGAGCACGTCCCGCAGCCCGTCCGAGAGCGCCGTGATCGGCAGCAACCCCAGCGCCGACTGCACCACGTCCGGGAACTTCTCCAGCGGCACGATGACCCCGCCGCCGACCAGCAGGAGCAGAAAGACCAGATTGGCCGCGGCGAGCGTCGCCTCCGCCTTCAGCGTGCCGGCCATCAGCAGCCCGAGGCCGGAGAAGGCCGCGGTGCCGAGTACGAGCAGCATCAGGACGGCGAAGGGGCTGCCGTGCGGCGACCAGCCCAGCGCGAACGCGATCACCGTGAGGAGCACCACCTGGAGCACCTCGGTGACCAGCACCGCGAGCGTCTTGGCGGTCATCAGTGCCCAGCGGGGCAGCGGCGAGGCGCCGAGCCGCTTGAGCACCCCGTACCGCCGTTCGAAACCGGTGGCGATGGCCTGGCCCGTGAACGCCGTGGACATCACGGCGAGCGCGAGAACGCCGGGCGTCAGGAATTCCACGGACCTGCCGGCGCCCGTGTCCACGATGTCGACCGCGCTGAACAGCACCAGCAGCAGCGTGGGGATGACCACCGTCAGCAGCAGCTGCTCGCCGTTGCGCAGCAGCATCCGCGTCTCCAGCGCGGCCTGCGTGGTGATCATGCGGAACAGCGGGGCGGCGCCCGGCCGCGGGGCGTACGTACCGGCGCTCATGCGCGCAGCTCCTTGCCGGTCAGTTCCAGGAAGACGTCCTCCAGGGTGTGACGCTCCACGGAGATGCCGGACGGCATCACTCCGTGCTGCGCGCACCAGGTGGTGACGGTGGCCAGCAGCTGCGGGTCGACGTCGCCGCTGATGCGGTACGTGCCCGGGGTGAGCTCGGCCGCCTCCGTGCCGTCGGGCAGCGCCTTCACGAGGGAGCCCAGGTCGAGACCGGGGCGGCCGGTGAAGCGCAGGGTGTTCTCGGCGCCGCCGCGGCAGAGCGTCTCCGGGCTGCCCTGGGCGATGACCTTGCCCGCGTCGATGACGGCGACATCGTCGGCGAGCTCCTCCGCCTCGTCCATGAAGTGCGTGGTGAGGACGACCGAAACGCCGTCGGCACGCAGCTCCCGTACGAGATCCCAGGTGGAGCGGCGGGCCTGCGGGTCGAGGCCGGCGGTCGGCTCGTCCAGGAAGACCAGTTCGGGGCGGCCGACGACGGCCATCGCCAGGGCGAGCCGCTGCTGCTGGCCGCCGGAGAGCCGGCGGTAGGCCGTACGCCCGCAGCCGCCGAGGCCGAGGCGCTCGATCAGGGCGTCGACGTCCAGCGGGTGGGCGTGGAGCTTCGCCATGTGGCGGAGCATCTCGTCGGCGCGTGCCCCGGAGTAGACGCCGCCCGACTGGAGCATCACGCCGATCCGGGGGCGGAGCTTCGCGGCGTCGGCGACCGGGTCGAGGCCGAGGACCCGTACCGTCCCGTCATCCGGACGGCGGTAGCCCTCGCAGGTTTCTATGGTGGTGGTCTTGCCGGCGCCGTTGGGGCCGAGGACGGCGGTGACCGCGCCGGTGCGTACACACAGGTCGAGGCCGTCCACAGCGGTCTTGGGGCCGTACCGCTTCACCAGGTTCCTGACCTGTACGGCGGGCTCGCTCTTCATGGCCGGTAAGTCTAGGCAGGGGCGGGAAGGGGCCGGGGCGCGGGGCCGAATTAGGTGACCCTAAGTGATGAACGGCACCGTAGATCGTTTCGGACCGTGGTTGTCAGGGCGCGATGAATTACGCAACAATGACGTTGTGAAAAGCGGCGAGGCCAAGCGGGAGTCACCCCAGGAGGAACTCGCGACCGGAGAGCGTTCGACGCGCAACCGGGTCGCGCGCTCCATCCTGGACCACGGCCCGTCCACCGTCGCCGAGCTGGCCGAGCGCCTCGGTCTCACCCAGGCCGCGGTCCGCCGCCACCTCGACGCCCTCGCCTCCGACGGTGTCGTCGAGGCCCGCGAACAGCGGGTGTACGGAGCGCGGACCCGGGGCCGTCCGGCCAAGGTGTTCGCCCTCACCGACTGCGGGCGGGACGCCTTCGACCAGTCCTACGACAAGCTGGCCGCGGACGCGTTGCGCTGGATCGCCGAGACCTCGGGCGACGAGGCGGTCGTCGCTTTCGCCCGGGCCAGGATCGCGGCCCAGTCCGCGGCGTACCGCGCGGCGGTCGAGGCCGCGGACCCGGCGGCGCGCACCGAGGCATTGGCCAAGGCCTTGTCGGCCGACGGGTACGCTGCTATGGCGCGTAGCGCGCCCGGCCCGCAGCAGGGCGAGCAGCTGTGCCAGCACCACTGCCCGGTCGCCCATGTCGCCGAGCAGTACCCGCAGCTGTGCGAGGCGGAGACGGAATTCTTCTCCACTCTCCTCGGGACGCATGTGCAGCGTCTGGCCACCATCGCCCACGGCGACGGTGTGTGTACGACGTACATTCCGCGCAGCGGCCACGCAGCACCACAGACCACCAATTCAGCATCTGCAAGCACGGCCGGGAGGAACCCCGCATGACGCTCCCCACGGAGACTGCCCACCCTGAGCTCGAGGGGCTGGGCACGTACGAATTCGGCTGGGCCGACTCCGACGCGGCAGGCGCCGCGGCCAAGCGCGGGCTCTCCGAGGATGTCGTCCGCGACATCTCGGCGAAGAAGAACGAGCCCGAGTGGATGCTGAAGCTGCGCCTCAAGGGCCTCAGGCTCTTCGACAAGAAGCCCATGCCGAACTGGGGCTCCGACCTGTCGGGCATCGACTTCGACAACATCAAGTACTTCGTGCGGTCCACGGAGAAGCAGGCGGAGTCCTGGGAGGATCTGCCCGAGGACATCAAGAACACCTACGACAAGCTCGGCATCCCGGAGGCGGAGAAGCAGCGCCTGGTCGCCGGTGTCGCCGCGCAGTACGAGTCCGAGGTCGTCTACCACCAGATCCGCGAGGACCTGGAGGAGCAGGGTGTCGTCTTCCTCGACACCGACACCGCGCTGAAGGAGCACCCGGAGCTCTTCAAGGAGTACTTCGGCACCGTCATCCCGGTCGGCGACAACAAGTTCGCCTCGCTGAACACGGCCGTGTGGTCCGGTGGCTCGTTCATCTACGTGCCCAAGGGTGTCCACGTCGACATCCCGCTGCAGGCCTACTTCCGTATCAACACGGAGAACATGGGCCAGTTCGAGCGGACGCTGATCATCGTCGACGAGGACGCCTACGTCCACTACGTCGAGGGCTGCACCGCGCCGATCTACTCCTCCGACTCGCTGCACTCCGCGGTCGTCGAGATCATCGTGAAGAAGGGCGGCCGCTGCCGCTACACGACGATCCAGAACTGGTCGAACAACGTCTACAACCTGGTCACCAAGCGCGCCGTGGCCTACGAGGGCGCGACCATGGAGTGGGTCGACGGCAACATCGGCTCCAAGGTCACCATGAAGTACCCGGCCGTCTACCTGATGGGCGAGCACGCCAAGGGCGAGACCCTGTCCATCGCCTTCGCGGGCGAGGGCCAGCACCAGGACGCCGGCGCCAAGATGGTCCACATGGCGCCGAACACCTCCTCCAACATCGTCTCCAAGTCGGTGGCGCGCGGCGGCGGCCGCACCTCCTACCGGGGTCTCATCGAGATCGGCGAGGGCGCGCCGGGCGCGAAGTCCAACGTGCTCTGTGACGCGCTGCTGGTCGACACGATCTCGCGCTCCGACACCTACCCCTACGTCGACGTCCGCGAGGACGACGTGTCGATGGGGCACGAGGCGACGGTCTCCAAGGTCTCCGAGGACCAGCTCTTCTACCTGATGAGCCGCGGTCTGACGGAGTTCGAGGCGATGGCGATGATCGTGCGCGGCTTCGTCGAGCCGATCGCGAAGGAACTGCCGATGGAGTACGCCCTTGAGCTCAACCGGCTGATCGAGCTGCAGATGGAGGGTTCGGTCGGCTGACGCGGCCCCGCGCAGCCCGACGACCGGATTCCCCGACCACTGACAGAGAAAGCGAGCACCACGACAGCCATGGCTGAGGCTCAGAACTCCCCCACTCTCGGCTCCGCTCGAGCAGGGGGACCCCCTCCGGCGGGTTCCACCACCACCGGATCCATCGCGGTGGCCGCCGAGTCGACCGTCGCCACGCGCATGAGCGCGCCCCCGTCGTTCGACGTCGCGGACTTCCCGGTCCCGCACGGCCGCGAGGAGGAGTGGCGGTTCACCCCGCTGGAGCGGCTGCGCGGACTGCACGACGGCACGGCCGTCGCCACCAGCGGTGCCGTGAAGATCGCGGTCGACGCGCCCGAGGGCGTCACGGTCGAGACCGTCGGCCGCGACGACTCCCGGCTCGGGAAGGCCGGCACTCCGGTGGACCGCGTCGCCGCGCAGGCGTACACGTCCTTCGAGCAGGCGTCCGTCGTCACGGTCGCCAAGGAGGCCGTGCTCACCGAGCCGATCCGCATCGCGGTGCACGGCGAGGGCGGCGTGGCCTTCGGGCACCAGGTCGTCGAGCTGGGCGCCTTCGCCGAGGCCGTCGTCGTCATAGACCACACCGGTGACGCGGTGCTCGCCGCCAACGTGGACTACGTCCTCGGTGACGGCGCGAAGCTGACCGTCGTCTCCGTGCAGGACTGGGACGAGACCGCGGTACACGTCGGACAGCACAACGCGCTGGTCGGCCGGGACGCCTCGTTCAAGTCGATCGTCGTCACCTTCGGCGGCGACCTCGTCCGCCTCCACCCGCGCGTCAGCTACGCGGGCACCGGCGGCGAGGCCGAGCTCTTCGGTCTGTACTTCACCGACAGGGGCCAGCACCAGGAGCACCGCCTCCTGGTCGACCACAACACCCCGCACTGCAAGTCCAACGCCGCCTACAAGGGCGCGCTCCAGGGCGACGGCGCGCACGCGGTGTGGATCGGTGACGTCCTCATCCGGGCCAGGGCCGAGGGCACCGACACCTACGAGATGAACCGCAACCTCGTCCTCACGGACGGCGCGCGCGTCGACTCGGTGCCGAACCTGGAGATCGAGACCGGCGAGATCGTCGGCGCCGGCCACGCCTCCGCGACCGGCCGGTTCGACGACGAGCAGCTCTTCTACCTGATGTCCCGCGGCATCCCGGCCGAGGAGGCCCGCCGACTCGTCGTGCGCGGCTTCTTCGCCGAGCTCGTCCAGCAGATCGGGCTGCCGGACGTCGAGGCGCGGCTGCTCGAAAAGATCGAGGCCGAGCTGAGGGCGTCCGTCTGATGGCCTTCGTCAAAGCGTGCGCGCTCAGTGAGCTGGAGGACGACACCCCGAAGCGGGTGGAGCTCGACGGCGTCCCGGTCTCCGTCGTCCGTACCGAGGGCGAGGTGTTCGCGATCAACGACATCTGCTCGCACGCGAACGTCTCGCTGTCCGAGGGAGAGGTGGAGGACTGCATGATCGAGTGCTGGCTGCACGGCTCCAGCTTCGACCTCCGTACCGGCAAGCCGTCCGGCCTTCCCGCGACGCGCCCCGTCCCCGTATACCCCGTCAAGATCGAAGGGGACGATGTGCTCGTCTCCGTCACCCAGGAGTCCTGAGTCACCCATGGCAACGCTTGAAATCCGCGACCTGCACGTCTCCGTCGAGGCCGACAACGCCACGAAGGAGATCCTCAAGGGCGTCGACCTGACCGTGAAGCAGGGCGAGACCCACGCCATCATGGGCCCCAACGGGTCCGGCAAGTCCACCCTCGCGTACTCCCTCGCGGGTCACCCCAAGTACACGATCACCAGCGGTTCGGTGACCCTGGACGGCGAGGACGTCCTGGAGATGACCGTCGACGAGCGGGCCCGCGCCGGCCTGTTCCTGGCGATGCAGTACCCGGTCGAGATCCCCGGCGTCTCGGTCTCCAACTTCCTGCGCACCTCCGCCACCGCCGTCCGCGGCGAGGCGCCCAAGCTGCGCACCTGGGTCAAGGAGGTCAAGGAGACGATGGGCCGGCTCCAGATGGACCCGGCGTTCGCCGAGCGCAATGTGAACGAGGGCTTCTCCGGCGGTGAGAAGAAGCGTCACGAGATCCTTCAGCTGGAGCTCCTCAAGCCGAAGGTCGCGATCCTCGACGAGACCGACTCCGGCCTGGACGTCGACGCCCTGCGCATCGTCTCCGAGGGCGTCAACCGGGTCCGCGAGACCGGCGAGGTCGGCACCCTGCTGATCACGCACTACACGCGGATCCTCCGTTACATCAAGCCCGACTTCGTGCACGTCTTCGCCAACGGCCGCATTGCCGAGTCCGGCGGTGCCGAACTCGCCGACAAGCTGGAGAACGAGGGCTACGAGGCATATGTGAAGGGTGGCGCTTCCGCGTGACACAGCTGCCGGGCCTCCTCGACACCGAGGCGATCCGCAAGGACTTCCCCCTGCTGGATCGGACGGTCCACGACGGGAAGAAGGTCGTCTACCTGGACAGCGCGGCGACCTCGCAGAAGCCGCGCCAGGTGCTCGATGCCCTCAACGAGTACTACGAGCGGCACAACGCCAATGTGCACCGCGGCGTGTACACGATCGCGGAAGAGGCCACGGCGCTGTACGAAGGCGCCCGTGACAAGATCGCCGCGTTCATCAACGCGCCCAGCCGCAACGAGGTGATCTTCACCAAGAACGCCTCCGAGTCGCTCAACCTCGTCGCCAACATGCTCGGCTGGGCCGATGAGCCCTACCGGGTGGACCACGACACCGAGATCGTCACCACGGAGATGGAGCACCACTCCAACATCGTGCCCTGGCAGCTGCTCTCGCAGCGCACGGGCGCGAAGCTGAAGTGGTTCGGCATCACCGACGACGGCCGTCTCGACCTGTCCAACATCGACGAGATCATCACGGAGAAGACGAAGATCGTCTCCTTCACCCTGGTCTCCAACATCATGGGCACGATCAACCCGGTCGAGAAGATCATCCGCCGCGCCCAGCAGGTCGGTGCGCTGGTCTGCATCGATGCCTCGCAGGCCGCCCCGCACATGGTGCTCGACGTGCAGGCGCTGCAGGCCGACTTCGTGGCCTTCACCGGCCACAAGATGGTCGGCCCGACCGGCATCGGCGTGCTCTGGGGACGGCAGGAGCTCCTGGAGGACCTGCCGCCGTTCCTCGGTGGCGGAGAGATGATCGAGACCGTGTCGATGCACTCGTCGACGTACGCCCCCGCGCCGCACAAGTTCGAGGCCGGTACGCCCCCGATCGCCCAGGCCGTCGGCCTCGGTGCGGCCGTGGACTACCTCTCGGCGATCGGCATGGAGAAGATCTACCAGCACGAGCACGCGATCACCCAGTACGCGGTGAAGCGGCTCCTGGAGGTCCCGGACCTCAGGATCATCGGTCCCGCGACCGCCGAGGACCGCGGCGCCACGATCTCCTTCACGCTCGGCGACATCCACCCGCACGATGTGGGCCAGGTGCTCGACGAGCAGGGCATCGCGGTCCGGGTCGGACACCACTGCGCACGGCCGGTCTGCCTGCGGTACGGAATTCCTGCGACGACGCGAGCGTCGTTCTATCTGTACTCCACGCCCGCCGAGGTCGATGCCCTGGTGGACGGACTGGAACACGTACGGAACTTTTTCGGTTAATTGGCAGAGCGGCTGAGGGTTGACTGGTGAAGCTTGATTCCATGTACCAGGAAGTGATCCTGGACCACTACAAGCACCCCCACGGGCGCGGCCTGCGGGACGGCGACGCCGAGGTGCACCACGTCAACCCGACGTGCGGCGACGAGATCACTCTCCGGGTGAAGTACGACGGCGAAACCATCACCGATGTGTCGTACGAGGGTCAGGGCTGCTCCATCAGCCAGGCCAGCGCATCCGTGCTGAACGACTTGCTGGTCGGCAAGGAGCTGGGCCAGGCGCAGAAGATCCAGGAGACCTTCCTGGAGCTGATGCAGTCGAAGGGCCAGCTGGAGCCGGACGACGCGATGGAGGAGGTGCTGGAGGACGCGGTGGCGTTCGCCGGTGTCTCGAAGTACCCGGCCCGGGTCAAGTGCGCGCTGTTGAGCTGGATGGCGTGGAAGGACGCGACGGCGAAAGCGCTGTCCGAAGGGAAGGCGACATGAGCGACAACGAGACCCTCACGACCAAGCCGGCCTCCGAGGAGGAGGTCCGCGAGGCCCTGTACGACGTCGTCGACCCCGAGCTGGGCATCGATGTCGTCAACCTGGGCCTGATCTACGGCATCCACATCGATGACGCCAACATCGCCACCCTCGACATGACTCTGACGTCCGCGGCCTGCCCGCTGACCGATGTCATCGAGGACCAGGCGAAGTCCGCGACCGACGGCATCGTCAACGAGCTGCGGATCAACTGGGTCTGGATGCCGCCGTGGGGCCCGGACAAGATCACGGACGATGGGCGCGAGCAGCTGCGCGCGCTGGGCTTCAACGTCTGAGTCCACCGCGGACGACGAACGGCCCCCGGCTTCTTGCCGGGGGTCTTTTCGTGTGGCCGGCCTTGGCCGGGGCCCCGGCGAAGAGTCAAATGTTCTTCTCGGGGACGTGCGGGGTATGCGGGCAGTTGGTCCGGGAGGCGGACCGTGCTCCTCGACATTGCGCCGACGAGAGGTTTCCTTGTGTCCCGTCATACTTCGCCGTACCGCCGTCGCACCGCCATCGCCGCGAGCGCCGTTCTCGGGCTGACCGCCGTCGGGCTGAACGCCCCCGCGCACGCCGTGAGTTACGGAACGCCGACGATCGGGCTCTCGGTCTCCTACCTCTCCGGTGCCGTCGGCGCGACCGGTGACCCCGTGGTGACCGTCACCGTGGCGCAGAGCGGGGCCGATGCGGCCGCGCTCGGCGTGGCGGCCTCCGCCAGCTCCAAGCCGTCCGTCGCCGGGACCGGCGATGTGACCGTGACGGGGACCGGGGGTACCCGGCAGCTGTCCGTCGCCGCGCACGGTCGCGGCTACACCGACCTCACGATCAAGGTCACCGGACTCGGTGGCAAGACCGCCACCAAGACGCTGCATTACGCCGCTTCGGCCGCCGTACAGAACGCCGCCGACACCCGCTACCTCACCGGTTCCTCGGACTCCTCGGCCGCGGTCGATGTCGGCGGCGGGTACGCGGTCGTGGCCGACGACGAGTCCAACACGCTGCGCCTGTACGACCGTTCCGCATCCGGCGCGCCCGTGAAGAGCTGGGACATCGGTGCGGAGCTCGGGGTGTCGAAGGAGATCGACATCGAGGGCGCGGCCCGGGTGGGGAACACGGTCTACTGGACCGGATCGCTCGGCAACAACAAGGACGGCGTGTACAAGGCCGACCGCAACACCGTCTTCACCACGAAGGTGACCGGATCGGGGGCCGCCACCCGGCTGACGGTGGGCGGCTCGTACAAGAAGCTCCGTGGCGACCTCGTCGCCTGGGACCGGGCGAACGGCAACCGGCTCGGCTTCGCCGCGGGGACGGCGGACGGTGAGGCGCCCAAGCAGATCGACGGATTCAACATCGAGGGCCTGGAGTTCGCACCCGGCTCGACGACCACCGCGTATCTCGGCTTCCGGGCCCCGCTGGTCCCGCCGAAGGCCGGCGGCAAGGCCCTGATCGTGCCCGTCACCAACTTCGACAAGGTGGCCGGCAGCGGGGCGAAGGCGGTCATGGGCGCGCCGATCGAGCTGGACCTCGGCGGGCTCAGCATCCGGGACATCCGGAAGAACGCCGCCGACCAGTATCTGATCGTGGCCGGTTCCTGGGCGGCCGACGACAACTCCGACCCGTATGCCCTCTACACCTGGGACGGTGTCGCCGCACACGCGCCGGTCAAGCGGGCCGATCTGCCGACGACGGATCAGGGCGGCTGGGAGGCTGTCGTCGACGTCCCCGACCTCACCGTTCCGGGCGCCCGGGCGCAGCTGATCACGGATGCCGGATCGGCAGATCTGTACGGGGACGGCACGGAGGCGAAGGATCTCGACCACGCGCAATGGAAGAAGTCCCGGGCCGTCTGGTTCACCGTCGGTGGCTGACGGACCGGACGGCCTCGCGACACGGGGATGAGAACGGCCAGGTCCGCCGGGCAGACTGGCGGGCATGGCCGTTTCCTTTTACCGCGAGTTCTGTGTGCTGACGCCGAAGAACTCGCTCATCGACTGAGTGGACCGGGGCACGGCTTGGGTTCTACGGGCCGTACTGCTGCGGTGGCAGGGCCGCCGCCTCGGCGAGGACCGGGCCCAGGTTCTCCGTGCGCATGCGCCGGTCGACGTAGACGAGTCCGGTCACCAGCTGCGGGAACGTCGCCGAGATGAGCTGACCGATCAGCTGGCCCAGCGCCATGATCACCAGATAGCCGCTCATGGCGAAGACGATCGAGGCGGGGTTCGGGTCGTCGTCCAGGGTCGAGCCGCCGATGACACCGGAGAACATGCCGAGGAACGAGAACGGGATCTGGATGACGTAGGCCGCCACGGCGGCCATGAGAAAGGCCAGCAGGGTGATCCCGAAGACCCGCCACCAGTCGCCGCGCACCAGCTGCGACGAGCGGCGCAGACCCGCCACCGGGCGCTGCATCTCGAAGACCACGGCCGAGGGGGCCAGACAGAACTTCACCCAGAGCCAGGCCGCGAGGGGCGCGGTGGCCAGGGCGCCCAGAAAGCCGAGTGTGGTCCACAGCGCGATGTCCGAGCCGCGCGACAGGGTGAGGGCGCCGATCATGAGCGCGAAGAAGCCGATCACCGCGAGCACCATCGGGATCATCGCGATCAGGGCGGACAGGATCACCGTTCCGATCACCGCCGGCACGCGGGCCCAGGCCCGGCGCCAGATCACGGCGAAGGTGGTCGGCCTGCCCAGTACCGCCTCCTGAAGGATCGCGGGAACCGTCGCGTACATCATGGCCGTACTGACCATGAACGCGACCATCGCGACCAGCCAGATGGCGCCGAAGCCGGTCAGCAGCGGCACCAGGTCCGTCGACGGCAGATCCTCCTCGGCGCTGAGCGAGACGACGTGGCGCAGATGGTCACTGGTCGCGGAGTACGCGATCAGGGCCGCCACTCCCACGAGCGCCAGCGCCCCGCCGTACACGGCCGCGCCTATGCCGAACAGCTGCTTCCAGTACCGCCCCATCGTGCCGAAGGCGCCGCCGAGTATCTCCCCGAGCCTCAGGGGTGCCAGCGGTATCACTCCCGGCTTCGGCGGTGGCATCCAGCCACCCCATCCCGGTGGTGCTCCGTACGGTGCTCCACCGTACGGAGCACCTCCACCGCCCCACCCTGCGTCCTGCGCCACTGCTGCTCCGTTGTGCTCGTCGTCCTGTGTACCGGCCGGGACACCGTAGCGTCCCCGGGCCGCGCCGGGCGTTCCTGCCGCCGTGCGAGGGGCGATGCGTACACTCGTACACATGGGTTATGGACTGCTTGCCGCGGCAATCGCGGCCGAGGTGGCCGGTACGACGGCCATGAAGTACAGCGAGGGATTCACCAGGCTCTGGCCCTCGCTGATCACCGTCGCGGGCTATCTCATAGCCTTCACTCTGCTCGCCCAGACGCTGAAGACGCTGTCGATGGGCACCGCCTACGCCATCTGGGCCGGGATCGGCACCGCCGCGGTCGCCGCCATCGGCATCCTCTTCATGGGGGAGTCCGGCAACCTGGTCAAGCTGGCGGGCATAGCGCTGGTCATCGCCGGAGTGGTGGTGCTGAACCTGGGAGGGGCCCACTGATGGCCCGCCGTTACGACCCCGAGCGGCGCGGACGCATCATCGACGCCGCGATCAGGGTGGTGGGCGCCAAGGGCATCGCGGGGCTCAGTCATCGCTCCGTCGCGGCCGAGGCCGATGTGCCGCTCGGCTCGACGACGTATCACTTCACCTCGCTGGACGAGCTGTTGATCGCGGCGCTGCGCCGGTCGAACGAGAACTTCGCCGAGGTCATCCGGGAGAGCGAGGCCCTGACCGACCCGGCCATCGACCTCGCCGGGGAGCTGGCCGGGCTGCTGGGGGAGTACTTCTCCGGCGGGCGCGGGCGGGCCGAGGTGGAGTACGAGTTGTATCTCGCCGCGCTCCGCAGGACCGCGCTGCGGCCGGTCGCCGCCGAGTGGACCCACGACACGGCCGAACTGCTGTCCCGGCGGACCGATCCGGCCACGGCGCGGGCGCTGATCGCCCTCATGGACGGGATCTGCCTGCAGGTGCTGCTCACCGGCGGGGAATACGACGAGGCGTACGCGAGGGAGATGCTGGGGCGTCTCCTGCCCTGACGGCTCGGCTCCTGCGGCCCTGCTCCTGGCGGCTCCGGCTCCTGACGGCCCTGTTCCTGGCGGCCCCTGTTCCTGGCGGTTCCGGCTCCGCGCATCCGGAGGGCCAGGGCTGCGGAGGGCCGGGACTCCGGGCGGCCCCGGCCTCATTCGCCGGGCAGGCCCGCCCCTCGGACCGCCGCCAGGGCCGCCCGTACGCTCGCCTCGATGTCCGTGATCGGGTACAGCGCCTCGCGGACCGTCCGGTCCCGGTCCACCACCAGCGTCAGCCGCTTCAGCCGGCTCGTTCCCGCCGCGCGGAACGTCGGCAGACGCAGGGCCGCCGCCAGCTCCAGCTCCGCGTCGGACAGCAGCGGGAAGCGCAGCCCCTCCGCGTCCGCGAACGCCCTCTGCTCGTCGGGGCGCTGGGTGGACACCCCGTGTACGGTCGCGCCCGCGGCCGTGAATTCGGCCAACTGGTCGCGGTATGTGCAGGATTCGAGGGTGCAGCCACTCGCGCCCGGGATCTGCGCCCAGCCCGGCGGATAGGCGTCCCGTCGGGCATAGGCGCCGGGGAAGCAGTACAGGACGGTGTACGGGGTGCCGGCGACCGGGTCGCGCGACGCGCCGTCGTGGTCCAGCAGCCGCAACTCGGGCAGACGCGTGCCCACCAGGGCGTGCACCCGGGCCGCCTCCTTCGACGCCTCGGCGGCCGTGGCCGTCATCTCTCCGTCCCCCATCACCCAGGTGTCGCCCCAGTCCTGGAGCGCGATCAGTACGGGCAGCAGCGCGTGTCCGCGCCGGGTGAGCCGGTACTCGTACCGGGGCGGCCGGTCCTGGTACGGCTCCCGGGACAGCACTCCCGCGTCGACCAGCAGCCGCAGCCGCTCGGTCAGCACCTTGCGGGACACGCCCAGTTCTTCCTGGAGGGCGTCGAAGCGGTGTACCCCGCGCGCCGTGTCCCGCACGATCAGCAGGGTCCACCAGTCGCCGACGACATCGAGCGCCTGGGCGATCGCACAGTCGGCGTCGGCCAGGCTGGTGCGCTGGGGCATGGGCTTCTCCGTCGACCGGCCGCGGCCGTCTCTCACCTGATGGACCTGTATCCCAGCATGATGCCATAGTCCGTTCCCAACAGGAACTTACTGAGGAGGGCGTTGCTCCTGGTCGGTGCACTGGTCAGCGGGGCCGCACTCGCCGCCCTGCCGGTCGTGGCGGTCGTGGCGGTCGTGGCGATGTACGGGGTGCTGCCGCTCGCGCAGTACGCGGCAGGCGTCGCGCGCGCCGCCAACGCCGCTCTCGTCAGGCTGGTGCCGGCGGCGCGGCGGCTGCCGGGAATGGTGACGGTGGCGGGTCCGGCGTCGGGGGCGGTGCGGATGCCGGTGTGCGAGGAGGCTTCCGCACCGGCCCCCGAACGGCAGGCGCAGCCCGGCTGACCGGGTGGCCGTCCACCGCCGGGGGCATGCCGCGACCACCCGGCGAGACCGGTTGGCTCCGACGGTGTCCCGCCGGTTAGGTTTCGTGTCATGACCGACACGACTCCTGCTCGCACCACCGGCGCCGTCGCCGCCGGCCTCGCCACCATCGCCGGCGACGGTTCCGTTCTCGACACCTGGTTCCCCGCCCCCGAGCTCACCACCGAGCCGGGCCCGGCCGGAACCGAACGGCTCACCCCCGACCGGGCCGTCAACCTCCTCGGCGAGGGCGCCGCCAGGGCCATCGGCGTGGACGCCCGCCGCGGTGTCGAGGTCGTAGCCGTGCGTACGGTCATCGCCTCGCTCGACGACAAGCCGCTCGACGCCCACGATGCGTACCTGCGCCTGCACCTCCTGTCGCACCGCCTCGTCCAGCCGCACGGACAGAGCCTGGACGGCCTCTTCGGCCTCCTCGCCAACGTCGCCTGGACCTCGCTCGGCCCGGTCGCCGTGGACGACGTGGAGCGGGTGCGGCTGAATGCCCGCGCCGAGGGCCTGCACCTCCAGGTCACCTCGGTCGACAAGTTCCCCCGGATGACGGACTACGTCGCGCCGAAGGGCGTCCGGATCGCCGACGCCGACCGGGTCAGGCTCGGCGCGCACCTCGCCTCCGGTACCACCGTCATGCACGAGGGCTTCGTCAACTTCAACGCGGGCACCCTCGGCACGTCGATGGTCGAGGGCCGGATCTCCGCGGGTGTCGTCGTCGGCAACGGCTCCGACATCGGCGGCGGCGCCTCCACCATGGGCACCCTCTCCGGCGGCGGCAAGGAGCGCATCGTCATCGGCGAGCGCTGCCTGATCGGCGCCGAGGCCGGTGTCGGGATCGCGCTCGGCGACGAGTGCGTCGTCGAGGCCGGGCTCTACATCACGGCCGGCACCCGCATCACGCTGCCGGACGGCCAGATCGTCAAGGCCCGCGAGCTCTCCGGCGCCTCGAACATCCTCTTCCGCCGCAACTCGGTCACCGGCGCCGTCGAGGCCCGCCCGAACAACGCGGTCTGGGGCGGCCTCAACGACGTCCTGCACAGCCACAACTAGCGTGTGGCGGCGAGGAGTTCCTCGTACGCCCGCCGCAGCCCGTCGGTCGCCTCGCGCCCGGCGGGCTGCAGCGGTTCACGGACCGGGCCGGCGCCGAGCAGGGCCTTCGCCGTGACCGTGCCGGGCAGCCCGGACGCCATCATCGCCTCGGTGAGCGGGGCGAGCAGCTGGTTGAGCCGGGCGGCCCCGGCGGTGTCCCCGGCGTCGAAGGCGTCCAGGACCGCCCGCAGCTGCCTGGGTGCCACATTGGCGACCGTGCTGACATAACCCGCCGCGCCCACCGCGTACAACGGCAGATTCAGTTCCTCGCAGCCCGAGTAGTACGCCAGCGACGTCGCTCCCATCACCTTCGTCGACCCGAGGAGGTCGTACGCGCAGTCCTTCACGGCCACGATGCGCGGGTGCTCCGCGAGCCGCAGCAGGGTATCGGGCTCGATCCGGGTGCCGGTGCGGCCGGGGATGTCGTAGAGCATCACCGGAAGGCCGGTGGCGTCGGCGACGCGCCGGAAGTGTGCCTCGACGGCGGCCTGCGGCGGTCTGCTGTAGTACGGAGTCACCACCAGCAGGCCGTCCGCGCCCGCCTGTTCGGCCTGCCGGGCGAGGGCCGCGGTGTGCCGGGTGTCCGAGCTGCCGACCCCGGCGACGATCGGCACGCCGTCGCCGACCGCCGCCCGGACGGCCCGCAGCAGTGCGGTCTTCTCGGTGTCAGTGGTGGTCGGGGACTCGCCTGTGGTGCCGCTGAGCACCAGACCGTCGCAGCCGTCGGCGACCAGGGAGGCGGCAAGCTTCCCGGCGGCGTCCGGGTCCAGCGCTCCGGAGGCGGTGAACGGCGTGATCATGGCGCAGAGTGCGCGGCCGAAAGGGACTGCGGATGCTGTCATTCCCGAAGTGTCGGCCGACCGGACCATGAAGGTCTACTTAGTTCTGCTTCGAGTGAAGGTGAAGAAGAACTCAACAGTCCGGCGAACCGGACCGGCCCAAGGGCTGCCCCGTAATCCCGCCGACGTCCCTCCGCCCTGCGACGCACCGCATCTGCCGCCGCGCGCTGATCCACCGGGGATTACCGGACAGCCCCGAGGAAATTTCGTTCGGATCAGGTTGGGCTCACCGGGTCCGGCACTGCGCCTCGCCGCGTTGTCGTCGGATCAGAGGGCGAGCTTGAAGCCTTCGTGGCTGCGGGCGAAGCCGAGCGTCTCGTAGAACCGGTGCGCGTCCGTGCGCCGCTTGCTGCTGGTCAGCTGCATCAGACCGCATCCCCGTAGCCGGGCCCGGTCGACGGCCTGCTTCATCAGCTCCCGGCCCAGCCCGCCGCCCCGCCGGTCGGCCCTGACCCGTACCGCCTCGATCAGCGCCCGTTCCTCGCCGTGCTTGCCGAGGCCCGGTATGTAGGTCGCCTGGAGGCAGCCCAGCACCGTGTCGCCGTCGACCAGCACCAGCAACTCGTTGCGCGGGTCGCCCTCGATGGCGGCGAAGGCCCTCTCGTACGTCTCGTCGACCACGACCGAGGCCGGGTCGACGACCCGTTCCTCGTCGGCGAGGAGAGCGAGGACGGCGGGCAGGTCGGCGCGGGTGGCCGTGCGGAGGATCATGTTCCGGATTCTGGCACGGCTGCCCGGGTGCTCTGTCCCCCGTCCGCGGCGACCACGGCCCGGCCCCAGGTGGTCCACGGCGCAGTACGTCCGCCGGGCGCCGCCCGGGAACCGGGTGCCGCCGAACACGTCGGGCGACGCCGCCGTTTCGTCGTCCTCGCCCGGGGGGCGTTCGACGCCCGCCCCCGGAGCCGGCGGACCGGTTCAGCGGCGGGCCATGTAGAGGGCGAAGGCCTTGTGGAGCACCTTGTTGATCGGGTGGTCCCACTCGCCGATGTACTCGGCGGCCCGGCCGCCGGTGCCGACCTTGAAGCGCAGCAGACCCAGCAGATGGTTGCTCTCGTCCAGGGTGTCGGTGATGCCGCGCAGGTCGTAGACCGCCGCGCCCCTCTCGTGCGCGTCGCTCATCATGCGCCACTGGACGGCATTGTTGGGCTGGACCTCGCGTTTGCGGCCGGTCGAGGCGCCGTAGGAGTACCAGACATGGTTCCCCACGGTCAGCATCGTCGCCGCGGAGAGCGTCTCGCCGTCGTGGTGGGCGAGGTAGAGCCGCATCCGGTCGGGGTCCTCGGTCCGCAGCGCGGTCCACATGCGCTGGAAGTAGACCAGCGGGCGGGGGATGAAGCGGTCGCGCTCGGCCGTCTCGCGGTACAGCTCGTAGAAGGCCGGCAGGTCCTCGTAGCCGCCCTCGACGACCTTGACGCCCGCTTTCTCGGCCTTCTTGATGTTGCGCCGCCACTGCTGGTTCAGGTCGCGCTGGATCTCCTCCAGCGACCGCCCGGCGAACGGCACCTGGAAGACGTACCGGGGCTGTCCGGCGCTGAAGCCGTCCTCACCGCCCTCCTCGCCCCGCTGCCAGCCCAGTCCGCGCAGCTGTTCCACCAGCGCGGCGGCCTGCGGCTCGTCCGCGTCCGCCGGGACGTCGCGCAGCCGTGCGGCGGCCGGGTCGGCGATGGCGTCCTTGACCGTCCGGGCGTCCCAGCGGCGGGCGACCACCGGCGGTCCCATGCGCACCGAGAACGCGCCCCGCTCCTTCAGATGCGCCAGCATCGGATCCAGCCACCGGCTCAGACCGGCGTCGTGCCAGTCGATGACGGGGCCCTCCGGCAGATAGGCCAGATAGCGCCTTACCCAGGGGATCGGCCGGTAGAGGACGAGCCCGGCACCGACGATCCGTTCCGGACCGGTGCCGTCCCGGTCGAACCAGCCGATGCTCTCCGCACGCCAGTCGGGCTTCACACCGCCCCACGACGGAACCTGCATATGGCTCACGGCGGGCCGGCTCGCGACGAACGCCAGATGCTCCTCGCGGGTGATCGCCCTGAGACGCAGATGCATGTGGTACTCCGTTCGTTGTCCCGTCGGTGGGCCCGACGCCGTCGACAGGAGAGTGTCGTTGACCTCAAGCGCACTTGACGTACCAGTGTGGTCGGCAGCGGCGCACCACGGGGGCGCGCCGGTCAGGAGGACCCGTCATGAACGTGCATGTGGAATCCCGCCCCGATCTTGCCCGAAACGACGTCGGACTGGTCAAGGCGAGCACCTGGGATGTCGGCACCCCCGAGCGGCAGCGGCGGACGATCCAGGCCATCCGCACGGCGTGGGGCAGCCGGGAGTGGCCGCATCCGGGGCTGCTCTCGTACACCGTCCATGCCGGTGAGGACGGGAAGACCTTGTTCCACTACAGCCAGTGGAGTGGTGAGCAGGCGTACCAGGAGTTCTTCCGGAGCGGCCGGGACGAGCGGAACGCGGACATCGACGCCGCCGTTCCGGACATCCGGCGGCTCGGGCTGCACACCTTCGAGCCCTACCGCTCCAGGCCGGTGCGGGAGGGCGACGGGCGGGAGCCGGGGTGCGTCGTGATCGTCGAGGTCGAGTTCGAGGGGCCGGACAAGGCCCGGCAGCGGGACTGGGTGGACACCGTGTTCGAGGCGCTGGGGACCGATCCGGCACCTTCACCCGGGGGCATCTCCGGGCACTTCCACGTGAGCACCGACGGCACCCGTGTGCTCAACTACGCCGAATGGGAGAGTGCGCGGGCCCATGCCGACGCGCTGGCCGCGCCCGGATACGGGGTCGGGTCGAGGACGCCGCAGTGGGAGCGGGTGCAGTCGTACGCGGGCGTGACCGGCGGCGGCGTGCACCGGTACACGCCCGCGCTCGGCTTCGGGCCGGGGGCGGGCGCGTAGCGGCGGACGGCCGTGGCCTCCCGTCCGGGCCGGGCACGGCCCGGCCCGGACGAGAGGGGCTACGGGCGGAAGCGGAGCACCTGCGGGTCGTGGTCGCTGTTCTGCGCGGCGAACTCGGCGTTGATGTGGACGCTGTCGTAGTCGAAGTCGTCGATCGACGGGCTGGTCAGGATCTGATCGAGCACCTGGGTGTTGCCCTGGTAGACGTACGAGTAGCGCTCCTGGCGCGGCAGGGACTTCACCGCCGGGTACAGGACACCGCCGGCCGACAGCGCCTCGGCCGTGCCGGAGAACTCGAAGTCGTTGATGTCACCGAGGACCACGACGTCCGCGTTCTTCTGGACGCTCAGCAGCTTCTTCACGAAGGTGTTGACCACTGCGGCCTGCGCGTGCCGCTGCACCTCCGACGAGCGGGTCGGCGGCTGGTGCTGGGAGACGATGGACTCGTCGCCGCCCTTGGACGCGAAGTGGTTGGCGACGACGAAGACCGTACGGCCGCGGAAGCGGAACTCTCCGGCGAGCGGCTTGCGGCTGTCCTTCCAGGCCGCGTTCGCCGGGTCGATCCGGCCGGGGGAGAGGGTCAGGGCCGCCCGGCCCCGCTCTCGTACGACATCGGTCGCCGTCGTGGCGTCGCCGCCCGCGCGGTCGGTGAACGACACCCGCTCGGGGTTGAACAGGAACACCTGGCGGATGTTGCCGCCGGGCTCGCCGCCGTCCTTCTTGTTCTCCGGGTCGATGGAACGCCACTCGTACGCCGGGCCGCCCGCGGCCACGATCGCGGCGGTGAACTTCTCGACGGTCCGGCCGGCCGCGACCGTGCCGTCGTCCGTCGCGCCGTTGTCGTCCTGGATCTCCTCCAGCGCCACGATGTCGGGCGAGGCGAGGTTGTCGACCACGGCGGCGGCGAGCGCGTCGAACTTCTCCTGCGGGTCACCCGGGTCGAGGTTCTCGACGTTGTACGTGGCCACCGCCAGCTCGCCGCCGCGCTGCTTGCGGGTCGTCTCCCGGCGCAGGCCCTTGCCGGTGACCGTGCCCATCGTGCGGGCGGTCAGTGTGTAGCCGCCGTACTGGCTGAAGTCGAGCGGGCCCTCGGTCGTACCGGACAGCACATCGCCGACATCGGCGGTGGGGAAGGGCTGCTCGGCGAGCGGAACCAGCGACTGGACCTGGAGCCGGCCGGTGTTCTGCGCGGTGTACGAGCCGTAGACCGTGCCACCGCGGCGGTTGGCGTGCTCGTGCGGCTTGACCGTCACCCACAGCTCGGCGTGCGAGTCGGTGGCGCCGACCACCCGCGAGGCGCCGATGCGGATGTTCATGCCCTCCAGGGACTCGTAGTAGTCCAGGGCGTAGCGGGACGGAGCAAGGGGGAGCGCGTCGATCGAGCCGCCCGCCGCGGGGTCGCCCGACGGGGTGTACCGGGAGGGGACCGAGCGTGCCGAGACCGTCACCGGTGCGGGCAGGGCGTTGCCGGAGGACACCACCGAGACCGTCGGCCTGGTGATCTGGGTGAGCGACTGGTTGCCGGAGGAGGCACCGCCCGGAACGTACTCGGCGACCGTGCCGGAGACCGTGACCGCGTCACCGACGGCGACGGCCGGTGCGGAGCCGGTGTAGACGAAGACACCTTCGCTGGTGGCGGGGTCGGCGTCGGGGTTCGGGTCCTGGAACCAGAAGCCCTTCGAGCCGTACGTCCGCACACCCGTGACGATGCCCGCGACACCGTCGACCTGCCGGCCCGTGAACGGGGATATCCGGGTGGTGCCCTGGATGTCGTGGATCCGGACCCGGCCGTCCACGGAGGGCTCGGCGGACGGGGACGCGGACGCGGAGGTGGTGGCGGCGCCGGTGAGCAGGCCCGCGGCGAGCGCGGCGGCGACTACGGCGGAGACGGCGGTGGTTCTGGACGATGCGGCGGGCATCACGGGCTCCGGGGGTATCGGGGGAGGCATGGAGATCTACGCGCGTCAATCTCTTGTGCGGGCACGGCAGTTGTCAAGAACCTCCGGGTGGACCGACGCTGTCCGTTGCATGAACCGGGTGGCATGGGGCGAAATGCGTCTACGCTTGGGCCGCCCGGTCCCGTACGCCCCGAGGAGAACCGCCTGATGTCCGAAGAGCGCCCCACCCTGCCGCCCGTAAGGCTGCGCACCGAGGCCGAGCTGGCGCGGGACGCGCTCGCCGCGCCGCTGCTCGCCCGCGCCGTCCGGCTCGCCCGCTGGGCGGGCCCGGAGACCCGGGTCGGCGCCGGTGGCGAGCTCGTCGAAGCGCAGTTGCCGGCGGCGGCCGAGCACCTCGGCCTCACGGCGGACGAGGAAGGCGCGGCGGAGGCCAGCGAGGCATGGCGGCTCGCGGTCGACACGGGGCTGGTGGACGTCGAGGACCCGGCGGAGGCCGAAGGGGAGGACGCGGAGGGGACCGCCGCCGCGGCGGAGAACCTGACGCTGATCACCGGGGGATCGCCGCAGGACGTCCTGTCGATCTGGCTCGACGGTCTGGAGGCCGTCCACGCCGATGCCACCGCACCCGTCTTCGAGGACTTCGCCGACCTCGTCGGTGCGGACGGTTCGGTGGACTTCGAGTCCCTGGACTGGGACCCGGAGGCCGAGGCGGAGTTCCTCGACGGGGTCCTCGGCAACCTGTACCTGCTCACCGTCGGCGACGGCGGCGAGGACGCGGCCCCCGTACCGCTGCCCGCGCTGGCCGCGTCGATGATCGTGCCGGAGGACATGGGCGAGCCCACCGACGACATCCTTGAACAGGTGTCCGAGGCGATGATGCGCCTCGACGACCAGTTCCGGGTCCTCGAACCCATCGGGATCGTCGAGTACCGCCCGGTGGACGAGGCGTTGCTGGCCGAGGAGGGCGAGGACGCCGCCGTGGCCGACGACGAGGACGTCACCCGGTACGGGATGGTGAAGCTGACCCCGCTCGGCCTGTACGGCGTCCGGGCCCGGATGCTGGAGGCGGGGGTGGACGCCCCGGCGATCGGCGACCTCGCGGACAAGGGCGCCGACGTGCTCCTCGGCGGCATCGCGTACTACCCCGAGACTGCGGCCCGCTGCGAGATCGAGCTGTGGCTCACCCGGCGCGGCACGGACGGCGCCGCGGCCGAACTCCTGGCGGCGGCCCGCGGAACGGACCGGCAGGCGCCGCTGCGCCGGCTCCACTGCCAGCAGGCGCTCGCCGTGGTCGGCACGGGGGCGGAGCCCGCGGTGCGCGCGGTGCTGGACGATGCCGAACTGGGCGGCCTTGCCCGGGTATGGCTCGCGGAAACGGGTGCGGCGGACGTACCCGCGCCGCCCGAGTCGATGATCTTCTGGCTCGCCATCGACACGATCGCGGCCCAACTGGAGGCCGAGGGCGACCTGGACGAGCTCCAGGACCTGGTCGAGGGCCTGGCGGGTCAGCACAGCGGCTTCTTCGGCGAGGCGTGGCGGGTGGAGCACCCGGCGACCGCGGAGGTCCTCGAAGCGATGGGGCGGCTGCACAGCGACAAGAAGAAGGCCAAGGAGGCCCGGAAGGCGGCGTTCAAGGCGCGGTCGCGTACAGGATCCTGATACGCGCAACCGGGCGCGACGCCCGCTCGGGCGGCTGCATCCGGCCAACTGGACCGCATTCGGCCAACTGCACAGGAAGGATGCCCCTCGGCGTCATCCGTGGTTCAACTGGTGTTCGGGCAGGGGCGCGACTGTGGGCGAGCCAACAACCCGCCCAGTCGACCCAGGAGTACGTGATGCCCTTCACGCGCAGGGAATTCACCAGACAGTCCGCCCTCACCGGTGCCGGCATCGCCCTGACCGGTACCGTCGCGGCGCTGGCCACCGCACCCGGTGCCCTGGCCGCGACGGACTCGATCCAAGGCCACGGGCACGACGGCGATCACGGGCACGACCACGGACACCACGACGAGCCGGGCTACGGGCCGCTGCTCGCCGACCCCGAGGGCATTCTCGCGCTGCCCGCCGGATTCTCGTACGAGATCATCACCCACAGTGGTGTCACCAAGCTGGAGACCGGCGAGTACACCCCGTCCAACCACGACGGCACGGCCACCTTCGAGGGCCCTCGCGGCGTCACCCTGCTCGTCAACAACCACGAGCTGAGCGGCACCCGGGCCGACTGGGAGCACCCGGTACCGCTCACCGAGGGCCTCGTCTACGACCGGGTCGCGGCCGGCGGCTGCACCGTCGTGGAGACCCGCCGCGACGGCCGTACCGCCGAGTGGGTCGGCATCGCCGGGACGTCCACCAACTGCGCCGGTGGCGCCTCCCCGTGGGGCACCTGGCTCACCTGCGAGGAGACCGAGGACAAGGCCGGCAGGAACGGTCTGCTCAAGGACCACGGTTACGTCTTCGAGGTCGACCCGTACGACAAGCGCGCCAACCGCGACCCCCGCCCCATCAAGGCGTTCGGCCGGTACGCCCACGAGGCCGTCGTCATCGACCCCAAGCGCGGCCACGCCTACCTGACCGAGGACGCCTCGGGCCCCAACGGGCTCCTCTACCGCTGGGTTCCGCCGCACGGCTTCCGGCACGGCCGCGGCAAGCTGCGCACGCTGGCCGACGACGCCGGTGTCCTCCAGGCCACCAAGTGCTTCGACAGCAACGGCACGTTCGTCGACGACCTGTCCCGCGCCACGAAGATCGGCACGGTGTACGGCGTGGACTGGGTCGACGTACCCGACCGTGACGCGAGGACCGTCTCGGTGCGCAAGCAGTTCGCGAACGGCGAGGTCACCCGCGCCCGCAAGCTCGAAGGCATGTGGTGGGGCGACGGCGGCGCGTACGTCGTCTCCTCGTTCGCCCGCGGCGAGAGCCCCGTCCAGCACGACGGCCAGGTCTGGTTCTACGACCCGAAGCGCCGCACGCTGACGCTGAAGGTGCTCCTGGGCGTGAACGCCGATCCGTCGAAGGACGGTGCCTTCGACGGCCCGGACAACATCACCGTCTCGCCGTACGGCGGCCTGGTCATCGCCGAGGACGGCAACGGCATCCAGCACCTCTTCGGGGCGACCGAGAGCGGCCGCACCTACCCGATCGCGCGCAACGAGCTGAACGCGGGCACCGAAGAGGAGCCGGAGTACAGCGAGTTCACCGGTGTCACCTTCTCGCCCGACGGCAGGACGCTGTACGCGAACATCCAGACGCCGGGCATCATGCTCGCCATCACCGGTCCCTGGAAGCGTCAGCCGAACCGTCACTGACGGCCGGTACCGCCGGAAGTCCCGCGGAGGGCATGTCGCGCGTCATTGCCTCGCGCTTCCTACCGACGAGCAGGCTTCGTTCTCGTACGCCGCGGACGCCACCGCGGCCGTGCCGGCCACCGTGCCCGTCTACACCTGGAACCTGGCTGGATACCGGGTCGGGCACGCCCCGTCGGGAGGCCGCAACCGGCATACCTTCGGGGGGCTTTCGGACGCGGCGTTCCGCATGGTGCCGCTGCTGGAGGCGGGCCGGGACGCGGACTGGCCCTGGAAGCGCTGACAACGAATCCGGCATCAGTACGCCCCCAGGAGTGGACGGGCATGGCGTCGGGCCTTCCCAGGGCGCATACTCAAGGTAATGAAACAGTCAGCCGGATCCCGGCGCCACCTGCCCTCCAGTCCCTTCAACCGCCCGGCCCAGGCGGCCCCACCGGTCGAATTGTTCGATGTGGGCGACAGGGTGTCGCACGATCAGTTCGGACTCGGCCGCGTCCTCGCCGTCGAGGGCGACAACGACGCGGTGCTCATCGACTTCTCGGGGCGTCAGGGGAGGATCCTGAGCCCGTACTCCAAGCTGACCAAGCTCTGAGAGAGCCGACGAGCACGCGCAGCGCGGTCCCGTCATGCTCTGCGGCTTCAGGGGCACCTGGCACGCGCGGGTGCCCCTGAAGCCGTACCGGAGAGTCCCGCCGGAGACCGTCGCGGCGTTACAGGGCTTGGGCGGCGGGCTTCACCATGCCGCGGACGGTGCGTGACTTCACGAAGTTGCCCATGGCCGTCATCTCCCACTCGCCGGAGAACTGCTTGATCAGCTTGGCCATCATCACGCCGGTCTGCGGCTCGGCGCCGGTCAGGTCGAAGCGCACCAGCTCCTCGCCGGTGGCGGCGTCGACCAGCCGGCAGTACGCCTTGGCCACCTCGGTGAACTTCTGGCCGGTGAAGGAGTTGACCGTGAAGACCAGGCCGGTCGCCTCCGCCGGGATCCGGCCCAGGTCGACGACGATCACTTCGTCGTCGCCCGCGCCCTCGCCGGTGAGGTTGTCGCCGGAGTGCTTGATCGCGCCGTTCAGGATGGAGAGCTTGCCGAAGTAGCAGCTGTCCAGGTGGTTCCGGTTGGGGCCGTAGGCGATCACCGAGGCGTCGAGGTCGATGTCCTTGCCGCGGAACGCGGGCTCCCAGCCGAGGCCCATCTTGACCTGGGAGAGCAGCGGCCGGCCGCCCTTGACCAGGGAGACCGTCTGGTTCTTCTGGAGGCTGACCCGCCCCTTGTCGAGGTTGATCTTGCCGGAGGCGGCGGGCGCGGCGGGCGCGGCGGCCGGCGGGGCCGCGGGGGCCGGCGGGGCCGCGGGGGCCGGCGGTGCGGCGATCCGCGGGTCCATGGGCGGGGCGGCGGGCATCGGGGGTGCGACGGGAGCCGGGGCGGGTGCGGGCGCGGCGGCAGGAGCGGCGGCGGGCTCCTCCTCGACCGAGACGCCGAAGTCCGTGGCGATTCCGGCCAGTCCGTTCGCATAGCCCTGGCCGACCGCGCGGGCCTTCCAGGCGCCGTTGCGGAGGTAGACCTCGATGACCACCAGCGCCGTCTCGGTGCCCAGGCGGGGCGGCGTGAACGTGGCGAGCACGCTGCTGTCGTCGGCGTTGCGGACGGTCGCGGTGGGCTCGATGCCCTGGAAGGTCTGGCCCGCCGCGTCCGGACTCGCCGTGACGACGATCTTCTCGATGCCGGGCGGGACCGCGGTGGTGTCCACCACGATCGCGTCCGGTGCGGTGCCGCCGCCGGAGCGGTAGGTCACCCCGGGGCCGGTGGGCTGGTTGTAGAAGATGAAGTCGTCGTCGGAACGCACCTTGCCGTCGGCGGTGAGCAGCAGGCCCGAAACGTCGAGCCGCACCGGGGCGGAGACGTCCACTGCCACGCGGGCGGCGGAGAGAGGGATGTTCGAGCCGGGGGTCATAGCGGTCATGCACGGAGTAACGAACGACCAGGCTTTGCCGTTCCCTTACCTTTGCCCGCCTTCGTCGCCTTGGCGCACTCTTGACGCGACGGGACTGACGGGACTGACGGGACTGACGGGACTGACCGGACCGACGGGACCGACGGGACCCACGGGACTGGCGAGACCGGTGGGACCGGGGGCCGGCGGGATGCCGATGAGTCCTAGCGCGGCCAGATCGGCGGGTTGGTGCAGAAGTGGCCGCCGAGGTGGGCGTGGTCGGGGTTGTCCGGGTCCAGTTCGCCCTGTGCGGCGATGAGCCCGGCCGCGTACCGCTCCGAGTCGTCCCTGGGCTCGTAGCCGAGCGAGCGTGCCGTCGTCAGGTCCCACCACAGCCGGGTGTTGGCGGACGAGCCGTGGACGACGGTGTGCCGCACGTCCTCGGCGGTGAGCGCGGCGTGGAAGAGCCGGGCGCCGTCCTCCGGGCTCATCCATACCGAGAGCATCCGTACGGAGGTCGGCTCCGGGAAGCAGGAGCCGATGCGCACGGAGACGGTCTCCATGCCGTGCCGGTCCCAGTACAGCTGGGCGAGGTCCTCGCCGAAGGATTTGGACAGGCCGTAGAAGGTGTCGGGGCGGCGCGGGGCGTCGATGGGGATCAGCGGATCGCCGGGGAGCGGGCGGGGGGTGTAGCCGACGACGTGGTTGGAGGAGGCGAACACGACGCGCCGCACCCCCTCTTGGCGCGCGGCCTCGTAAAGGTTGTACGTCCCCTCGATGTTCGCCTTCAGGATTTTGTCGAAGGAGGCTTCCAGGGAGATGCCCGCGAGGTGGATGACCGCGTCGACACCCCGCACGGCCTCGCGCAGCGCCTCCTTGTCACCGAGGTCGGCCGTGACCGCGTCCGGCTCGCCCTCCACGGGAACGGCGTCGAAGAGGCGGAGCTCGTAGCCGTACGCGGGCAGGAGTCCGCGCATCAAGGTGCCGAGGCCGCCGGCGGCGCCGGTCAGCAGGACGGTGCGGGGAGCGGGCATACGCGGATCTCCTCGGTACATGGGCGATAGTGCGCGAGCTGCGCACCCGGCAGGGGCTCTGCGGCACGTGTGGCGCGTGCACACGGGTGCCAACTCCATGGACTGCATTCATATGCATGGACAAGCTAAGAAGTCCGGTCGTATCACGTCAAGCGTCGGGCCCTCTCCGGCGGGGGCGGCGGCTTCCGCCTCCAGCGCCCATTCGGTGCCGGAATCTCCGTCGCCGGGCTCGGACGGGTCGCGGGCCATCGTCTTGACCTGCGCAGGGCGACTGCCTTAGCGTGTGGGCGTTCATGAATATGGACGCCGATCATAATTGTGCACGCCTGAATCTGCTCAGGGAGCGCCCGTGACCTCAGCCCCTCTTGCCGCCCGACTCAGCCATGTCGCCGGGCCGCTCTTCTTCCCCGTCACCGCGTACGGACCGGACGGCGCCGTCGACCTCGACACCTTCCGCACGCATGTGCGGACCGGCATCGACGCGGGTGCGGCGGCCGTCTTCGCCTGCTGCGGCACCGGTGAGTTCCATGCGCTGACACCGGAGGAGTTCCGCCTCGTCGTCGCCGCGGCCGTCGAGGAGACCGCCGGAGAGGTGCCCGTCGTCGCGGGCGCCGGGTACGGCACAGCGCTCGCGATCCAGTACGCGAGGCTCGCGGAGGAGGCGGGTGCGGACGGGCTCCTGGCCATGCCCCCGTATCTCGTCGTCGCCGACCAGGCGGGACTGCTGGGCCACTACACGGCGCTCGCCGCGGCCACCGGCCTGGAGACGATCGTCTACCAGCGGGACAACGCCGTCTTCACCCCAAAGACCGTCGTCGCGCTGGCCGGGACACCCGGTGTCATCGGCCTCAAGGACGGCCACGGCGACCTCGATCTGATGCAGCGCATCGTCAGCGCCGTCCGTACCGAACGGCCCGGCCGGGACTTCCTGTACTTCAACGGGCTGCCCACCGCCGAACTCACCGGCCTCGCCTACCGGGGCATCGGCGTCAGGCTCTACTCCTCCGCCGTCTTCGCCTTCGCGCCCGATATCGCGCTCGCCTTCTACCGGGCGCTGGACTCCGGCGACGACGACCTGGTGGGCGCGCTCCTCGACCACTTCTACCGGCCGCTCGTCGAACTGCGCGCCAAGGGCCGCGGCTACGCGGTCTCGCTGGTCAAGGCGGCGGTCCGGCTGGGCGGTCTGGACGTGGGCGAGGTACGGACCCCGCTCGGCGAGCCTCCCGCCGCCCATATCGAGGAGCTCACCGGGATCATCGCGCGCGGCCGCGCCCTGCTGGAGAAGTACGGGCAGGAGCGGCACGGATGAAGACCTCCGCCTTCCTCTACCCGTGGGACGTCGTCGGTGACCCGGACGCGGCCGCCCGCGTCGCGGACCTGGGCGTCCGGCAGGTGACGCTCGCCGCCGCCTACCACTCCACCCGGGCGCTGACCCCGCGCCACCCCGGCCGCCGCATCGTCACCGCCGAGCACGCCGCGGTGCTCTACCCGCCGGACGCCGCACGATGGGCGGGGCGCGAGCTGCGTCCGTACGAACAGTCCTGGGTGGCCTCGGACGATCCGTACGCCGAGGCTGCACAGGCCCTCACCGATGCCGGCCTGGAGGTGCACACCTGGGTGGTCCTCGCGCACAACTCCCGGATGGGCGCCGAGTATCCGGCCACCTCGGTGGTCAATGCCTACGGTGACCGCTATCCGTGGGCGCCCTGCATCGCCCGGCCCGCGGTGGGCGCGTACCTGGTCGCTCTGGCGGCGGAGGCGGCGGTACGGGACGGGGCGCGGGGCACGGAGCTGGAATCCTGCGGCTGGTACGGCTTCGCGCATCTGCACGCCCACGACAAGATCGCGGGCGTCGGGCTCGGGGACGCGGCACAGTATCTGATGTCGCTCTGCTTCTGCCCGGACTGCCGGACCGGATACGCCGAGCACGGCCTGGACGGCGACGAGCTGGCCGCAGCCGTACGCCGCGCACTCGACCCGGCCTGGTCCGGTGCCGGCTCCCCGGAGGCCGGGTGGGCGGGCATCGAAAAGCTGCTCGGCGCCGACCTCGCCGCCGCCACTCTCCAGTGGCGTGTCCGGGTCGCCCGTAGGCTCCAGGAGGACGCGGTCGCCGCGGTGCGGGCGGCGGCCGAGCCGGGCTTCCAGGTGCTGCTGCACGCCGACCCCGCCCCGTACCGCTGTGGCGCCAACGTCGGTGTCGACCCGGAGCACATCCTGTCCGTGGCGGACGGTGTGGTGCTGCCCTGCACCGGCGGCGACGCGGCGCGCGAGGCCGTCCTCGGCCCGTTCGCCGGGCGCGGGGGCGTGCTCGCGGCCAACTTCACCGTGGTCACGGGGATGGGTGGCGGCCCCGCCACGCTGGAGCGGGACGCTGCGCACGCGGCATCGCTCGGCGCGAACCAACTGCGCCTGTACCACGCCGGGTTGGCCTCCGGCCCGGACCTCAGGACCGTCGCCGGAGCACTGTCGCGCCTCGGCCGGTGAAGGCGCCGGGCCGGTGGGGGGCGTCCGTCAGACGTCCCGGGGCTCTCGATCCTGTTCGAGCGGGGGAGACGCCGTTCGCCGGCCCGTGACCAGCAGGGCAGCGGTCAGCAGCGCCGCCGCGCCGGTCACCGGCAGCAGCACCCGGATGTCCACCAGTGCGACCAGCCCCGCGCCGAGCGCCAGCGCCACCGCGTTCGGCACCATCATCAGCGTGTTGGCGGTCGCGGTGGTACGGCCCAGCACGGCGTCCGGAGTCTCCCGCTGCACCGCCGTCATCGCGGCGATCAGCACGCACGGCAGACCGATCCCGATGGCCGCGCTCGCCGCCAGCGCCACCGCGTCGTACGGCAGCGCCCGCGCCCCCACCGCCACCGCGAACAGGGAGATCCCGGCCGCCGTGAACACCCGCTCCGGCAGCCGCCGCAGCAACGGCCCCGCCAGCAGCCCGGCGGCGACGGACCCGGCACCCTGCACGGCGTACAGCACACCCGCGTACGCGGGGGAGCGCCCGAGACCGTCATCGACGACGGCGTACACCGCGGCTCCGTTCAGCCCCGCGCACAGCATCGTCACCGAGCCCGCGAGCACCAGCGGCCGCAGCAACGGCGACCCCCACAACTGCCGTACACCCGCGGCGAGTTCTCCCCACTTGTCGGCCGGAGCGGCCGCGGTCGGCTCCCGGGCCGGCAGCAGCGCGCAGACCCCGGCCGCCAGTGCGAACGACACCGCGTCCAGCAGTGCCACCGCGCCGCCCCCGAACCGGGCGTAGAGCGCCGCGCCGGTCAGCGGCGCCAGCAGCTTCATGCCTTCGTTCGCCAGCATCCGCAGCCCGTTGAAATCGCCCAGCAGCCGGGGGTCGACGGCCCCGGCGACCAGCGCGGACTCGGCCGCTTCCATCAGGACGAAACTCGTTCCGTACAGGACGAGCACGGCGAAGAGGATCCAGACCCGCCCCGCTGAATCGACCACGACCAGTGAGGCCAGCAGCACCGCCATGACGAGGTTCGACCGGACGAGGAGCGGCTTCCTGGGAATCCGGTCGGCGATCGCCCCGAGCGCGGGCCCGACCAGCACCGGCAGCCACATGGCGAAGACGGCGAGCGCCGCCAGACTGTCCGAGCCGGTGAGCGACTTGACCCAGACCCCGGCCGCGAGCCACATCGCGGACGTCCCGAAACCGGAGACGACGACCGCCGCCAGAAACAGTCCCGCCGTGCGGTCCCGCAGTACCCGCACCGTCGCCGACCCCGTCATGGAACCCACCGCCACCCTCCTGGCCCGTGCCTTCGTCACCTGTTCAGGCTGGTGACTGAGGACGGCCGGCGGCATCGGGCGGATGCCCTACCCCTTCCCGGCCGCGCCCGTGGACCCGGCACCGGGTGTACGGCACATGCCGGATGTCCGCGCGGCTCCTGTCAGAAGCGTTGACGACACATACCGGCCCGTTCCGGCTTCTTCGCGTCGTGTCTTCGTGCGCATGGCCGGCGCCGCCATGGCCCGGGAGGCGTACGACGTGTGCCTGCGCTCACCCCTTGAGTGCCGCCTTCATCATCTTCTGGGCGATCGGCGCCGCCAGACTGTTGCCGCCGACCTCCGAACGGGCCGCGCCCGAGTCCTCGACGATCACCGCCACCGCGACCTCCTTGCCGCTGGACTTGTCCTTCGCGTACGAGGTGAACCAGGCGTACGGGGTATTGCTGTTGTCCACGCCGTTCTGCGCGGTACCCGTCTTGCCGCCCACCTCGGCCCCAGGGATCCGGGCGTTGCTGCCGGTGCCCTTCTCGACGACGGTCACCATTGCGCTGCGCAACTGCTCCGCGGTGGACTGCGAGACGACCCGCTCGGTGTCCCCGTCGGCGAAGTCCTGGAGGCTGTTGCCCTTGGAGTCCGTCACCTCGGACACCATGTGCGGTGCGGCCAGTTCGCCGCCGTTGGCGAGGGTGGCCGAGACCATGGCGACCTGCAGCGGTGTTGCGGTGACCTCGAACTGACCGATGCCTGTGAGCGCCGTCTGCGGCTTGTCCATGCCGGACGGATAGACGCTCTCGGAGGCCCGGACCGGCATATCGAGCTTCTCCGTGTTGAAGCCGAACTTCTCCGCCATCGCCCTGACCTTGTCCTGGCCGAGGTCGGCGGCGACCTTCGCGAAGACGTTGTTGCAGGAGTACTGGAGAGCGGTGCGCAGCGTGGCGTTCTCGCACGGGGCCGAGGGGTTCTCGTTCTTCAGGACGGTGCTGGTGTTGGGCAGGGTGTACGGATTGGGGCTGTCCGTGCGCTCGTCGACGGAGCCGTACAGCCCGTCCTCCAGTGCCGCGGCCGCCACCACCAGCTTGAACGTCGAACCGGGTGCCAGCGGCTGCCGCAGCGCGCGGTTGACCAGTGGCTTGTCCTTGTCGTCGAGCAGCTTCTGCCAGGCGTCGCCGTCCGTCGTTCCGCTGATCTTCGACGGGTCGTACGAAGGGGTGGAGACCACGCCCAGGATCTGCCCGGTCTTCGGGTCGATCGCGACCGCCGCGCCCTTGTCGTTGCCGAGCGCCTCGTACCCCGCCTTCTGCACATCGGGGTCGATCGTCGTCAGGACGTTGCCGGGGGCCGCCTGCTTGCCCGTCACCATGTCCATCGGGTTCTTCAGCCGGTCGTCGGTGCCGTCCAGCACATGGCTGTAGATTCCTTCGAGCTGCGTGGCACCGTACGCCTGCGAGCTGTAGCCGGTGACGGCCGCGTAGAGCTCGCCCTGTGTGTAGGTGCGCTTGTACGCGAGGTCGCCGCCCGTCGTCCTCTCCGATCCGGTGACTGGGTTCCCGGCCACGATGATGTCCCCGAGCGGCTGCGCGTACTGCGCGATGGTCTTCCGCCGGTTGTGTTCGTTGTCTGCGAGCGCCTGTGCCTGGTACGCCTGCAGCCAGGTCGCCCGCACCAGCAGGGCGAGGACCAGCAGCAGACAGAAGACCGAGGCGTGCCTGATCGTTTTGTTCATCCCACGGGAGGGACGAGCGGGGCGTCGCGCGGTGTTCCCGGTTGTGCCGCTTCTCACCGATTCCTCATGTGAGGCCGGGGATGTCCCGGCTCACTCCGGCAGGGTGAACAGCAGCTCGTCGGTGTCCTCGCCGCGGGCGTGCGAGAACCCGTGGTCCTTGCCCGTGACGGCGAACCCGCACTTCTCCAGCACCCGGCGCGAGCCGGCGTTGTCGGCCGCGGCCCGCGCGTGCAGCGGGCGTTCCGGTACGGCGTCGAGCAGTGCGCGCAGCGCGGCCGTCGCGAGCCCGCGGCCCCAGTGCGCCCGGTCGATCCAGTAGGTCACCTGGCGGTCGCCCGGGGGCCCGTACGCCCCGGCGTTGCCGACCACCACGCCGTCCACGACCACCGTCCGCATCACCACGGAACCGTCGGCGAGGATGCGCCGCCAGTGGGCGTCGAACGCGCGCCGGTCGGTGGGATCCTCAACTGTGAAGGCGGCCGTCCTGACCGACTCCGGGTCGGACATGAACGCGAAGAACAGCGAGAGATCGCCGTCGCGCACCTCGCGCAGGGAAACCTGCATGATTCAGAGCCTCCGGGTGGCGAGCGTCAGGCGGTCGCGCGCGTCGAACAGCGCGTCCTTCACCATCTGCTCGTGCGCGGGCGTGAGCCGGGCGACCGGCACCGAGCAGCTGATGGCGTCGCGGGCGGGGGTGCGGTACGGGACGGCGATGCCGAAGCAGCGCAGCCCGAGGGTGTTCTCCTCGCGGTCCACCGCGTACCCCTGCTCGCGGATGAGGTGAAGCTCCTCGATGAGCTTCTCGCGGTCGGTGATGGTGTGCTCGGTCAGCGCGGGCAGCGTCTGCGGGAGCATCCTGCGGACCTGCTCGTCGCTGTGGGTGGCCAGCAGCGCCTTGCCGAGCGAGGTCGAGTGGGCGGGCAGCCGGCGGCCGACGCGGGTGAAGGGGCGCAGATAGTGCTGGGACTGCCGGGTGGCGAGGTACACCACGTTCGTCCCGTCGAGGCGGGCCAGGTGGATGGTCTCCGTCGTGTCGTCGGAGAGCCGGTCCAGGGTCGGACGGGCGGCCGCGACGACCTCGTCACCGTCGATGTACGAGGTGCCGACCAGCAGGGCCCGCACGCCGATCCCGTACCGTGTGCCGGTCGCGTCGGTCTCCACCCAGCCCAGCTCCACCAGCGTGCGCAGCAGCATGTAGAGGCTGGACTTGGGGTAGCCGACGGCCTCCTGCACCGCCGCGAGCGAGTGCATGCCGGGTTGCCCGGCGAAGTATTCGAGCAGTTCCACCGTCCGCACAGCGGACTTGACCTGTGCCCCACCAGACTCGGCAGCCGACATCGTCCTACGCCCTTTCCAGCCCATCTGCGAAATACTGCGCCCCCTGGGAGTCGGCGACTCCTTGCCAACACCGAAGACCCGGAAATAGAGTCGCCGCATATTCACGAACAGGAACTATGTTCAGAATACCGAACTACTTCTGATGTGCGGCAGCGGAGCGGAAGGAATCACGGTGGCAGCAGCACCAGTCTGGAGCGTCGACCCCCGCACCGGGAACCCGCGTGAGCAGGTTGCGGTGGAGGCTACAGCGGAGGAGGTCGACCGTGCGGTCCGGGCCGCCCACGCGGTGCGCGCATCGCTCACCGACCGCACCGTGCGCGCCGCGTTCCTGCGTACGGCCGCCGAGCTGCTCACCGGGGCCGGGGAGCACATCGTCGAGGCCGCCGACGCGGAGACCGCACTCGGCCCGGCCCGGCTCACCGGTGAACTCGCGCGTACGGCAGCCCAGCTGAGGGCCTTCGCGGAGGTTGTCGACGAGGGCGCCTTCCTCGACATCCACATCGACCACGCGGACGCCACCAGGACCCCGCCCTGGCCCGACCTGCGCCGCTACAAGATCCCGCTCGGCGTCGTCGCCGTCTACGCGGCCAGCAACTTCCCGCTCGCCTTCTCCGTCCCCGGCGGCGACACTGCCAGCGCACTGGCCGCCGGCTGCCCGGTCGTCGTCAAGGCGCACCCGGACCACCCCGCCACCTCCGAACTGTGCGCCTCCGTACTGCGCCGGGCAGCGGCCCGGGTGGGCCTGCCGGAGGACGTGCTGACCCTGGTGCACGGCTTCGACGCGGGCATCGAGCTGATCAAGCACCCGCTCGTCGCCGCCGCCGGCTTCACCGGCTCCGTACGCGGCGGCCGCGCCCTGTTCGACGCGGCGGGCGCCCGCCCCGTGCCCATCCCCTTCCACGGCGAACTGGGCTCCCTCAACCCCGTCGTCGTCACCGAGGCGGCCGCCGCCGAGCGCGGCGAGCAGATCGGCGCCGGGCTCGCGGGCTCCATGACGATGGGGTCGGGCCAGTTCTGCACCAAACCCGGCTTCGTCCTGGCCCCGGCCGGCGAGACCGGCGACCGGCTGCTGAAGTCCCTGACCGACGCGGTCAGCGACGCCGAGGCCGGCGTCCTGCTCGACCACCGGATGCGCGACGCCTTCGTCGCGGGCGTACGCGAACGGGCCGAACTCCCCGGTGTGGAGGCCCCGGTCACCCCCGGCGCGGGCGGCGACCACACCGTCTCGGCCGGTTTCCTCACCGTACCGGCGCACCTCCTCACCACCGAGGGCCCCCACGACGCGCTCCTGGAGGAGTGCTTCGGGCCGGTCACGGTCGTCGCCCGCTACGCCTCCGAGGACGAGATCACCGCCGTCCTCTCCCGGCTCCCCGGCAATCTCACCGCCACCCTCCAGATCGCCGCGGACGGCGCGGACGCCGATGCCCCGGGACTCCTCGCGGCCCTCACCCCGCTGGCCGGCCGGGTCCTCGTCAACGGCTGGCCGACCGGCGTCGCCGTCGCCCCCGCCCAGCACCATGGCGGCCCCTACCCGGCCACCACCTCCACCTCCACCTCGGTCGGCGCCACCGCGATCGAACGCTGGCTGCGCCCGGTCACCTACCAGACGACCCCCGAGGCCCTGCTCCCCCCGGAGCTCCGCGAGGACAACCCCCTGAACCTGCCCCGCCGAGTGGACGGCCGACGCGCATGACCCCGCACCTCCCCGAACTCCCCTTTGCGCTGAACCCGTTCGGCCCCGAGGCCGAGTGGACGTACGAGAACGGCGTACTGACCGGCCGGGCGGGCGCCCGTCAGGACCGCTTCGTACCACCGGGCGGCGAATCCCTCGATTCCGCGAGCGACGCACCCCGCCTCCTCGGTCCCGCACCCCGGGGCGACTTCCAGCTGATGGCCCGGGTCCGGGTCGGCTTCGCCGCCGCCTTCGACGCCGGAGTGCTCTACCTCCACGTCGGGGAACGGGAGTGGGCCAAGATCTGCCTGGAACTCTCCCCGGACCTCCCCACCGTGTGCACGGTCGTCACCCGGGGCCACTCCGACGACGTCAACTCCTTCGTCGTGGACGGCGACAGCTGCTGGCTCCGCCTCAGCCGCACGGGCGACGCGTTCGCCTTCCACGCCTCACCCGACGGCGAGAAGTGGACCTTCGTCCGGGTCTTCACCCTCGGCGAACCGGAACGGGCGGCCGAGGCGTCGATCGGTTTCCTGGTCCAGTCACCGACGGGCGAGGGCTGCGAGGCGGCCTTCGACCGGATCGCCTTCCGTACGACGGGAGTCGCCGATCTGCGCGACGGCAGCTGAACCGTTTCGCAGCTGCGACGCGCTCGCCGGCAACGACCACGCCGAGCAGGAGAAGGCGGGGGAGTCCCACTCTCCGCTCACGAGCACGGTGAACGTGACAAGCACCGGACTCGGCGGGCCGAGGCTGCCGGGCCGTCTCCCGACCTGGCTCCGCTTGACCTTGACACGGTGACAAGGTCTTCACTGTGGCCGAGGAGGTGGTCCTGATGGCCATGCCGAAAGAGGACACGAACACGATGCGTGCTCTCCAGGGGCTGGAGAGCACCAGCTCGTCGGTCCGGATGCGGGCAGCGCTGGCGGTCGGCACCGCCCCGGCCCCGGGGTTCATCGGCAAGCTCATCGAGCGATGCGCGATCGAGCCCGAGTTCTATGTGCGCGAAATGCTGACCTGGGCACTCACCCGCCACGCGGGATCGATGACGGTCCCGGTGCTTCTCGGCGAAGTCCGCTCGGAGCGTGCGCAGGCACGGAGCCAGGCGTTGCACACGCTGTCCAAGATCGGAGATCGGCAGGCGTGGCCGGCGATCACACCGGCGCTGCTGTCCGACGCCGACGACGAGGTGGCACGGAGCGCCTGGCGGGCAGCGATCGTGCTGGTGCCCGAAGGCGAGGAGCACGAGTTGGCCGTAGTGTTGGCGACACAGCTCGGGCGCGGCGAACGCGAGACGCAACTCAGTCTCAGCCGGGCGCTGATCGCGCTCGGGGAGGTGATGCTACCGGCACTGGGCGCCGCGACGACGGCTCTCGACCCTCGCGTGCGCGCGCACGCGATCGCCACGGAACGGCTGTGGCGCGACCCGGATGCCGGATTCGAGTTCGCGATCGAGGAGGCGAAGCGCATCGTGGCCCTCGGCGGGGACGGCCAGGAGGAGCGGTAGCCCGTGTTGATCGGTGATGTCGCGCGACGGTCCGGGGTCAGCACCCGCATGCTCAGGCATTACGAATCGCTCGGCCTGGTGCGGCCGACGGGCCGTACCGACTCCGGCTATCGGGAGTACTCCGGCGAGAACATCCGGCGCATCCTCCACATCGAGAGCCTGCGGTCACTGGGGCTGTCGCTGCGCGACGTCGGGCGCGCACTCGATGACCCCGGCTTCGCGCCCGCGGAGCTCGTCGACGACCTCATCCGCCAGACGCGAGACCGCATCGCGGCGGAGACGGAGCTGCTCACGCGACTCCGCCGGATCGGTGCCGCGGAACCCGCCGGCTGGGAGGACGTCCTCCAGATCGTCGCGCTCCTTGGGGCGTTGGGGTCGAAGAGCGCGGGGGCGCGGCAGCGCGCGGCCCTGTCCGCGACCGAGGACGTTCCCGTGCCGGTGGGAGCACTGGTCGATGCCGTACTGAGCGAGCCGGACCCGAACGTCGCCGGAGCCCTTCGCTGGGCTCTGGCGCAAGCGGGCGAGGACGGACCGGCACTGCTGGCGGAGGGCCTCGGCTCACCCGAGGCCGAGGTGCGCAAACGTGCGGTCCGGTCCATCGCGGAGATTCCGAACGGTGAGGCGACCGCACTGCTGCGGGACGCCCTGACGAACCCCGACATCGTGGTCCGTGGGTACGCGGCTCTGGCGCTCGGGGCACGTGGAGTGGCCGACGCGGTCCCGACGCTCGTCGGCATGGTCGTCGAGGGGAGGAACGACACCGACGCAGCCGATGCACTGAGCACGCTGGCGAGTGATCCCGCGTTGACGGATCAGATCGCTACCGGGCTCGTCGACCGCCTCGCCCACGGCGCAATCGGGTCGTCTGCACGTCGACGGCTGACACAGGCGCTCGCGGACATCCCGGGGATCACGACGTCACGTGCCCTCGCAGATCTGTCACATGACGAAGACCGTGCCGTTGCGCTGACCGCGACATACATTCTCAAGCTGCGCAACGCACCCTGAGGGCTGTCCCGTAATCCCTGGTGGATCAGCGCGCAGCCGAGAGCTTGGGGAAGCAGCTGTCGTCGTGCGCCCGCCACGGGTTACGGGACAGCCCTGAGCGATGGCGAAGCTTGTGCGGGGGGCCCAGTTCTCGCGAACCGGCCATCGCGCGCGAGGCGATCGGCCGGTGGCAGGTCCGGGGCCGGCGACTCGGCCGTGACGGCATCGGTGAGCGCGAGGGCGGGAGCCGGGAAGATCCGAGGACACCGGGGGACGCGCGGCCCGTTGAACGGCCGTGCGGGGCCTGCCCACTTCGCCGGTGTTCGTCGATCAACTCCCGTACGTGTCCTATGTCCGGGTCACGGCGTACACTACGCACACGTCCGGATTTCGCAGGTGCCGACCGACGTCCACAAGGCGCCCATGGCCGCTGACGGGCCCCAGGGGTAAGGCCGTTCCGTTGATGATTCGACGATTTTCGGCCTCGACGACACGGCGATGGAACGGGACGGGAAACCGCGGCCGTTGGGCAGCCGCGTTTTCCCGGGAGGCGACCCGCGAGGCCCGTGTACTGCCCCTCCGGGGTTGTTCACCGATCGGCCCGGCGGGATGACGAGCGGACCGGTCGGCTCGGCCACCATGATCCGATACCAGGCATACCAGGCCAACAGTACCGGCTCTGCGCGAGATTTTTTGGCGCACGATGTGCCCTCGCACAACACGGTGTACTACTAGATTGTTCGCGGCACCAAGAGACCGACCATGACCTGCCCCTTTTCGTTCACCGGCTGGAAAATTGGCAGCCAGTTCCCGCCCATGGAATTCCTGGTGAACATCGAGTACGGGCAGGCTGTTCGGTCCGCACCATCGCGCCCGGCCGGGCCGGCAGTTCCGGACGGTCGCGGCGTTCGCAGCACTTCCTGAACCGATCCGGTCGTCGGGGGACACCCAGGGGGCCGGCCGAAAGGTATGAGGCACGTTCTGTGAAGGTTCGTACGAGGCGGTCGAGCGCCCTGTTCGCAGGGGGGTTGGCAATGGTGCTGCTGACGGGTTGCGGCTCCCAGGATGAGATCTGGCCGTTCGAGTCCGAGGACAGAATGGTCGTCGGGATGTCCGACGGCATCCTGGCGACGGACCCGGCCGCGGGGTACGACCCGGGGTCCTGGCTGCTCTTCAACAACGTCTTCCAGTCCTTGCTGAGCTTCCCGCCCGGAAGCTCCATCCCGGTGCCGGAGGCCGCCGAGGAGTGCAGTTTCTCGGACGGCGGCACGACCTACACCTGCACCCTGCGTGGCGGGTTGAAGTTCAGCAACGGCAACAGCCTCACATCGGCGGACGTCAAGTACTCCTTCGACCGGGCGATCAAGATCAACGACCCGGCGGGCCCGGCGCCGCTGCTCTCCACCATCTCGTCGATCAGGACACCGGACGACAAGACCGTCGTCTTCCGTCTCAAGGTGCCGGACGCGATATTTCCCAGCAAGATCGCATCGGGCGCCGGTTCCATCGTGGACCGTCATGTCTATCCCGAGGACAGCCTGCTGGAGGGCGGCAAGACGGTCGGCTCCGGTCCCTACAAGCTGGACTCCATCGACAAGTCGAAAGCCGATTTCTCGGTGTACTCCGGCTACCACGGAAACGCCGAGGTGAAGAACACCGGCGTGACGCTGCGGCTCTTCAACGGCGACCAGCAGGCCCTTAGGACGTCCCTGGAGAAGGGCAAGGTCGACATCGCCTACCGTGGCCTCACCGCCAAGGCGATAGCCGCCCTGGACGCCTCGGCCACCGCGAAGAAGGACGGCATCGAGGTGGTCCAGGGGAACAGCGCCGAAGTCCAGCACATGGTCTTCAACGTTGCCGATCCCGTGGTCGGCAAGCTCGCCGTGCGCAAGGCCATCGCCTATCTCGTGGACCGCAACTCCCTGGTCAGCCAGGTCTACCAGTCCACGGCGGCACCGCTGTACTCGATCGTCCCGGTCGGCATCACCGGCCACGGCACCTCCTTCTTCGACACCTACGGCGACAGCCCGCAGCCGCAACAGGCGAGGGCCGCCCTGCGGGACTCCGGCATCACCGACAAGGTGAAACTCACCCTCTGGTCCACCCCGAGCCGCTACGGGCCCGCCACCGACGACGAACTGCGGACCATCGCCGATCAGCTGAACAAGAGCGGACTCTTCGACGCCGGGATGAAGTCCGTCCCGTTCGACCAGTACGAGAAGGACATCGCCGACGGCAAGTACGGCGTCTACGTCAAGGGCTGGGTACCGGACTATCCGGACCCCGACAACTTCACCCAGCCGTTCTTCGGCAAGGGCAACGTCCTGTCGAACAACTTCGAGAACAGAGAGATAACCAACCGGATCATCCCGAAGACCTCGTCCATGACCGATCGTGCGGAAACCCGGCAGGAGTTCATGAAGCTTCAGGACATCGTGGCGAGCCAGCTGCCGCTCCTGCCGCTCTGGCAGGGCAAGCAGTACGCCGTCGCCCACGAGAGCGTCCGGGGCCTGCAGAACTGTCTGGACACATCGACCGTCTTCCGGTTCTGGGAACTCAGCACCGCGGAATAGCCGGGCCGGTGCCGGCCGGGAGAGGACCGGCGGGGATGTCGGGAGCAGGGACGTGTCCGGCTCGACGGGCCGGCACCTCCGGCGCCGCCTCGGCCCCACCCCGAACACGCACCGTTCCTCCTCCACCGGGCCGACCGGGGCGCCGGTCGGGGCCGTCGTGGTCCGAACCGGGGAATGAGGGAGTCCGCTCGCACGTTGACCACGGGAGCGGACAGTGGCTCCGCGCCGCCTGAGCCGTCGTTACGGGAACACGGAAAGAAAGAAGAGACATGCGCGTCGAGATCTGGAGCGACATCGCCTGCCCCTGGTGCTACATAGGGAAGGCCCGCTTCGAGAAGGGCCTGGCGGGGTTCGCCCACCGCGACGAGGTCGAGGTCGTGCACCGGTCCTTCGAGCTCGACCCCGCGTACCCCAAGGGGGACACCGCGCAGGTGATCGACATGCTGGCGCAGAAGTACGGGCGCACCCGTGAAGAGGCGCAGGCCATGGAGGCGAACGTCGCGGCCAACGCGCAGTCCGAAGGGCTCGGCTACCTCACCGAGGGTCGTGACCACGGCAACACCTTCGACATCCACCGACTGCTCCACCTCGCCAAGGACCGCGGCCGCCAGGACGAGTTGCTGAGTCTCGCCTACCGGGCGAACTTCGCCGAGGAGCGCTCCGTCTTCGACGGTGACGTGCTGGTCGAGCTGGCCGTCGAGGCCGGGCTCGACGGCGAGGAGGCGAGCGCCGTTCTCGCCGACCCGCAGGCGTATGCCGCCGAGGTGCGGGCCGACGAGCGGGAGGCGTCCGAGCTGGGGGCCAACGCCGTGCCGTTCTTCGTGTTCGACCGGCGGTACGGCATCTCCGGCGGCCAGCCCGCCGAGGTGTTCGCCCAGGCACTCGAACAGGCGTGGAAGGACCGGCCGCTCACCGTGATCGGCGGGGACGCGGCGGCGTGCGACGCCGACGGTGCCTGTGAGGTCCCGCAGAACGGAAGCGGCTCCTGAGCCGTCCGGACAGACGTCATGCCCGCGTGGGGCGGCTGCGGAGCGAGCGCCCGGAGTACCGCCGGGCCGTCGCCCTCGGCCCTTCGTATCGCTCATTGACCTCGGGGCGAGGGCACCGCAGGCTGGGCCCATGGAGACTACTTCGCTCAGCCGTTCGGTGGACGGCGAGTTCGCGCCGGAGACCACCTACCTCAACACCTCCACCTGCGGGCTGCTGCCCCGCCGCTCCGTGGACGCGGTGAAGGAGCTCGCCGAGGCGATCGCCGCGGGCCGCAGGGCCGGTTCCGGGGACTTCGAGGCGGTGGAGGCGGCCCGGGCCGGTTTCGCCCGCCTCGTCGGGGTCGGCGCCGACCGGGTCGCCACCGGCAGTTCGGTCTCCGTGCACGTCGGGCTGGTCGCGGCCTCGCTGCCGTCCGGGGCCGAAATCGTGGCGCCCGAGGGGGAGTTCAGCTCCGTCGTGAGCCCGTTCGCGGTCCGTGGCGATCTCCGGGTGCGCTATGCCCCGCTGGACGGGCTGGCCGACGCGGTACGGCCCGGCACCGCGCTCGTCGCCTTCTCGGCCGTGCAGTCCGCCGACGGCAAGGTCGTCGATCTCGAAGCGGTACACGCGGCGGCGGCCGCCCACGGCGCCCGGATGCTGCTCGACGCCACCCAGGCGGCCGGCTGGCTTCCGCTGGACGCCGGGGCGTACGACTACACCGTCACCGGCGGCTTCAAGTTCCTGCTCTGCCCGCGGGGTACGTCGTTCCTCACCGTCACCGAGGAGGCGCAGCGCACCCTTCCTCCCGTCTTCGCGGCGTGGGTCGCCTCCGACGACCCACGCAACAGTACGTACGGCCCGGTCGAGCGGCTCTCCCCGATCGCCCGCCGCTACGACGAACCGCCCGCCTTCCTCTCGTACCACGGTGCCGAGCACTCCCTCGCGCTGCTGGGCGAGGTCGGCATCGACGCCGTCCACACCCACGTCACCGGGCTCGCGGCCCGCATGCGGGCGGGTCTGGCCGGGCTGGGGCACGAGGCGGTGCCGGGGGAGTCGGCGATCGTCGCCGTGCCCGGACTCGGCGGGCGGGAGCCGGAGCTGGCGCGGGCCGGGGTGGTGGTCGCGAACCGGGCGGGGAGCCTGCGCGCGGCCTTCCACCTGTACAACACGGAGGCCGATGTGGACCGGGCCCTGGACGTGCTCTCCGGCTGAACCCGTGCGGATGCCGGGGAGGCAGGGGGATCGGCGCCGCCCGGAGCAGCCCTCGGCCTCCCGGCAGAGGTTCTCCTCGACCTCGGCGAGCAGCCGGGCCGGCTCATCGCGTTCGGCCGCGTCCAGTCCGGCGAGGGTGTGCTCCTGCGGATTCGTCCAGGCCCGCTCGACGTCCACGTGCCGGGCGCAGCTGTCGTCGGTGGCCTCGACCGGGACGGCCCGGCGGTCGGCGGGGCCGGGGCAGCGGCGGACGTGTCACACCGTCGGCGGAACGTCGTCGGCGCAGTCGCGCGCTCCCGTCCCGAGCGGCCCCCGACCGCACGCACATACGACCGCACAGTGTTACAAAGGGCACTGTGGTCAATCGTTTCGGCCGATTCCGGAGCGCAAAGATTCGGTCACTCATGGGTAAGTACCCCCGGAGTCTCGCAGGCCAGGTCTTCGCCCTGCAGGTGGCTGTGGTCGTGCTCCTCGTGGTCGCTGCGATGCTGGCGCTCGTCGTGCAGTCCCGGCGCGACAGCAGCGCGGAGGCGCGAAACCGCTGCGTGGCCGTCGCGCAGACATTCGCCCACTCACCGGGCCTGCTGGCCGCGCTGAAGACCCCTGATCCCTCCAGGGTGCTCCAGCCGCTGACCGAGGCAGGGCGGAAGGCGGCCGGTGTCGACTTCATCGTGGTGACGGACACGAAAGGGATCCGCTACACCCATCCCCGGCCGGAACTGATCGGGAAGAAGGCCGTCCTCACCATCGGGCCGGCGCTGGCCGGCCATGTGTACACCGAGAGCGTCAAGGGCCCGCTCGGCAGAGAGGTGCAGGCGATAGTCCCCGTCCAGGACCGCGCGCACAAGGTCGTGGCCCTGGTGGCCGCGGGCATGAAGGTCAAGAACGTGGCCGGGGTGGTGGCACGGCAGATTCCGATCATCCTCGGCGCGGGAGTGGCCGCGCTCGCCGTGGCCACGGGCGGGACGGCGCTGGTGACCAGACGGCTGCGGCGGCAGACCCACAGTCTCGGCCCGGCCGAGATGACTCGTATGTACGAGCATCACGACGCCGTGCTGCACGCCGTGCGCGAAGGCGTGCTCATCATCGGCAAGGGCGGCCGACTGCTGCTGGCCAACGACGAGGCCAGACGGCTGCTGGATCTGCCGCTCGACGCCGAGGGGCGGCATATCCGGGACCTGCCCGGCCTCGATTCCGACATGGCGGAGCTGCTGGCCTCGGGGCGCCCGGTCACGGACGAGGTGCACCTCGCGGGGGGCCGGCTGCTCGCGGTGAACCAGCGGCCCACGGACCGTCACGGTGGCCCCCGGGGGACGGTTGCGACCTTGCGCGACTCCACGGAGCTGCGGGCGCTGTCCGGCAGGGCGGAGAACGCCCGCGAGCGGCTGCGCCTGCTGTACGACGCCGGCCTCGGCATCGGTACCACCCTCGATGTGGTGGCCACGGCCGAGGAACTGACCGAGATCGCGGTCCCCCGGCTCGCCGACTTCGTCACCGTCGATCTGGCCGACCCGGTCCTCCGCGGGGACGAGCCGACCAGTGCGGACACGGACATGCGCCGCGCCGCTGTACACGGCATCCGGGACGATCATGCCTTCTACGAAGTCGGTCACCTGATCAACTTTCTCCCCTCCACGCCGCAGGCACGGGCCTTCGCCACCGGCCGGCCGGTGCTGGTGCCCGACCTGTCCACCGCATCCGGATGGCTCGCCCAGGACCCGGAGCAGGCACGGATGATCATCGACAGCGGCATCCACACGCTCCTCACCGTGCCCCTCCAGGCACGGGGCGTCATCCTGGGCATGGCCAGCTTCTGGCGCTCCGAGAAGCCCCAGCCCTTCGACGAGGACGACCGGTCCCTGGCCGAAGAACTGGTCGCCCGGGCTGCCGTCAGCATCGACAACGCCCGCCGCTACACCCGTGAGCACGTCGTGGCCGCGACTCTGCAGCGCAGCCTGCTCCCGCGGGCCCTGCCCGAACAGAGCGCGCTCGAGGTGGCGCATCGCTACCTGCCCGCCGTCTCCGGGGTGAGCGGCGACTGGTTCGATGTGATCCCGCTCCCGGGCAGCCGGGTGGCACTGGTCGTCGGGGATGTCGTCGGACACGGCCTGCACGCGGCCGCCACGATGGGACGGCTGCGCACGGCCGTGCACAACTTCTCCACGCTCGACCTGCCGCCCGACGAGATCCTCCGGCACCTCGACGACCTGGTCGGGCGCATCGACCAGGAGGAGGCGGAGACCACCGCCGACCCGGGGATCATAGGAGCCACCTGCCTGTACGTGATCTACGATCCCGTCTCCCGCCGCTGCGCCGTGGCACGGGCCGGGCATCCCCCGCCCGCACTGGTCGGCCCCGACGGCAGTGTGTCCTTCCCCGACCTGCCGGCCGGCCCGCCCCTGGGCCTGGGCAGCATGCCGTTCGAGACGGCGGAACTGGAGGTGGCGGAGGGCACGCAGCTCGTCCTCTACACCGACGGGCTCATCGAGGACCGTACCCGGGACATCGACGTGGGGATCGAGCTGCTGCGCCGGGTCCTGGCGGGCCACCCCGACCGGTCGCCGGAGGAGAGCTGCCAGGCGGTGCTCGACGAGCTCCTGCCCAGTCGGCCGAAGGACGACGTGGCCCTGCTCATCGCCCGGACACGGGCGATCCCGCCCGACCATGTCGCCGACTGGGGCGTGGCGTTCGATCCCGCCGCCGTGGCGGGGATGCGTGCCGCCGCGGCCGAGAAGATCGACGACTGGGGCCTGCCCGGGCTCGCGTTCGCCATGGAACTGCTGCTCAGCGAGTTGATCACCAACGCCATCCGCTACGGCTCCGCGCCGGTCACCGTACGACTCCTGTACGACCGCACCCTGACCTGCGAGGTGGCCGACGGCAGCAGCACCTCACCCCATCTGCGCGACGCCGCCGCGATGGACGAAGGGGGCCGCGGCCTGTTCCTCGTCGCACGACTGGCCGAGAGCTGGGGCACCCGTTACACCCCCCAGGGAAAGGTCATCTGGGCGGAGATGCCGCTGCCCCGGCCCGACGGGGGCGCGGAGGGCACGGTGTGGCCGGACTTCCTGGACGCGGAACTCTGACCCGTTCGACGACGTGCCCGGGGCCGGCGGCCCGCTCCGGGGCCCCGCCGTCGTACCCGGCCCGCTCCGGAGCCGCGCCGTCGCAGCACCCCGCAACGGCCGCTCGCGCCCGTTTGCGGGCCGCTACTCCCGGCCTGCCCCGGCCGGCGGCGCACTGTGCCACTTCCACGACGTGACCCTCGGCCGGCCGGGCAGCTCGGCGCGGCCGGTGGCCCAGAGCAGGACGGTCCACCGGTCGGCGTCCTTCGGGGCGTCCGGGAACAGCCGGGCCAGCACCCGGTCGCAGAGACCGGTGGGCGGCGTCCAGGGGACATCCAGGCTCGCGGCGAGGTCGTGCGTGTGCACCAGGGTCTCCACGATGCCCATGGCGGCGAAGCCCTCCGGGTCGGACACCCCGTAGGAGTGGTACGAGCGGACCTCGGGCGAGGCCGTCCGCACCATTGCCGCGAGCAGCGCCCCGCTCGCCTCCAGCGTCCGGAGCAGCCCCGCCGGGCCGGCCGACCGGTCCGCGAAGACGGCGTTCATCGGACCGCCCTCGCGGTCGGTGTTCCAGCGGTACGGGACGTACGTGTCCAGGGGCGGCCGTCGCGGGCCCAGCTGGGTCGCGTAGGAGAAGAGATCGTCGCTCAGGTGCTCCGCGGTCTCCCAGCAGTCCCACTCCAGCGAACCGGCCGGGACCTGCCAGTTGTCCGCCGGGGACTGCTGGAGCGCGTCCACCGCGAGGCGGACCGCGGTGGTCACGTCGTCCGCGGTGACCGGCAGCCGGGTCCCGGTCAGCGCGGCCCGTTCCGCCGCACCGCACTCGACACAGAACTCGTTGCCCTCCGGATCGGCGAGCGTGGCCCAGCCCCGTCCGTTCGGCTTGCGGTGGTCGGCCACGAGGGTGGCGCCCAGCCCGAGCAGCCGTTCCACCTCCTCGTCCCGGGTGCGGTCCTGCGGCTGAATGTCCAGGTGCAGACGGTTCTTGGCGCTCTTCGGCTCCGGCGCCGAGATGAACAGCAGCGCGGCGCCGGGGGTTTCGACGAGCACCTCGGGATCGCCGGGGGCGTCGTCATCGGAGAGAGGCGCTCCGAGCACCCCGGACCAGAAGCCGGCGAGTTCGTAGGCGTCGGCGCAGTCGATCGTGATGTGACGTACGAGTGAAGTCATGGCCCACACTGTCGCCGCTGGGGTCGTCGTGGTCCAGCCAATTCGGGCAGCGGGAGGGGGTGGGACGACCGTCGTCGCCCCACCCCGCCCGGCTGTCCCGCCCGGGGTGGGGCAGCTCTCAGCCCACCGGTGTGAAGTCCCGCGCCCCGATGAACTCCGGACGCCGGGCCGGTGCCGCGAACGGCTCCTGGGCGGTGTTCTCCACACTGTTGAAGACAATGAAGACATTGCTGCGCGGGTAGGGGGTGATGTTGTCCCCCGAGCCGTGCATGCAGTTGCAGTCGAACCAGGTCGCCGAACCCGCCCTGCCCGTGAAGAGCTTGATGCCGTGCCGGTCGGCCAGCTTCGTCAGCGCCCCGTCGGACGGCGTGCCGGCGTCCTGCATCTTCAGGGACTTCTTGTAGTTGTCCTTCGGTGTCTCGCCCGCACAGCCGAGGAACGACTTGTGCGAACCGGGCATGATCATCAGCCCGCCGTTGGTGTCGTGGTTCTCGGTCAGCGCGATCGACACGGACACCGCCCGCATGTTCGGCAGGCCGTCCTCGGCGTGCCAGGTCTCGAAGTCCGAGTGCCAGTAGAACCCCGAGGCACCGAAGCCCGGCTTGACATTGATCCTGGACTGGTGGACGTACACGTCCGATCCCAGGATCTGGCGGGCCCGGCCCACCACGCGCTCGTCGGAGACCAGCCGGGCGAAGACCTCGCTGATCCGGTGGACCTCGAAGACCGAGCGCACCTTCTGCGACTTCGGCTCGATGATCGAGCGCTCGTCGGCCCGCACCGCCGGATCGGCGATCAGCCGGTCCAGTTCGGCGTGGTAGACGGCGACTTCGTCCGGTGTGATCAGCTGGTCGACGGTGAGGAAGCCGTCGCGCTCGAAGCCCTGGAGATCCTTCACGGCGACCGGTCCCGGCGCACCGGGTGCCGACCAGATGACCGGGTCCTGGCGGGGAGTGATCATTTCGGCGGCGCCGCGGGTGGGGTACGGATCGGTGCGTACATCGGTGGTCATGGTTCAGCCCTCCTCGGTCAGCAGCGGGTAGACACCGTTCTCGTCGTGCTCCTCCCGTCCGGTGACCGGAGGGTTGAAGACGCAGACACAGCGGAAGTCGGTCTTCGGCCGCATGGTGTGGTGCTCGTGGCCGTCCAGCAGGTACATCGTGCCGGGGGTGATCCAGTGCTTCTCGCCGGTCTCGTCATTGGTGAGTTCGGCCTCGCCCTCGACGCACAGGACGGCTTCGATGTGGTTCGCGTACCACATCGACGTCTCGGTACCCGCGTACATGGTGGTCTCGTGGAGCGAGAAGCCCACCTTCTCCTGGGCGAGCACGATGCGTTTGCTCTCCCAGGTTCCGGAGGCGGCCTTCACATGCCGGTCGGTGTTCTCGATGTCACTGAACGAACGGACGATCACGGTGGGTCGGTGCCTTTCTCTCTGCGGCGGTGTTTCGGTACGTGCCCGGCCGGGACGGGATGGCCCCGGGACGGGCGGGCGGTTGGTCAGACGGTTTCGCGGACCGCGCGGGCCAGCGTGCGCAGGCCCTCGTCCAGCTCCTCGGGGGTGACGGTCAGCGGCGGCAGCAGCTTCACGACCTCGCTCCGCGGGCCGGAGGTCTCGACGAGGAGACCCAGCTCGAAGGCGCGGGCACAGATCGCGGCGGCGCGCGCCCGGTCGGTGAACTCCATGCCCCAGACCAGGCCACGGCCCCGGAATTGCGCACCGAGCCGGGCGTGTTCGTCGCAGATCGAGAGCAGCGCCTGCTCGACCTGCTCGCCCCGGGCCAGGGTCTGCTTCTCCATCTGGCCGTCCGCCCAGTAGGCGTCCAGCGCGGCCGCGGCCGTGACGAACGCCGGGTTGTTGCCGCGGAAGGTGCCGTTGTGCTCGCCCGGTCCCCAGATGTCCAGATCCGGTGTGAACAGGCAGAGCGACATGGGCAGTCCGTAGCCGCTGATGGACTTGGACAGGGTCACGATGTCGGGGGTGATGCCCGCCTCCTCGAACGAGAAGAACGCCCCCGTGCGTCCGCAGCCCATCTGGATGTCGTCGACGATCAGGAGCATGTCGCGGCGGTGGCACAGATCGGACAGGGCCCGCAGCCACTCGGGGCGCGCCACATTGATGCCGCCCTCTCCCTGCACCGTCTCGACGATCACGGCGGCGGGCTTGTTGAGGCCGGAGCCCTGGTCCTCCAGGAGCCGCTCGAACCAGAGGAAGTCGGGTACCCGGCCGTCGAGGTAGTTGTCGAACGGCATCGGGGTGCCGTGCACCAGCGGGATGCCGGCCCCGGCCCGCTTGAAGGCGTTGCCGGTGACGGCGAGCGAGCCCAGTGACATGCCGTGGAAGGCGTTGGTGAAGGAGACGATCGATTCCCGCCCCTTCACCTTGCGGGCCAGTTTCAGCGCCGCCTCGACGGCGTTGGTGCCGGTCGGGCCGGGGAACATGACCTTGTACGGGAGGTCACGCGGACGCAGCACGTTGTTCTGGAAGGACTCCAGGAAGGCCCGTTTCGCGGTGGTGGCCATGTCGAGGCCGTGGGTGATGCCGTCGCGCTCGATGTAGTCGATCAGCGCGCGCTTCAGCACCGGGTTGTTGTGGCCGTAGTTGAGGGATCCGGCACCGGCGAAGAAGTCGAGGTAGCTGTGGCCGTCCTCGTCGGTCAGACGGGCGCCCTGCGCACGGTCGAACACGGCGGGCCAGCCGCGGCAGTAGCTCCGTACCTCCGACTCCAGGGTCTCGAAGACACTCAGCGCGGGCGGGGTGATGGTCACAGGGATTCTCCTGCTTGAGGGGGGTGTGTGTGACGGGCGGCGGTGCGGGTGTGCCGGGGCGCTCAGGCGTGGCACGGGCCGGGCCGCTCGGGTGTGGCAGCGGCCGACGTGCCCGGAGCGGTTCGGCCTGGGCGCTCAGGCGTGGAACGGGCCGATGCGGTACAGCACTTCGGGCTGATGCGTTCCCTCGGGGAACAGCCCGCCGTCGAAGAGGACCTCGCGCTCCAGGGCCACGTCATGGCGCCGCGCGTAGGAGGTGAACAGCCGGTCCGACGCGGTGTTGTCCGGGGTGATGGTCGTCTCGACCGAGGCCAGGCCCTGTGAGGCCGCGACCCGCGAGGTCAGCGCATCCAGGAGCTTTCCCGCGAGGCCGGTCCCGCGGTGGCCCCGGTCGACGGCCACCTGCCAGACGACGAGCGTGTCGGGGCGGTCGGGCCGGAGGTACCCCGTCACGAAGGCGACGGGCTCGCCGGTCTCGTCGCGGGCGATCACGGAGGTGGCCGCGAAGTCACGGCACCACAGCAGGTAGCTGTACGAGGAGTTGAGGTCCAGGACCTCGGAGTCGCGGGCGATGCGCCAGATCGCGGCTCCGTCCTCCACTCGTGGGGTGTCGATGGTGAGGAATTCGCTTCGGGCACGTGCAAAATCTGCTGGTGCGGCGGTCATGCAAATTGAATTTACCCAGCAAATTTGGAAATTGCATCGACGTGAAGGGTTGGGTGGAACGGTCCGCTGTGTTATCACGCAGGCGCGAACCCCGACATGATCCCGTCGCATTTTCCTCTATTTTGGGTGCAATTTATCCGGCATAACGGGCGTGATGTGGAGTCGGTCACAAGGTCGTAACTCTCGTGCGAAGCAACGGAATTGCATGGATCGGGGTTGCGTGGGCGTCCTGGAAATCTGGGTGTTTAGGGTCCGGGAAAGCGGGCAGAAGAATGCGGGGAGCTGCTCGAAATCCAGCAGCTCCCCGCATTTATGGAATATTGACGTTCCGGCCCGGATCTATTCGCTCGGCCAGGTTTCCGAAACGGCTTTGCGGGCAGTTTCGAAGTCGACCTGCCGGCCCGCATCGGCCAGCGCCGCCCCCAGAGCCGCGAGCGAGGACTGCACCGTGCCCCGCGTCGCATCCACACCGTAGTGATTGACCCGGATCATCTCCTTGGCCAGCGCACCCCCGCCCGCGATCAGCGGCAGCGACGGGTCGGCCGCGAGCGCCCGCGCGACCAGCCCCGCCGCGTCGACGCCCACCGGGGTGCGCAGCGTCGTCGCGACCGGCGCCGCTTCCCCCGCCTCGTGCACATACGGGGTGAGGCCGCCGCCGAGCGCCACGGCGCCCGCACGCGTCGCCGCGGCCGCCGAGGCGTGCCGGGCCATCAGCGCATCCAGGCCCTCGGCCTCGATCCGCTCCACGCAGGCCTCCAGCGCCAGCATCTCCAGCTGGGCGGGGGCGTGCAGCAGCGCCTTGCGGCCGCCGTCGATCCAGCGCTCCTTCCAGTCCAGGAGCGAGAGGTACGAGCGGCGCGGGGCCTGCGGGTTGGCTGCGATCCGCTCCCAGGCCCGCTCGCTCACCGACACCGCGGACACCCCGGCCGGGCCGCCCATCGCCTTCTGCGCGCCGATCACGCAGAGATCGACGCCCCACACGTCCGGCAGCAACGGCTCCGCGCCCACGGAGGCGACGGCGTCCAGCATGAACAGCGCCCCGTGCGAACGGACCACCTCACCGATCTCGGCGACCGGATTGGTGTTGCCCGTCGCCGCCTCCGCGTGGACCAGGGAGACGAAGTCGATCTCCGGGTGCTCGGCCAGTGCCCGGGCCACCTGGTCGGCGGTGACCGCCGTGTGGAACGGGACCGCCAGGTCGACGACATGGGCGCCGCAGTCCCGCAGCCAGTTCCCGAACGTCTGCCCGTAGGGCCCGGTGACGATGTTCAGCGCGGTCGAGCCGGGCCGGGCGCCGCCCCGGATGCAGCCTTCGAGGGGGAGCAGCGCCTCGCCCTGCATGATGACGACGTCCTGCTCGGTGGCGAGGAGGCCGGCCACCCGCTTCTCGACGGCCGCGAAATGCGCGGCGGTGAGCGGGGCGAGGTCGAGGAAGGGGTGCGTCACGGTGGTGCTCTCTTCAGGTCGGGACGGGCCGGGGCGGTGCGGGACGGGTCGGGGGCGGTGCGCTGCTGTGCGGTGCCGCGTATGTGGACGGTGCTTCCGTCGAAGCGTACCCAGGGCGTCGAACGGTGCCTCGTACAGTGCTGTCATGAGTGATCGCAGGGCACCTCAGGTGCTGCACGTGAAGGGGCGGGTGCTCGTCGGGCCCGAGGACGTCCGGGACGAGCTCTGGGTCGTCGACGGGCGGATCTCGTACGGGAGGCCGGCCGGCGCGGACGGGGCGGTGACCGTCACCGGCTGGGTGCTGCCGGGGCTGGTCGACGCCCACTGCCACGTCGGGCTCGACCTCCACGGCGCCGTCGACGAGGCGACCAGTGAGAAGCAGGCCCTCGCCGACCGCGAGGCGGGTGCGCTGCTGCTGCGGGATGCCGGTTCGCCGGCCGACACCCGGTGGATCGACGACCGCGAGGACCTCCCGAAGATCATCAGGGCCGGCCGTCACATCGCCAGGCCCCGCAGGTACACCCGGAACTACGCCCATGAGATCGAGCCGGACGAACTGGTCGCGTACGTCGCCCAGGAGGCACGGCGCGGCGACGGCTGGGTGAAGCTGGTCGGCGACTGGATCGACCGGGAGGTGGGCGATCTGGCCGCCTGCTGGCCGCGCGAGGCGGTCGAGGCGGCCATCGCCGAGGCGCACCGGCTCGGTGCCCGGGTCACCGCGCACTGTTTCGCCGAGGACTCGCTGCGCGATCTCGTCGAGGCCGGGATCGACTGCATCGAGCACGCCACCGGACTCACCGAGGACACCGTTCCGCTCTTCGCCGAGCGTGGTGTGGCGATCGTCCCCACCCTGGTCAACATCGCCACCTTCCCCTCGCTCGCGGCGGGCGGCGACGCGAAGTTCCCCCGTTGGTCGGCCCATATGCGACGGCTGCACGAGCGGCGTTACGACACCGTGCGCGCCGCGTACGACGCCGGGGTTCCGGTCTTCGTCGGCACCGACGCGGGCGGGGTGCTCGCCCACGGGCTGGTGGCGGACGAGGTCGCCGAGCTGGTGAAGGCGGGCATCCCGGCCCTGGACGCGCTGTCCGCGACGACCTGGGGTGCGCGCCGGTGGCTCGGACGGCCGGTGCTGGAGGAGGGCGCCCCGGCGGACCTGGTGGTGTACGACGAGGACCCGCGGGCGGACGTGCGGGTGCTCGCGGCGCCGCGACGGGTGGTGCTGAACGGGCGGGTGATCGGCTGAGCGCGGCGCACCGGTCCGCTTCCCGGCCCGGTGCGCTCTGTTGACAGGCGGTTACCGCTTCGCTGCCTCCTCGCTGAGGCACCTTTGCGGGCACCCCGGCGCGGGCGGCCCATGTGCCGCCCGCGTTCAGCGGATCGGGTGACTCCGAGGAACGAACGTCCCGAGATAATCGAATACAGGCGCGAAAACCCCCCTTTGGGGTGAACTCACGTCAGGTGTCTGCCGGTTCACCCTCCGTGCGTAAAGCTTTCGGGGTCGAGGTCACCGGCGCTCGCGATGTCCCCCATTGGACGGCGCCGGTGGCTCCATGTCTCTTGTGGGGGTTCCACCATCTTGAACAGCAACACCTTCCGCCTGGCCGCCCTGGCGGTCGCCGTCGCTCCCGTCGCCCTGCTGGCCGCCGTCCCGGCGCACGCCGCCACCGCGACCACCACGACCACCGGCGACGGGAAGGCGAGCGCGGTCGTGCTCCGTACCGCACTCGACGTCTCGCTCCTGAACAAGACGATCGAGGTGCCGCTCAAGGCCACGCTCAATGAAGTGCAGGCACCCGCCAGTGCCGACCGGACCGCGCTGAGCGTGCGGCTCGACGGGGTGGACAACGGGCAGCCGTTCAGCGTGCTGAGCGCCGATGTGGCCACCGCCAGGGCCACCGTAGCCAAGCAGAAGGCCGAGGGCTACAGCAATCTGGCGAAGGCCTCGGTCCATCTGCCCGGACTGCCGTCGCTCCCCCTGATCGAGGTCGAGAAGGTCACCTCCAAGGCGGTCTGCGAGGTGGGCAGGAAGCCGGTCGCCGAGTCGAACGTGCTGGGGCACGTGTCGGTCCTCGGCAAGCGGATCACCCTGACCGCGGGCGGCACCACAGAGGTGAAGGTGCCGGGCGTCGGCGAGGTCACCCTCGACCTGTCGAAGACGCACACCACCTCGCGCACCGCGGCGGCGGCCGCACTCCAGCTGAAGGTCTCCGTCAACCCGCTCAAGCTCAATGTCGCCGAGGTGCTGGGTGAGGTCACGCTCGCCGAGGCGACCTGCGAGACGCCGAAGGGAGCGGAGACGGGCGGCGGCGACAACGGCGGCTCCGGAAACGGCGGTTCGACCGGCGGTGGTTCCAGTGACGGCGGTTCCGGAAACGGCGGTTCGACCAGTGGCGCCAACACCTCCGGCAGCGGCGGCGGCACGGGCGGCGGTGTGAAGCCCCAGACCGGTACCGGTCACGCCCCGGCCACCGACTCCAGCCTCGCGGAGACGGGCGGCAGTTCCGCGACGCCGTACATCGCGGGCGGCGCGGCCCTGCTGCTGGCGGTGGGCGCCGGGGCGACGGTCGTGGCCAGGCGTCGCGCCCAGGGCTGACGGGAGAGCGGGGAGCGGCGGCCGCGTGCCCGAACGCCGCTCCCCGCGAGCCGCCCCGTCAGCGGGTGGCCGCGGTCAGCGTCTGCAGCGCCTGGTCGAGTGCCTGAAGGAGGCGGTTGGTCGTCGCGCGGTCGCGTACCGCCAGCCGCAGCCACTGCGGGCCCAGCCCCGGAAACGTATCTCCACGCCGCGTTGCGAACCCCAGCGCCCGCAGCCGCTCCCGCACCTCGGCGGCCCCCTCCAGCCGCATCAGGACGAACGAGCCCTCGGCCGGCTCCACCACCCGCACCTCGGCGAACTCCCGCAGCCCCGCTATCAGATGGGCCCGGTCCACCGCGATCCGCTCCGCCGCGGCAGCCGCCTCGGCGAGGGCCCGCGGCTCCATGCACGCCTCGGCCGCCGCCAGGGCCGGGGACGACACCGGCCACAGCGGCTGCGCCTCCTCCAGCGCGTGGACCGTCTTGGGGCCGGCCAGCACGTAACCGATCCGCAGCCCCGCGAGCCCCCAGGTCTTGGTGAGGCTGCGCAGCACCACGAGCCCGGGGACGTCCATGCGCCCGCACAGCGCCTCGCGTTCGCCCGGCACCGCGTCCATGAACGCCTCGTCGACCACCAGCGTCCGACCCGGACGCGCCAGCTTCTCCAGCGCGGCCGCGGGATGCAGGACCGACGTGGGGTTGGTCGGATTGCCGACCACGACCAGATCCGCGTCCTCGGGCACGGCTGCCGGGTCCAGCCGGAAACCGTCCTCGGCGCGCAGCAGCACCCGCCGCACCTCGTGCCCGGCCGCGCGCAGCGCCGACTCCGGTTCGGTGAACTGCGGATGGACCACGACCGGACGGCGGGCCGGCAGCGCCCGCGCGATGAGTACGAACGCCTCCGCCGCACCCGCCGTCAGCAGCACGCGCTCCACCGGAAGTCCGTGCCGCGCCGCGACCGCCGCCCGCGCCGGACGGCCGTCCGGGTAGGCGGCGAGCGCGCCCAGCGACGCGGAGATACGCGCCCGCAGCCAGTCCGGGGGCGTATCGGCCCGTACGTTGACGGCGAGATCGGTCAGATCCCGGCCCCGTCCCCGTACCTCCGCGTCACCGTGGTGCCGCAGATCGTGCGTGCCCGCGCCTGTCGCGTCGGGACTTTCAGTGGGAGTGTGCATGACCGCCGTGGGGGTGGTGGTGATGGTGGCCGTCGTCGTCGGGGTGGAAGTGCGGCTGCTGCGGCAGCCCCACCTTGTCCTCGAAGCCCGGCAGCGCGATTCGGTACACGCATGAGTCGCAGTTCATCCGCAGATCGCCCTCGACAGCCTCCCGGTAGCGCTCCATGACCAGGTCGAACAGTTCCTCGGCCCCACCGATGACCTCGGCCGCGCGGACATCCTGCTCCGGGTGGGCGCCGGCCCATTCCTCGGTCTGATGACGCACCCGGTCCGGCAGGATGCCGGTGAAGAGGAAGTACGGCAGAACAACAATGCGCCTGGCACCCAGCTTCACGCAACGGTCGAGACCGGACGGTACGTCGGGCGCCGCGAGCGACACGAACGCCGTCTCCACCCCCGCGTAACCGCGGCCCTCCCAGAACAGCCGCGCCGCCTTGTACACCTCGGCGTTGGCATCCGGGTCGGTCGAACCGCGCCCCACCAGCAGCACCGTCACCTCGGACCGGTCGGTGTCGCCCAGCACCTCGTCGACCCGGCGCTCCAGCACCCGCAGCAGTGCCGGGTGCGGGCCGAGCGGGCGGCCGTAGGTGTACGAGATGCCGGGGTGGCGCTCCTTCTCACGGGCCAGCGCCGCCGGAATGTCCCCCTTGGCGTGCCCGGCCGACACCAGCATCAGCGGTACGGCGGCGAACCGCCGGACACCTCGCCCGACGAGCTCGGTCACGGCGTCGCCGAGCGGCGGCGGGGACAGCTCGATGAAGCCGCCGGCCACGGGCAGTCCGGGGTGGCGCTCGCCCAGTTCCGTCACGAAGCCACGGAACGCCGCGGCCCCGCCCTCGTCCCTGGTGCCGTGGCCGGCGACGAGCAGTGCGGGCTGGTTGGGCTGGTTGGGCGGGGCGGTCGGGGTGGACGGGGCGGTCGGGGTGGTCACAGGTTCTCCTCGGTGCTCGTGGGGGGTTCGCAACTGCTGATTAGGGAGCGTGTGTGAGGTCGTTTTAGCTCGATCGTGTGATGGTCGGCTTGCAGCCTTGCGATGCACTGGGCCGGTCGGGGTAGCGTTGCCGTGCGATCTGGGACGCCGGGCACGGTGCCAGCGTGCGGGGCCCCTGCTCCACCAGCGAGATGGTTCAGGGCCTCCCCGTCGCCTCTGGCCGTATCCATATGGCCAGGTCGTGAGGGACTCCGCCCGCCCGGCTCGGACCACGGACACGATCCGTGTCGCCGCCCGGGATGCGAAAGCGGACGACCAGTGCGCCCAAAACCGTTCGGGGCGTGCCAGTGTGCGGAACTCACTCCCGCTCACTGCCCAGGAACGGTACGGGGTGGTACAGCAGGGCGTTGAGGGCGGCGGCGGCGACGGCCGAGCCGCCCTTCTCCGACACATTGCTCACGGCAGGCAGACCACTCTCGCGCAGCGCCGCCTTCGACTCGGTCGCGCCGACGAAACCGACCGGCAGCCCGATGACGAGGGCGGGCGCGGCATCGAGGACGAGCAGCTCCTCCAGCGCGGTCGGCGCGTTCCCGATCACCCAGATCGCGCCGGGCCCGACCTGCTCGTACGCGAGCCGGATCGCATGTGCCGAACGGGTCAGCCCGGGACCGGACCTGGCCTCCTTCAGCCGGCACACGGTCTCGCGGCGGGTGATGCCCGCCGCGACCATCTCCACATCGGTGACGACCGGCGCACCGGCGTGCAGCGCCGCGTGCGCGACGACGAGCGACGCCTCGTCGCAGACCAGATCGGTCGCGTACGCCAGATCCGCCGCGGAGTGGATGACCCGCTCCACGACCGCCCGGGTCAGCGGGGCGAAGTGCGAGGTGTCCAGGCGGGCGCGGAGCCGCCGGAACGACTCCTGCTCGATGGGGTGCACCGTTCTCTCCCAGGGCCGGTTCACTTGGCTCCTCCCCGTGCCGCGGTGGCCGACTGCCAGCGATAGCCGCGCGGTGTCACCATGCGGCCCGCGATCTCCCGGGTGGCGGTGTTGCCGACCGTCACGACCGTCATCATGTCCACCGTCGCCGGGTCCAGGGCGGCGAGCGAGGTCACCCGGCTGCTCTCGTCCGGGCGCGAGGCGTTGCGTACCACCCCGACCGGGGTCGTCGGCTCCCGGTGACCGGACAGGATCGACAGGGCCTTCGGGAGCTGCCAGTCGCGGCCCCGGCTGCGCGGGTTGTAGAACGTCACGATGATGTCGGCCTCGGCCGCGGCCCGGACCCGGCGCTCGATGACCTCCCACGGCGTGTGCAGATCGGAGAGGCTGATCGACACGTGGTCGTGGCCCAGCGGGGCGCCCAGGATCGCGGCAGCCGCCAGCGCGGCCGTCACACCCGGCACACCCACCACATCGATGTCGGCGCCGGCCTCGGCGAGCGCGGGCGACGCCATCGCGTACACCCCCGCGTCACCGCTGCCGATCAGCGCCACCGCATGCCCCTTGCGCGCCTCGGCGACCGCGGTGAGGGCCCGCTCCTCCTCGGCGCCGAGCCCCGACTCCAGGACGGTGGTGCCGGGCCGCAGCAGATCCCTGATCTGGTCGACGTACTGATCGAGTCCGACCAGCACCGAGGCCCGCCGCAGCTCCTCGCGGGCCCGCGGGGTCAGCAGATCACGCGCGCCCGGTCCGAGACCGACGACGGCCAGCCGTCCGCGCGGGACGCGGCGCACCACGGCGCAGGTGGCCATCGCGGCCCGTCCCGCAGGGGCCGACTTCCGTTTCGGCACGAGGAGTTCGCCGCCCGCGGCGAGCGCCGCGGCCTCCGCGACGGACGGCGTTCCGACGGCGGCGAGCGGGGCCTCCGACGGATTGGGCACCTCGATACGGGCCAGCTCGTCGGCGGTGTACGTCCGCAGCGGTACGCCGAACCGCGCGGCGGCCCCGACGATCCCCGGCTCGTCCGCCTTCGCGTCGACCGTCACCAGTTCCGCGACGCTCAGCGGCGACAGCCCGGCCTCGTCCAGGGTGTCCCGGATCAGCCCGACGACCTCCTCGACCGGCGCGTTCCTCGACGCACCGACCCCGACGGCGAGCGACGCGGGCCGCAACACGGCCGCCCGCGCCCCGAGTTCCACGACCCGGTCGGTGACATGCAGCACCGCCGGCCCCTCGGCACCCGGAGACACATGCGGCGGCAACGGTGGCAACGGCCACACCGCGTCCGCCCGCAGCTCCACCGCAGACCCGTCGAGGACCGCGCGCGACACCCCCGCGACATCGCCCTCCACCGGGAGGCCCAGCATGTCCAGCCCCGGCACCCCCGTCGCATCGGTCGCCGTCGTCACGACCGGCGCCGCGCCCAGCACTTCACCGACCGCCTCGGCCAGCGCGTTCGCCCCGCCGCCGTGCCCCCCGAGCAGCGCCACCGCATGGCGGCCCGCCTCGTCGACGCAGACGACACCCGGGTCCGAGGACTTGTCCGACAGCACCGGCGCGAGCAGCCGCACCACGGCCCCCGTCGCCAGGAAACACACCAGCTGCTCGCACTCGGCGAAGGCCCGTTGCACGGCCTCGCGCACCGGTCCCTCGTAGACCGCGGTGCGGCCGGGCCAGGCCGCGGCCAGCCGGTCGCGGGCGACGGTGCCCGCCGCCGTGGCGGAGATCAGGCCGATCACTGGGTTGCTCCTTCACTTGCACGAACCGCGGGGCGGGTGCCCCACAGCAGAAAGACCGGGTTGGTCGCGGCGAGCCGCGTCACCTCACCGGGCAGCGGCGCCAGCCGGGAGGACTGCAGCAGCACGCCCTCCGGCACGAGCCCGGCACCGGCCAGCGCCGCACGCACCTCGGGCACCCGGTCCAGCGCCGCCAGCGCCACCACCACCGAGCGCCGCGCACGCCGGGCGCACGCCGCCACGATGGCGGGCAGCTCACGCCCGCCGCCCCCGATGAACACCGCGTCCGGCTCGCCCAGACCGTCGAGCACGGCGGGCGCGGAGCCGTGCACCGCGTGCACGTACACCCCGTGCGCGGCCGCGTTCGCCCTGATCCGGCCGATCCCGTCCGGGGTCTTCTCCACGGCGACGGCGGCCGCGCCGAGCCGCGCGCACTCCACCGCCACGGAACCCGAACCCGCACCGATGTCCCACACCAGGTCCCCGGTGCGCGGACCCAGCCGGGCCAGCGCCAGTGCCCGCACCTCGAACTTGGTGATCATCGAGTCGCGGTGCTCGAACTCCGCCTCGTCCAGCGCCCACCGGCCGGGCCCGGCCGCCGCTCCCGCGACGGTCCGTACCGGGGAGAGCACCCGGGACTCGTCCAGGCACAGCACCACACTCACCGGATCCGGCCAGTCACGGGCCAGTGCCTCGGCGGGAGTCAGCCGCTCGACCCGCTCCCGCTCCGGATCGCCGAGCGCCGTCGCGACGACCAGGGTGCGCCCCTCGGTTCCGTGCGCCAGCCCGGCCGCCAGCTCCGCGGGCCCGGCCCCGGGCCCGGTCAGGACGGCCACCTTCGGGTGCGCCAGGCACACGTTCACCGCGGTCCTCGGGTCGCGGCCGTGCGCGCTGACCACGACCGCGTCGTCCCATGCCAGCCCGAGCCGGGCGAACGCGACCGCGACGGACGGTGCGCCCGGCCGCACATCGAGCGCGGCCGCCCCGAAACGCTCCGTCAGAGCCCGTACGATCCCGAAGAACCCGGGGTCGCCGGAGGCCAGCACGACGACCCGCGCCCCGTTACCGGGCGCGTGCTCCGCGATCCGGTCGAGCGCGGGCGCCAGCGGACCGAGGACGATTCGCTCGGCCCGCTCGGCCCGCTCGGCCCGCTCGGCCCGCCCGGTCCGCCCGGTCCGCGCCGATGGTTCCGCGGCTTCCAGATGACGCCGGGCGCCGACCACCAGCGTGGCCGAGGCCAGCGCCCGACGGGCCTCCTGACCGAGCGGCTCGCCCGTCCCCGTACCGAGGACCAGGATCGGCGCGGCGGTCCCGGCGTGGGAGATCCCGGTCACGAGCCGGACCGCTGGGCCCGCAGCTGGGCCCGCGCCGCCTTGTCGGCCTTGCGGAAACCGTGGAAGTGCCCCGGGTGGTAGAGGTGCGAACGCGTCCCGGACGCCGACAGCGCCGGACCGACCAGGAAGAGGGTGTGCTTCCAGAGCTTGTGCTCCTTGACCGTCTCCTCCAGCGTCTCGATCGTGCAGTGCAGGATCAGCTCCTCCGGCCAGGTCGCCTGGTACGCGATCACGACCGGCGTCGACGTCGGATAACCGCCCTCCAGGAGCTCCTGGGTGAGCTGCCCGGATCGCGCCGCCGACAGGAACAGCGCCATCGTCGTGCCGTGACGCGCGAACTCCCGTACCTCCTCACCCGGCGGCATCGGCGTCTTGCCGCCGCCGAGACGGGTCAGGATCACGGACTGCGCGACCTCCGGAATCGTCAGCTCCCGCTGCGCGATCGCCGCGACCGCCGAGAACGACGACACCCCCGGCACGATCTCGACCGCCACTCCCAACCCGGCACACCGGTCGACCTGTTCCTGCGTACCGCCCCACAGCGCCGGGTCGCCGGAGTGGATGCGGGCCACCTTCAGCCCCTCGGCGGCCGCGCGTTCGTACACGGCGACGACCTGCTCCAGCGACATCTGCGCCGAGTCGAGGACCTCCGCGCCCTCCCGGGCGTGCTCCAGAACCTCCGCCTGCACCAGGCTCGCCGCCCAGATGACGATGTCGGCATCCGCGATGGCCCGCGCCGCCCGGAAGGTCAGCAGATCGGCGGCGCCGGGGCCGGCACCGACGAACGTCACTCTGCCGCGGGTGGGCGCGCCGGCCGCGCCGGCTGCGTCGACTGCTTCGGACATGGGGCGGGGTCCTTTCGGGAAAAGGGATATTAAACGGGACAGGGGGACGGAACGGTGGAACAGCTGGCGGTGCGCGCTGAGATGCGCGCACCCGGTTCAATCGGCTAGCAAGAGCGCATGGCGGTGTTCGTCGCGCTCGGCGCGTTCCTGATGACCCTGGCCGGCGGCTGGGCCGCCCAACGCGTCACCGACCGCCGCCATCTGGTGCTCGGCTTCGCCGGCGGACTGATGCTCGGAGTGGTCGGCCTGGACCTGCTGCCGGAGGCGGTCGACGCCGCGGGCGAGCCCGTCTTCGGCGTCCCCGCCGCCCTGCTGCTGTTCGTGGGCGGCTTCCTCGCCGCCCATCTGGTGGAGCGTCTGCTCGCGGTGCGCCAGGCGGCACACGGCGCGGGCGAGGAGCGGGTGCCGCAGGTCGGACTCACGGCGGCGGCGGCGATGGTCGGCCACAGCCTGATGGACGGCGTCGCGCTCGGCGCGGCCTTCCAGGTGGGTGCGGGCATGGGAGCCGCCGTCGCCCTCGCCGTCATCACGCACGACTTCGCCGACGGCTTCAACACCTACACGATCACCAGCCTGTACGGGAACGCCCGCCGCAAGGCCCTGCTCATGCTGTTCGCCGATGCCCTGGCACCGCTCGTGGGCGCCGCGACGACGCTGCTGTTCACCCTTCCGGAGGAACCGCTCGGCTGCTACCTCGGCTTTTTCGGCGGCGTACTGCTCTACCTCGCCGCCGCCGAGATCCTCCCCGAGGCACACCACGAACACCCGGCCCGCTCCACGCTGCTGTGCACGGTGGCCGGGGTGGGTTTCATCTGGCTGGTCGTGGGCATCGCGGACTGACCACCGCGCCGCACCCGGGCAGCTCACAATTTCCCGCCCCGCCCGCCGTCGCGCGGCGCGGGCGCGATCAGCGTCGACAGATACGGCAACGGCCCCTCGGCCAGCTCCGCCGCCGGCCGGATCGACTCCTCGGGCAGCCCGAGCGCGGAACCCCAGACCGCGTCCTCGGTACGGCCCGTCTCCCGCAGCGCCGTGGCCACCTCCGCGGCCAGCCGGCCGAACTTGTACGCGACGACCGTCCCGGGACCTTCGAGGGCCTCCTTCAGCGCCGCGGCCCCCGCCGTCACCGGCACCAGTGTCAACGGCTCCGTGCCCTCCGTCAGCACCGCACCGCTGCGGGCGGCCAGATCCTGCATGGCCGTGATCCCGGGCACGGTCTCCACGGCCGTCCCCGGCAGCAGCTCACCTATCGTGTGCGCGAGATAGGTGAACGTCGAGTACACATTGGGGTCGCCGATCGTCGCGAACGCCACCGAGCCATGCGTACGCAGCAACGCGGCGACCCGCTCGCCCGCCGCGTCCCACGCCGCCTCCCGGCGTGCCCGGTCCGTCCGCTCATTGAGCGCGAACACCACACGCACGACCTTCTCGGCCGCCACATAGTGCAGCACGGTCGCCTCCGCCCGCCCCCGCTCACCGGTGTCCATCACCGGCACCACGACGACCGCGGCATCCCGCAGCGCGTTCACACCCTTGACGGTCACCAGCTCCGGGTCACCGGGGCCCACGCCGACACCGACCAGCCTGCTCGTACCGAGACCGTGGTTCATCCCTTGCACCTCTCAACGAATCGGCGGATCATGCCGGGCGCCGAAGCCCCATGCGTATGCAGATAACTCGCGTGCACGCCCCGCTGCACGAACCCCTCCACCCGCCGCTCCGGCTGATGCAGGCCCCACGCCGGTGCGGCCCCGGCGCCCGGCTCCAGCACGGTCCGGTGGAACTCGTGACCGCGCACCCGCGTCCCGGGCACCGCCAGCACACTGTCGGAGACCGCCACGGCCTCCCGGTAGCCCAGCGTCAGCCGTTCGGACATCCGTGCCTCGGCGTCGAGGACCCCGCACATCGGCAGCCCGTCGAGCGAACGCGCCAGATACAGCAGCCCCGCACACTCGGCGGACACCGGGGCCCCCGAGGCCGCCAGCTCCGCGACGGCCTTGCGCAACGGCTCGTTGGCCGACAGCTCGGGGGCGTACACCTCGGGGAACCCGCCCCCGACGACCAGCCCGCGCGTGCCCTCGGGCAATGCCTCGTCCCGCAACGGATCGAACGGCACGACCTCGGCCCCGGCGGCGGCCAGCAGCTCGGTGTGCTCGGCGTAGGAGAACGTGAACGCGGCCCCGGCCGCGACGGCGACCCTTCCGGGCCGGGGACCGGCCCCGTCGCGGACGCCGCCCACCGCCTCCGCCGCGTCCCACACCTCACCCGGCACCGCGGGCGCCGACCGCGCCAACGCCATGACCGCGTCCAGGTCGCACCCCGCCCGCACCCGGTCCGCCATCGCCGCGACAGCGTCCACCGCGTCGCCCCGCCGCTCGGCCACCGGCACCAGCCCCAGATGCCGTGACGGCACAGCCACCCGCTCCGCCCGCCGCAGCACCCCCAGCACCGGCACACCCGACTCGTCCAGCGCCTCCCGCAACAGCACCTCGTGCCGCTGCGAGCCCACCTTGTTGAGGATCACCCCGCCGATCCGCACCTGCGGATCCCACGAGGCGAACCCGTGCACCAGCGCGGCCACGGACCGCGACTGCGACGACGCGTCGACGACCAGCACCACGGGCGCCCGCAGCAGCTTCGCGACCTGGGCGGTGGACGCCAGCTCGCCCTGCCCGGCCCGTCGCCCGCCACCACCCTGCCCGAGCGCTTCGTGCCCTGCCTGGATTCCAGCCCCGTCGTACAGCCCCATCACCCCCTCGACGACCGCCAGATCGCAGCCGAGCGCCCCGTGCGCGAACAGCGGAGCGACCAGCTCCGGACCGCACATGTAGGCGTCGAGATTGCGGCCCGGCCGCCCCGTGGCCAGGGTGTGATACCCCGGATCGATGTAGTCGGGCCCGACCTTGTGCGCGGATACGGCGAGGCCCCGCCCGGCGAAGGCCGCCATCAGCCCCGTGGCCACCGTGGTCTTGCCGCTCCCCGAGGAGGGCGCGGCGATCACCAGACGCGGAACGTTCACCGCGGTCCCCTCACCATTCGATGCCCCGCTGACCCTTCTGACCGGCGTCCATCGGGTGCTTGACCTTCGACATGTCGGTCACCAGATCGGCGGCTTCCACCAGCTTCGGCGGCGCGTTGCGCCCGGTGACGACCACATGCTGCGTACCGGGACGGTTCCGCAGCACCTCGATCACCTCGTCGGTGTCGACCCAGCCCCAGTGCATCGGGTACGCGAACTCGTCGAGGACGTACAGCCGGTACGTCTCGGCGGCCAGGTCGCGCTTGACCTGCTCCCAGCCCTCGCGCGCCGCCTCCTCGTTGTTCAGCTGCCTGTCGCGCTGCACCCACGACCAGCCCTCGCCCATCTTGTGCCAGGCGACGGAGCCGCCCTCGCCGCTCGCCCCGAGGACCTTCAGCGCGTTCTCCTCGCCTACCTTCCACTTCGCCGACTTGACGAACTGGAAGACGCCGATCGGCCACCCCTGATTCCAGGCGCGCAGCGCGAGCCCGAAGGCCGCCGTCGACTTCCCCTTCCCGATGCCGGTGTGCACCACCAGCAGCGGACGGTTACGGCGCTGACGGGTGGTGAGCCCGTCGTCCGGCACGGTGGCCGGCTGTCCCTGCGGCATTACGCGGCCCTCCTGCCGGTTCCCCGAACGTCCTTGACCAGACCGGCGATCGAGTCGGCCCGCAGCGCGTCGAGCGTCACGGCGGTGCCGCCGAGATCGCGTGCCAGGGCGCCCGCGAGCCCGAGCCGTACGGGCCCCGACTCGCAGTCCACGACGACGGACGCGATGCCCTCCGCCTCGTGCAGCCGCGCCGCCCGCGACGCCAGCGCCACCGGCTCGGGCCCCCCGGTCGCCCGCCCGTCGGTCACCACGACCAGCAACGGCCGCCGCGAAGGATCACGCAGCCGCTCCACCCGCAGCACCTCATGGGCCTTCAACAGCCCGGCCGCCACCGGCGTGCGCCCGCCGGTCGGCAGCATCTCCAGCCGCGCCGCCGCCGCGTCCACCGACGACGTGGGCGGAAGCACCACCTCGGCGTCCCTGCCCCGGAAGGTGACCAGCCCGACCTTGTCCCGCCGCTGGTACGCGTCCAGCAGCAGCGAAAGGACGGCTCCCTTCACGGCACTCATCCGCTGCCGGGCGGCCATCGACCCGGAGGCGTCCACCACGAACAGCACGAGGTTCCCCTCGCGCCCCTCCCGGGTCGCCTGCCGCAGATCGTCCCGCCGGACCACCAGCCCCCGCCCCGACCGCCCCCGCGCCCGCTGATGCGGGGCGGCGGCCTGCACGGTCGCCGCCAGATGCAGCTTGGTCAGGGCGCCCTGCGGACGCCGCGCACCGGTCGTACGCCCGTGCTCGGTGCGTGCCCGGGACCGTCGCCCCGCCGCGCCCTCGCCCAGACCCGGCACGCTCAGCATCCTCGTACGGAACGGCTCGGCAGCCCGTACCGGCTGCTGCTCACCGCCTCCGGAGGACTGCTGCCCCTGCCCCTGCCCCTGCTCGGGCACGGACTGCGCGGGCGTGTCATCGGCCTCGCCCCCGGGCTGCGGCGGCGTGCCGGGCCCGTCGCCCTGCGGGGGCCGGCCGCCGCCACCGGGGCCGTCCGGGTCCGGGTCGTCGTCCTGGCCGCTGTTCTGCTCCAGCGTGTCGTCGAGCTTGTCCTCGTCCAGGCCCGGCGCGTCGAAGGGGTTGCGCCGACGCCGGTGGGGGAGCGCGAGCAGAGCGGCCTGCCGGACGTCCTCGGCCAGCACATCCGTACGTCCCGCCCAGGCGGCCAGCGCGGTGGCCGTCCGCGCCATCACGATGTCCGCGCGCATCCCGTCGACCTCGAAGGCCGCGCAGGTGGCCGCGATCTGCCGCAACGCCCCGTCCCCGAGCCGCACCGACGGCAGCAACGCCCGTGCCGCCACGATCCGTTGGCGTACGGCGTCCTCCTCGTCCGCCCAACGCGCGGCGAAAACGTCGGGATCGTCGTCGTACCCGAGCCGTCGCCGTACGACCTCCACCCGCTCTTCCGGTTGCCGCGAGGCCGCGACCTCCACAGTCAGCCCGAAACGGTCCAACAATTGGGGTCGCAACTCGCCTTCCTCGGGATTCATGGTCCCGACGAGCAGGAAGCGCGCCGCATGCCGTACGGAGACACCCTCGCGTTCGACGTACGAGGCGCCCATCGCGGCCGCGTCCAACAGCAGGTCGACGAGATGGTCATGGAGAAGATTGACCTCGTCGACGTACAGGATCCCGCGGTTCGCCGAGGCGAGCAGGCCTGGCTCAAAGGACTTGACCCCCTCCGCGAGCGCCCGCTCGATATCGAGGGCGCCGACCAGCCGGTCCTCCGAGGCGCCGACCGGAAGTTCGACGAGCGCAGTGGGGCGCTGTGCCCCGGGGCGGGGCTCATGCGGCCCGTCAGGGCACGATGGGTCCGGGATCGCGGGGTCGCAGGAGAAACGGCAGCCGGGTACGACCTCGATCTCCGGCATCAGCGCGGCCAATGCCCGGACCGCAGTCGACTTCGCGGTCCCCTTCTCCCCTCGTACGAGAACGCCGCCCACCTGTGGTGACACCGCGTTCAGCAGCAAAGCCAACCGCAGGTCGTCCTGTCCGACGACGGCTGTGAACGGATAGGGCGTGCTCATACGACGATCACTCCTTCGGATGACTTGTGGCAGCGTGACGCATGTCCGAGCTGTGGGACCGCGTGATCGAAACCTGCTCCCCGCACATGCGGGGATGGTCCTCCCGGCGAGGGCGAGCCGCGGCCGCAGCTGCGGTGCTCCCCGCACTCGCGGGGATGCGAAGAGGTCACTCCTCTCCCTCCAGGTCGCCCTCGATCTCAAGGTAGGTCTGCCGGAGCCGCTCCAGGGTCTCCTGGTCCGGCTCCGCCCACAGCCCCCGCTCGGCCGCCTCCAGCAGCCGCTCCGAAATCCCGCGCAGCGCCCAGGGGTTGGACTTCTGCATGAACTCCCGGTTCTCCGGGTCGAAGACGTACTCCGCCGACAGCTTCTCGTACATCCAGTCGTCGACGACGCCCGCCGTCGCGTCGTACCCGAACAGGTAGTCCACGGTCGCGGCCATCTCGAAGGCGCCCTTGTAGCCGTGCCGCCGCATGGCGGCCATCCACCGCGGGTTCACCACCCGCGCCCGGAACACCCGGTGGGTCTCCTCGCCCAGCGTCCGCGTCTTCACCTGGTCCGGCGTGGCACTGTCGCCGACGTACGCCTCGGGCGACTCGCCGGTCAGATGCCGCACCATGGCGACCATGCCGCCGTGGTACTGGAAGTAGTCGTCCGCGTCGACCAGGTCGTGCTCGCGCGTGTCGACGTTCTTCGCCGCCACCGCGATCCGCCGGAACGCCGTCTCCATGTCGCCGCGCGCCGCCCGCCCGTCGAGCCCGCGCCCGTACGCGTAACCGCCCCAGACCGCGTACACCTCGGCCAGATCCGCGTCCGACCGCCAGTTCCGGGCGTCGATCAGCGGCAGCAGCCCCGCTCCGTACGCCCCCGGCTTGGACCCGAAGACGCGTGCCGTGGCCCGTCGCCGGTCGCCATGGACCGCCGTGTCCTCATCGGCGTGCGCCCGGACGTAGTTGGCGTCGGCCGGCTCGTCCAGCTCCGCCACCGTCCGCACCGCGTCGTCGATCAGCCCCACCACATGCGGGAACGCGTCCCGGAAGAACCCGGAGATCCGCACGGTCACATCGATGCGCGGGCGGCCCAGCTCGCTCACCGGCACGACCTCGAAGCCGGTCACCCGGCGCGACGCGTCGTCCCACACCGGCCGGCAGCCGAGCAGCGCCAGGATCTCCGCGATGTCGTCGCCCTGCGTACGCATGGCCGAGGTGCCCCACACGGTCAGACCGACCGACCTCGGGTAGTCGCCCGTGTCGGCGAGATACCGGGCGATCAGGGAGTCGGCGAGCGACTGCCCGACCTCCCACGACAGCCGGGACGGAATCGCCTTCGGGTCGACCGAGTAGAAGTTGCGCCCGGTCGGCAGCACATTGACGAGGCCGCGGGTGGGCGATCCGGACGGGCCGGCCGGTACGAAGCCGCCGTCCAGGGCGCGCAGGATGTGGTCGATCTCGTCCGTCGTCCGGGCCAGCCGCGGTACGACCTCCTCGCACGCGAAGCCCAGCACGGCCACGGCATCCGGGAGTTCGCAGCCCAGGACCTCCCGCACCAGCCCCGGCGCGGCCGCGGTGTCCCAGCCGCGCTCCTCCATGCCCTCCGCGAGTCGGCGGCACAGCCGCTCCAGCAGGTCGATCGCGTCCGCACCGGTGCGCGCCGGGCCGTCGACCAGCTCGGTCAGCTCGACCGGCACCTTCACCGCGGCACCCGGCTCGGCCAGCAACTCCTTCTCGCCGAGACCGAAGTGCTCGGCGATCGACGCCCGCAGCCCCGGCAGCGCGTTCGCCCTTCCGCCCCACACCTGGGAGGCGCGCAGCACGGCCAGCACCAGGTTGACCCGCGCCTCGTCGACGGGACCGCCGCCCAGGACGTGCAGGCCGTCCCGGATCTGGACGTCCTTGATCTCGCAGAGGTAGCCGTCGATGTGCATGACGAACGAATCGAAGTCGTCATCGCCCGGCTGTTCGTCGACATGGAGGTCGTGGTGCAGCTCGGCGGCCTTCACCAGTGTCCAGATCTGGGCCCGCACCGACGGGGCCTTCGCCGGATCGAGATCGCTGACCAGCGCGTACTCGTCGAGCAGCTGCTCCAGTTTGGCCAGGTCGCCATAGGTGTCGGCGCGCGCCATCGGCGGCACCAGATGGTCCACCACCGTGGCGTGCCCACGCCGCTTGGCCTGGGTGCCCTCGCCCGGGTCGTTGACGATGAACGGGTAGATCAGCGGCAGTTCGCCGAGTACGGCGTCGGGGCCGCACCCGGCGGACAGGCCGAGGCCCTTGCCCGGCAGCCACTCCATCGTGCCGTGCTTGCCCATATGGACGACGGCGTCCGCGCCGAACGAGTTCTCCAGCCAGCGGTACGTCGCCATGTAGTGGTGCGACGGCGGCATGTCCGGGTCGTGGTAGATCGCGATCGGGTTCTCGCCGAAGCCGCGCGGCGGCTGGATCAGCACCACCACATTCCCGAACTGGAGCGAGGCGAGGACGATCTCGTCCCCGTCCACGTACAGCGAGCCCGGCGGTTCGCCCCAGTGCTCCAGCATCGAGTCGCGCAGCTTTGGCGCCAGCGTGTCGAACCAGGCCCGGTAGTCGGCGAGCGGGACGCGCGCGGGGGCGGCCGCGAGCTGCTCCTCGGTCAGCCACTCGACGTCGTGGCCACCGGCGTTGATCAGGCGGTGGATGAGCTCGTCGCCGTTGTCGGGGTGCCCGTCGACTCCATAACCGGCGTCGCGCAGGGCGTCCAGGACCCGTACCGCGGACGCGGGCGTGTCCAGGCCGACGGCGTTGCCGACGCGGGAGTGCTTGGTCGGGTAGGCGGTGAAGACGAGGGCGAGCTTCTTCTCGGCGTTCGTCCGGTGCCCGAGGACGGCGTGGCGCACCGCGATTCCGGCGACGCGCGCGGCGCGTTCGGGGTCGGCGCGGTACACCGGCACATCGTCCGGGCCCTGTTCCTTGAAGGAGAACGGGACGGTGATCAGCCGGCCGTCGAACTCCGGGATCGCGACCTGCATCGCGGCGTCCATGGGGGAGAGGGCGGCGTCCGACGCCTCCCACGCGGCGCGCGACGAGGTCAGGCACAGGCCCTGGAGCACGGGGATGTCCAGATCGGCGAGCGCGCCGATGTCCCAGGCCTCGTCGTCGCCCCCGGCGGAGGCGTCCGACGCGCGGGTGCCGCCCGCCGCGAGAACCGTGGCGACCAGGGCGTCCGCCCTGCCGAGCAGCTCGTAGAGACCGGCGTCCGCGCCGCGCAGCGAACCGCAGTACACCGGCAGGGCGTTGGCGCCACGGGCCTCGACCGCGTCGCACAGGACGTCCACGAACGAGGTGTTCCCGGACAGCTGGTGCGCCCGGTAGAAGAGCACCCCGACGGTCGGGCGGCCCTCAATGAACGCGCGGTCGCCGTGCAGGCCCCACTCGGGCATCTTCTGCGGCCCGGCGAAGCCGTGGCCGGTCAGCAGGACGGTGTCGGAGAGGAAGCGGGCCAGCTCGGCGAGGTTGCCGGGGCCGCCCTCCACGAGATAGCGCAGCGCCTCGGCGACCACACCGGCCGGTACGGACGATTCGGCCATCAGCTCCGCGTCCGGGACGGCCTCGCCGCCCAGCAGCACGGTCGGGATGCCGGACGCCTTGAGGACGGCCAGCCCGTCCTCCCAGGCGCGCTTGCCACCGAGGAGACGGACGACGGCGACGGAGGAGCCCTCGATCAGTGCGGGGAGTTCCTCGCGGGCGTCGACGCGGGTGGGGTTGCCGATGCGGTACGGCGCGCCGGAGGCGCGCGCGGCGAGGAGATCCGTGTCGGCGGTCGACAACAACAGCACGGTGCTCATAGGGGCGTTCATGCGCGTGCTCCAGGTGCTCCGGGGGCGATGAAGGGAAGTCCTGACGGCGCGCCCGACTCGATGAGCCGCAGCAGCGCGTCGGTGTCCGCGTGTTCTTCGATGAGGTCGCCGAGGCGGTCCAGCTGTTCCTCGCGCAGCGCGGCGAAACAGGTGTCGGGGGCGGGGACGAAGCGCCGGCCGGCGGTCCGCGCGATCTCGGTGAGGAAGCGGCGGCGGAACGCGTCGCTCTCCAGCGAGCCGTGCCAGTGGGTGCCCCACACGGCGCCGGCCCGGCATCCGTCGAGGCTGCGTCCTTGGTCATCGGAGATGAACGCTTCCCCGCCGTGTACCGCGGCGACGCCGTGGTGGATCTCGTACCCCTCGACAGGGGCGCCGAGCGCCTCGCCGACGGGACGGGCGAGAGTCTTCTCGCGGGCGAAGCGGACGCGTACGGGCAGCAGGCCGAGGCCGTCGACCTGCCCGGCCCGCGACTCCACCTCGTCCTCGATGTGCTCGCCGAGGATCTGGAAGCCGCCGCAGATCCCGAGGACCGGCCGGCCCTCGGCGGCGCGTCGCACCAGGGCGTCGGCGAGGCCGCGCTCGCGCAGCCAGGACAGCGCCTTCACGGTGGCGCGGGTGCCCGGCACGATGACGAGGTCGGCGTCGGCCAGTTCCTCGGCGCGGTCCACGAACCGGACGACGACGCCCGGTTCGGCGGCCAGCGCGTCCACGTCGGTGAAGTTCGACATCAGGGGCACGGCGCACACCGCGACGCGCAGCACCTCGTCGCCGTACGGCGGCGCGACGACCGATTCGCGTACGGCTCCGCGCAGCGCAGTGCCGTTCTTGAAAGCGGGCCGCAGCCCGTCCTCCTCGTCGATGCCGAGGCCGTGGGCGAAGGGCAGCACCCCGTACGTCTGCCGCCCGGTGATCCCGCGCAGCATTTCCAGGCCCGGCTCCAGCAGCGACACGTCACCCCGGAACTTGTTGACGAGGTACCCAGCGATCAGCGACTGGTCCTCGGCGTCGAGCAGCGCGGTCGTACCGAAGAACGAGGCGAAGACGCCCCCGCGGTCGATGTCGCCGACGACCACGACCGGGAAGCGGGCCGCCCGGGCGATGCCCATGTTCACGATGTCCGTGCGCCGCAGATTGATCTCGGCCGGACTGCCCGCCCCCTCGCAGATCACCGCGTCGTACGTGCCCCGAAGCTGCTCCAGACAGTCCACGACCGTGGAGAGCAGCGCTTCCTGCCGGCCCCCGTGGTAGCCGCGGGCGCTCATCTCGCCCACCGGCCTGCCCATCAGGACGACCTGACTGGAGCGGTCGCCGCCGGGCTTGAGCAGGACCGGGTTCATCAGCGCCGTCGGCTCCACCCGGGCGGCCTGTGCCTGCATGGCCTGGGCGCGGCCGATCTCGGCACCCTCGCGGGTGACGAACGAGTTCAGCGACATGTTCTGCGCCTTGAAGGGCGCCACTTTCACGCCCCGGCGCACGAGCCAGCGGCAGATGCCTGCCGTGACGACGCTCTTGCCCGCGTCCGAGGTGGTTCCGGCGACCAGCAGTCCGCCGCTCATGTCCGTCTCCGTCCTGCGATGCGCGTTCCTGCCCCATGGGTTCCCGCGGCCCGGCGGCCCGCGATCCGCCGTGCGGCGAGGCCCGCGCCCAGCCGTCCCGCCACGCACACGCCGAGGGCCAGCGCGCTCACCCGGCGCGACAGCCGTACCGCGCGTTCGATGTCCTCGGTCTCCACCGTCCGGCCCGTCTCCCCGCCCAGGACGGGACGGTGCTCGACCCGGCCGCCGTATGCGAGGGTCCCGCCGAGCCGTACGCCGAGCGCACCCGCGAACGAGGCCTCCACCGGCCCCGCGTTGGGGCTCGGGTGCTTGGCCGCGTCGGCCCGCCAGGCCCGTACCGCGCCACGTGGCCGCCCGCCGGCGGCCACCGCGAGCAGGGCCGTGAGCCGGGCACCCGGCCAACCCGCGAGGTCGTCGAGACGGGCCGAGGCCCAGCCGTAGCGACGGTGCCTGGCCGACTTGTGGCCGACCATGGCGTCGAGGGTGTTGGCGGCCCGGAAGCCGACGAGCCCGGGCACACCGGCCAGCGCGCCCCACACCAGGGCGCCGACCACGGCGTCCGAGGTGTTCTCGGCCACCGACTCCACCACGGCACGGGCGATCTGCGGCCCGTCGAGGGAGTGCGGGTCCCGCCCGCACAGATGCGGCAGCCGCTCGCGGGCACGCTCGATGTCACCGGCGGCCAGGGCGGCGCCGATGGTCCGGGCCTCACGCCCCAGGGACGTACCGCCGACGACGGACCAGGTGGCGGCCGCGGTCAGCGCGACGGAGGCGGCGGGGCGGCCGCGCACGGCACGGGTGATCAGCGCGGCACCACCCGCGGCGCCTCCGGCGCAGACAAGGGTGTGCAGCGCGCCCCACCCGCGGTGGTCGCGCCACAGACGGCGCTCGACGCCCGCCGCGGCCCGCCCGAAGGCGGCGACCGGATGCCCCCTGCGGGGGTCACCGAGCAGCAGATCGCCGATCAGACCGGCCGTGGCGCCGTACGCGAAGATGCGATCGGCACGCACGGCTCAACCGGCCGACGCGCCTCGGAGGACCTTCGTACAGGCGGCTCTCGACGAGAGCGCCACAGCAACGGACGCACGGCAGCCAGGCATGGCGATATGTCCTCACTCAGGGTCCGCGCCCTGGTTCGACGTGACCGGCGACGAGAGTCTCCTGGCTCCCGGATCCGCAGTTCCCCCGGCCTTCCAGCCCGCTCGCGCGCGCCGTGACTTCCGGTGTGGGGGACTGCTCCCCGGTGACAGTGGCGGGACCGCGCCGGATTCGCACCGGCTTCCTCTGCTGTCGCCGTAATTGGCTCCGGCAGTCCACCACGCTCTGCGATCGCCCGTCAACCTGCCGTTGACCTGCGACGGCGCAGTGTGCTGAGGCCCACACCGGGCCGGGGCACACCACAACGGGCCGGACACACCAGGGGTGTCCGGCCCGACGGGGGAGTGGGCGGGGGAGTGCTCAGGCGACGATCAGATAGATCCCGTACGCGACCGCCGCGGCGCACAGCGCGAAGCAGACGTACGCGCCGGCGCGGGCCAGCAGCAGCGAGCCGCCGGAGCCGCCCTGTGCCGCCGGTTCGGGCTGCTTGGAGAGGCCGACGATGCCCAGGGTGAAGAGGCCCACCAGCGCGACGGTGACGACGAGGGAGACGCCGAAGACGGAGCCGAGGGCTGCCCAGTCGATTTTCATGCTGAAATCCTTAGACGGACGGACGGCCGGGTCCGGGCGGACGGCCTAGACGGTGGCGGGTCGCGCCGGGTCCGGAGTGGTCCCGGCCGGGGCCGGAATGGTGGTCTTGAGGTCCTGGGCCGTCGCCTGCGCCACGGTGGGCGGCGGGATGACGGCGGCGATGGCCGTCGTGACGACGCCCGCGGGCTCGGCGTCGCCGCCCGTCGGTGCGACGTCGCCGTGGCCGACCGGCTTGCGGCGCGACACCAGCCAGATCGTCCCGGAGCCCGCGACCAGCAGCACCGCGACGACGACGACGCCCCAGGTGCCCTGCTTGGTGAGGAGTTCCGCGCCCGCGCCGACCAGGCCCGCGGCCGGCAGGGTCAGGCCCCAGGCGACGAACATCCGGGTGGCGGTGGACCAGCGGACCACGCCGCCCCGGCGGCCGAGGCCCGCGCCCATCACGGCGCCGGAGCAGGACTGGGTGGTGGAGAGGGAGAAGCCGAGGTGCGAGGAGGCCAGGATGACCGTGGCCGCACTGGTCTGGGCGGCGAAGCCCTGCGGCGGCCTGAGATCGGTGAGGCCGCTGCCCATGGTGCGGATGATGCGCCAGCCGCCCAGGTAGGTGCCGAGCGCGATGGCCGTACCGGCGCAGACGATGACCCAGACCGGCGGGTTGGAGCCGGGGTGCAGGACGCCACCGGTGACCAGCGCGAGGGTGATGATGCCCATGGTCTTCTGCGCGTCGTTGGTGCCGTGGGCGAGGGAGACCAGTCCGGCCGAGGCGATCTGACCGGCACGGTAGCCCTTTGCGGTGGCCTTCTCCTGGGCGTCGTTGCGGATCTTCCCGCCGATCCGGTACGTCAGCCGGGTGGCCAGCAGCGCGGCCAGACCTGCGACGATCGGGGCGGCGACCGCGGGGAGCAGCACCTTGGTGACGACGGTGCCGCCGTTGACCGACGACCAGCCCGCCGACATCACCGCCGCGCCGATCAGGCCGCCGAACAGGGCGTGCGAGGAGCTGGACGGCAGTCCGACCAGCCAGGTCAGCAGATTCCACAGGATGGCGCCGACGAGTGCCGCGAAGATGACTTCTGTCCGCAGCCCGTCCTCGTTGATGATCCCGCCGGAGATCGTCTTGGCGACCTCCACGGACAGGAACGCGCCGACGAGGTTGAGAACGGCGGACATGGCCACCGCTGTCTTCGGTTTGAGTGCGCCGGTCGAGATGGTGGTCGCCATCGCGTTGGCGGTGTCGTGGAAACCGTTTGTGAAATCGAACACTAGAGCTGTCACGATCACAATCGCGAGGAGCAGCGTGATGTGTTCCATTTACCCAGGCAATCGTTCGACGTCATTGGCACGTGGACCGTAGGCAACCTGAGTGAACGGAAGATGAACTGGATGGGTCACTGTGGTGACTCCAAACGGAGTCGGGCCGCTCTGTTTCTCCTCCGGTTGCCGCCCGGGGGCGGTACGGGCCGGGATGGGCCCTGTGAGGCCGCCTTTCGGCTGCTCGGCACCCCTGTGGCGAACTTCTCCGATATGTGACGGTCACCTCTTCTATGTGACGGTCACATATCGGCCGACCGTGTGTCCGTTCGCCCTCCGGGCTGACAGGATCTCCGCATGAGCGATCAGCAGCGGGACGCGATCGAACGGGCCTGGGAGGGTGTCGTCGCCACCGCCCGCAGGACGGCGGCGGACGGCCTCGTCGTCGGGACCTCGGGAAACGTGTCGGCCCGGGTCGGCGGGACGGTCCTGGTCACCCCGAGCGGAGTGCCGTACGACCGGCTCGGCCCCGAGGACGCGGTCGGCGTCGATCTGGAAGGCAACCGCGTCCTCGGCGCACTGGCGCCGACCAGCGAACTCCCGCTCCACCTCGCGGTCTACCGGAACAGCGGGGCGGCCGCCGTCGTCCACACCCACGCGGTGCATGCCACGGCCGTCTCCACCCTGGTCCCCGAGGTCCCCCCGGTCCACTACGCCGTCGCCATGTTCGGGGGCTCCGTCCGGGTCGCGGCCTACGCGCGCTACGGGACCGGGGAACTGGCCGAGAACATGCTCACCGCCCTGCGCGGCCGGACGGGCTGCCTGCTCCAGAACCACGGAACCGTCACCTACGGAGCCACCCTGGACGAGGCGTACGACAGGACCGCCCAGCTGGAATGGCTCTGCCGGCTCTGGCTCACCGCGAGCTCCGTGCCCGGACACACCCCGAACCTGCTCTCCCCGGCCCAGCTGTGCGACGTACAGGAAGCCCTGAAGGGATACGGGCAACCCGGCTGACGGTACGGCCGGCCCGCCCCCCGCCTCCCCGCCACCGGACGGTCCCGTCCGGTGGCAGAGTGCGGCACACCCCACGACACTGGAGCGGTGCGCCCGGCAACAGTCACGGCAGCGGCCGTCACCACGATCCTCGGCGTCGGTGCGGCAGCTGTCGCGGCCGGCCGGTACGCCAGCGACGCCGCACTCAGGACGCCGTCCGGACGACCGCTCCCGGCCGACCGCAGGCTCACCGTGCACGCCACGGCCGCCGGACAGATCACCCTGACCCGCTCCCTCGCGGCCCTGCGGCCCGGCAGGTACGGGCTCGTGGGCGACGACGTCCACGCCGTCGTCGGCCCGGTGATCGAACACGCCCATCACGCCCCCGACACCGTCGTCCGCCGGCTGGAGCGGGTCGACCGCGGCAGCCTGGAACCCGGTGCCAAGGTCCGCATCACGCCGCAGTTGTACAGCGGCGACCCCTCCTCGGCCCTCGGCCTCGCCCACCGGGAAGTCGAGATCCCCGGCGAACTCGGCGCGCTGCCCGCCTGGTTCCTGCCCGGCGCCCGCACCACCTGGGTCATCACCGTGCACGGCCTCGGCACCACCAGGGAACACCCCCTGAACGTCATGGGGTTCCTGGACGACCTGCACCTGCCCGTACTCGACCTGGCCTACCGGGGCGACGCCGGAGCCCCCCGTTCCCCGGACGGTCTCGCCCACCTCGGCGAATCCGAATGGCGTGATCTGGACGCGGCCATCCGCTTCGCCGTGCGGTACGGAGCCGAGAGGGTCGTCCTGCACGGCTGGTCCACCGGCGCCTCCATGGCACTGCACGCGTCCGTCAACTCCGCGCTGCGCGACCGGATCCGTGGTCTCGTCCTCGATTCCCCGGTCCTGGACTGGGTCACCACGCTGCGCGCCCTGGCCGTCGCCCGCGGGATCCCGGCCGCCCTGCTGCCGCTCGCCGTCCGTGCCGCCCAGGGGCAGACGGGGCTGCGCGGTGCCCGGCTCCTGGACGGCTCCCTCGCGGCGGAGCTGCGCGCCCCGACCCTGATCTTCCACGGCCCGGACGACACCCTGGCCCCCTGGCAGCCGTCCCGCGAGCTGGCCGCCCGCCGCCCGGACCTGGTCTCCCTGCACGCCGTACCGCAGGCTCCGCATGCGGCCATGTGGAATGCCGACCCGGCCCACTACGAAGAGGCCCTGCGCCGCTTCCTCACGCCCCTGATGTGACCTGTTGCGAGGGATCGGCCGATTGGTTCCGGACCTCGGCCGACGCCCTTGTCCCCGCGAATTCGGGTTCCGTTTGGGCTTTCGGGCCGTCAGGGGCAAGACTGCTCCCCGTGACGTCCCGTACTCCGCGCGACTCCAGGCTGCGACTTGTCCGCCCGCGACCCATTGCCACCGCTCGCAAGGCCGTGACCACCCGGCGGACCAGGCCGGCCCCCCGCCCCCCGGAGGGCACCCCGCCCCGGGCCGAACTGGCCCGCCAGGCCAGGACGGTCCTCGCCGATGCCGTACGGATCGCCCACTGGGCAGCCGACGGCCCGATCCCCGGCGCTCCACCGCCGGCCGCCCAGGCTCTCGAACGGGCCGCGACGGCCCTGGAGTTGTCCCCGGCCCAGGTGCGCTCCGGCTGGGACCGGGCCCGCCTCGCCGGTCTCGTCGAACTGCACGGCGGTACCGCACGCCCCGGCTGGCGGCTGCGCGCCTGGGGCCGCGACGACTCCGCCGTGCTCCGCGGCTGGGTGGCGCTCTTCGACGCCTGGTCCCTCGTCCATCCCGCGCCCGAGGGCATCGAGTCCACCGCGGTCGCCGAGGCCGTCGAGGCCGTGCCCCAGGTGCTCTCCCTCCTCCAGCTCTCGGCCGGCCCGGTCACCGTGCCCGCCCTCCTGGACCTGCTCGGCCAGCGCGTCGCGGAACTCCACGAGGAGCGCTGCGAGGTGCCCTACGGACCGCAGCCGCGGCCCGTACCGGTCGAATCCGCCCCCGCCGCACACCCCGCCGCCCTGGTCGCCCTTCTTCTCGACTGGGCCCTGGAAGGGCTGGCCGCCGTCGGCGCGCTCACCCTCGGCGCCGGGCACGCCACCCTCACCCCGCTCGGAAACTGGGCGGTCTGGGTCAAGCTGGAACAGATCTGCGTCGCCGCCCAGAGCCCCGCCGGGAACATCGAGCAGTCCGCCGCCGACATGCTGCTCGGCTGCGCCCGGCTCACCCCCGGCCCGGCCCGCGACGAATACCGCGCCTGGCTCGCCGCCCGCCCCGTCGGCAGCGCCGTCGCCGAACTCCTCGCCGTGGCCCGCGGCGAGGACGCGCTGTTGCGCGGGCTCGCCTTCGAAGCACTCCGGGTCGTGGGCGCCCCGGCGGAACCCGAGGTGCGCTCCGTCGTCGACGACGTCTCGCTGCGCGCCTACGCGCTGCTCTGGCTGGCCGAGTACGAGGGAGCCGACCCCGAGGACGCCCAGGACGTGCTCAGCCGGGAGGAAGCCACCTGGCTGTGGGTCGACACCGCGGCGGCCGTCGCCGACCACGGCGAGACCGGCCTGCTGGTCCGCCATCTCGACTCGGCCGTCCAGGGCACGGTCCCGGCGCTGCTGGACGAGGTGCGGGCCGTCGGCCACCCGCGCACCGTGCAGGTCCTGGTGGCCCTGGCCGCCGCGCACCCGGACCCCGCGCTGGCCAAAGCGGTGCGCCGGGCCGCGTTCCAGGTGCACACGGGCGGCGCGTAGCGCGTACGGCCACGCCGGACGGGGGCCGACCCCCCGGAGCCCGTCCGGCCGAGTGTCCGTCAGCCGGCCCGTGCCGCCGTCCGGCCCGTGCCGCCGGCCGTCCGTCCGGTCAGTCCGCCGACCCGGGTGCGTACGTCCCGAAGCTCCACACATTGCCCTCCCCGTCGCGCGCCATGTAGTCGCGCGAGCCGTAGTCCTGGTCCGTGGGCGGCATCAGGATCTCCACCCCGTGCTCCACGGCCCGGGCGTGGTGCGCATCGACCTCGTCCACCACGACGTAGACACCGGCGGGGCCCGCCCCTCGCATCGCCTCGGCGAAGACGCCCTCGCGGCCCTTGGAGCCGAGCATCACCCTGCCGTTGCCGCAGGACAGCTCCGCATGGAGGACCTGGCCGTTCTCGCCCTCGTACACCGCCTCCTGCTTGAAGCCGAGGCCCTCCGTCAGGGTCCTGATCGCGGCCTTCGCGTCGTCGTACAGAATCGTCGGATAGATCGTCGGAACGCCGGCCGGTGCGCCTGCCATGACGCTCACCCCTTCTCGTACTGTGTGACCCGTTTCTGCGATCTCTGTGATCTGCGTCTCAGTCTTCCATCGGCCGCCGACAGTGGCCCGGTTCAGCGGAAGGTGTTGCGGTCGGTCATGTCGCCGCTGCGGAAGCCCGTGGTGAACCACGGCCGGCGCCGCGCGGCCGAGCCGTGCGTCCAGGACTCCGGTGCGACCCGGCCCTGGAACCTCCCCTGGATCCGGTCGTCGCCGGCCGCGGCCGCCGCGTCGAGGCCGTCCCGGATGTCCGCCCGTGCCGGCGAGGTGATCGGCGGCCGCAAAAGCAGTTGCACACCGCCAGTAGAATGAGCCGTATGGCAAATCTCCCTGTGTGTGAGTAAACGGCGTCGAGTCGTGAGTCCGTAGCCGTCCGTCCGCCGTCCACCCGCCCTGGAGTTTTACCTTGATCACCGCTTCCGCCATCGAGCTGCGCGCCGGCGCCCGGATCCTCATCGAGTCCGCCTCCTTCCGTATCGCCAAGGGCGACCGCGTCGGCCTCGTCGGCCGCAACGGAGCGGGCAAGACCACCCTCACCAAGTGCCTCGCCGGTGAGGGCAGCCCCGTCGGCGGCACCATCACCCGCTCCGGCGAGGTCGGTTATCTGCCGCAGGACCCGCGCACCGGCGACCTCGACGTACTCGCCCGCGACCGCATCCTCTCCGCCCGCGGTCTCGACGAGATCCTGCGCAAGATGCGGGAGAACGAGGAGCGGATGGCGAACGGCAAGGGCGCCACCCGCGAGAAGGCGATGAAGAAGTACGAGCGCCTGGAGACGGAGTTCCTCACCAAGGGCGGATACGCCGCCGAGGCCGAGGCCGCCACCATCGCCGCCGCGCTCAGCCTGCCCGACCGGGTGCTCGGACAGCCGCTCCACACGCTCTCCGGCGGTCAGCGCCGCCGTGTCGAGCTGGCCCGCATCCTGTTCTCGGACGCCGACATCCTGCTGCTCGACGAGCCGACGAACCACCTCGACGCCGACTCGATCGTCTGGCTGCGCGACTACCTCAAGACCTACCGCGGCGGCTTCATCGTGATCTCCCACGACGTCGAGCTCGTCGAGACGGTCGTCAACAAGGTCTTCTACCTCGACGCCAACCGGTCGCAGATCGACATCTACAACATGGGCTGGAAGCTCTACCAGCAGCAGCGCGAGGCCGACGAGAAGCGCCGCAAGCGCGAGCGGCAGAACGCCGAGAAGAAGGCCGCGGCCCTCAACTCGCAGGCCGACAAGATGCGCGCCAAGGCCACCAAGACCGTCGCCGCGCAGAACATGGCCAAGCGGGCCGAGCGGCTGCTCTCCGGTCTGGAGGCGGTCCGGGTCTCCGACAAGGTGGCCAAGCTGCGCTTCCCCGAGCCCGCGCCGTGCGGCAAGACCCCCCTGATGGCGGAGGGGCTGTCCAAGTCGTACGGCTCGCTCGAAATCTTCACCGATGTGGACCTCGCCATCGACAAGGGCTCCCGGGTCGTCATCCTCGGCCTCAACGGCGCGGGCAAGACCACGCTGCTCAGGCTTCTCGGCGGCGCCGAGAAGCCCGACACCGGCCAGGTCGTCGGGGGCCACGGACTCAAGCTCGGCTACTACGCCCAGGAGCACGAGACCCTCGACCCGGACCGCTCCGTCCTGGAGAACATGCGCTCCGCGGCGCCCGATCTCGATCTCGTCGACGTACGCAAGACGCTGGGCTCGTTCCTCTTCTCCGGGGACGACGTCGACAAGCCGGCCGGAGTCCTCTCCGGCGGCGAGAAGACCCGTCTCGCGCTGGCGACCCTCGTGGTCTCCTCCGCCAATGTGCTGCTCCTGGACGAGCCGACGAACAACCTCGACCCGGCCAGCCGCGAGGAGATCCTCGGCGCGCTGCGCACGTACAAGGGCGCCGTCGTCCTTGTCACGCACGACGAGGGGGCGGTCGAGGCCCTCCAGCCGGAGCGCATCATCCTGCTGCCGGACGGTGTCGAGGACCTGTGGGGCGCGGACTACCAGGACCTGGTGGCGCTGGCCTGATCCCCGTACGGCCACCGTCTGATCCACTCCGTATGGATCATTCGGCCCATGCGTGATCCCTCATCTGCGTGAGTACGTCTCGTACCTCGGCGCGGCGCCCGGCAGATGTCTGCCGGGCGCACCCATTTGGGGCCCGTCATCCCCGTGTGGCCCTGACCTGGTGGTTCACCCCGCGACTCTTCCCGCCAACCCCCGCAGCCCCACGGATTACGGGATTCCGGTCGGGTCGGCCCGCTGTCCGGGCGGGAATCCGCTTGCGCGGACCTTGCGGAATGGGTGGCCAGGAAGCCCGCGAGGGGTGATCATGAGAGTCCAGAGCGCACTTCCCATGAGGAGGCACGGGTGGCCGAGACTCTGAAGAAGGGCAGCCGGGTTACCGGCGCCGCGCGCGACAAGCTCGCGGCAGACCTGAAGAAGAAGTACGACTCCGGTGCGAGCATCCGGGCGTTGGCCGAAGAGACCGGCCGCTCCTATGGATTCGTCCACCGGATGCTCAGTGAGTCCGGAGTAACGCTGCGTGGACGCGGCGGAGCGACACGGGGCAAGAAGGCCGCCACGGCCTGACGGCCTTCGGCGGATCGGGGCAGGCTCGTCCGGGCCCGTCCCGGGGCTCACCGGTTACGGCGGTGGCCACCCGGCCGACCATGAGGTCGACCGGGTGGTTACTGTTCAGTCACTTAGCTCCACATGCTGACTGAACCGATCCGGAGGCGCCCCATGACCTCGTACGACTCTGTGCTCGACAAGGACGGCGTACGGCTCACCGTCGACGACGCGGTTGCCACGGTGACCCTCACCAATCCGGCCAAGCGCAACGCTCAGTCCCCCGCTCTGTGGCGGGCGTTGACCGAGGCCGGACGGGCACTGCCCGGCAGCGTGCGGGTCGTCGTGCTCCGTGGCGAGGGCAAGTCCTTCTCCGCGGGCCTCGACCGGCAGGCGTTCACCCCTGAGGGGTTCGACGGTGAGCCGTCCTTCCTCGATATGGCGCGTGGCCCGGAGCCCGAGCTCGACGCGACCATCGCCGAGTACCAGGAGGCGTTCACCTGGTGGCGCCGCAACGACATCGTGTCGGTCGCGGCCGTCCAGGGGCATGCGATCGGTGCCGGCTTCCAGCTCGCCCTCGCCTGCGATCTGCGCATCGTCGCCGAGGACGTGCAGTTCGCCATGCGTGAGACCAGCCTCGGCCTGGTCCCCGACCTCACCGGCACCCACCCCCTGGTGCACCTGGTGGGGTACGCCCGCGCGCTCGAAATCTGCGCCACGGGCCGCTTCGTGCACGCCGAGGAGGCCGAGCGCACCGGCCTCGCCAACCTCGTGGTCCCCGCCGACGAGCTGGACGCGGCGGCCCGTGACCTGGCCGGCGCACTGCTCGCCGCCCCGCGCGACGCGGTCGTGGAGACCAAGGCGCTGCTCGGTGGTGCCGTCTCCCGCGGCTACGAGGAGCAGCGCATCGCCGAACGCGCCGCGCAGGGGCGCCGTCTGCGCGACCTGGCAGGCATCACCGACTGAGAGCCTGTCGGGTGACCTCTGATCGGGAGCCGGTTCCGCCCCCGACCGCCGGACGGGTCCCGGTCCCGGTCCCGGTCCCGGTCTCGAGCCCGCCCGGTGGCCGTCGTCATTCCCTCGGCCTGCCGCATCCACGGCGCGAGACGGGGCAAGCGCACTTAATGTGGGCAAGGAGGTCCAAACCTGCCCCGAAGGGAAGAATGGCGATGACCGAGACCCCCCAGCGGAACCGTTCCGAGCACGCCGACAAGGAATCGAGCCCGCTCGTCAAACGCGGCGGGGGAGACCCCGCGACCCGTGGCCGCACGACCATCGCCGACGGTGTGGTCGAGAAGATCGCGGGAATGGCAGCACGTGATGTGGTCGGTGTCCATGCGATGGGCAGCGGTCTGTCACGCACGTTCGGTGCGGTGCGCGACCGGGTCCCCGGCGGTGGCAAATCCGTCACCCGTGGGGTCAAGGCGGAAGTGGGCGAGTCGCAGACCGCACTCGACCTCGAAATCGTCGTCGACTACGGCGTCTCGATCATCGATGTCGCCCGTGATGTACGGCTGAACGTGATCGCGGCGGTCGAGCGGATGACCGGCCTGGAAGTCGTCGAGGTCAACATCGCGGTGAGCGATGTGAAGCTGCCCGACGAGGCCGACGACGAGGACCAGTCCGAACCACGTCTTCAGTAGGCCCGGGAATCCGTGGGCCTTTGAACCGAGCCAGTCGAGGAGCGCACGATGAGCATGGCGGTGGTCGGCATGGTGGCCGGCATGGCGCTCGCATTCGCCGGGTACTTCGGCGGATTCGGGGCCTTCCTCCTGGTGGCGGCGTTGGGGGCGGTCGGCTTCGTCGCCGGCCGGTTCCTGGAGGGCGACTTGGAACCCGGCTACTTCTTCCGGGGTCGCGAACGCGGCGACCGGCGGCGGTGACGGTGGTGCCGGGGGTGAGCGGGCGGGTCGCGGCCGGTGCGCGCGGAGAGACCCGGATCGCCGACCGGGTGGTCGCGAAGATCGCCGCACAAGCGGCGAAGGAGGCGATCGACGAGCCGCCGGAGGAAGGCGTCTCGCCACGCGCCACGGTCACGGTGCACCGTGGCGCCGCCCGGGTGCGGGTGAGTCTGGAGCTCGGATATCCCACCGACATCGGCCGCCAGTGCGGCGGGGTACGCCGGCATGTCGCCGAACGGGTGAGGGCATTGGCGGGGATGGACGTGCCGGAGGTCGCCGTACAGGTCGAGCGCCTGTATCCGAGGGGAGCGGGCATCGCGGCACAGGGGAGGACCCGATGACCGGGCCCCACGACCCGGAGCACCGCACGGGGCGGCTGCCCGCCGCCCCGCCCGCCGAACGGGGGGAGGCGCTCGGACCCGACGAGCCCGCCTCGTCCGCCGCGTACGATCCGGTGCCCGCGCAAGCGGAGAGCGACGGCCGGCCGGGCCGTTTCTGGTCCGCGCGCCGCATCCCCGCCGCGGTGCTCGCGCTGGTGGTCCTCGGCGGCACCGGCCTGCTGCTCTACGACGTGGCGGCGGTACGGGCCGGCCGTCCGGCGATGCGGTGGCGCCGCGTGCTCGCCGCCGAACTCGCCGACCGTCCGCTGGACGACGTCTGGGTACTGGCCGGCGCGGCGGCCGCGCCGGCGATCGGCATCTGGCTGCTGGTGCTCGCCCTCACCCCCGGGCTCCGCGCCCTGCTGCCGATGCGCCGCGACCGTCCCGGTGTACGGGCCGGTCTCGACCGGACCGCGGCGGCGCTGGTGCTGCGCGACCGGGCCGTCGAGGTGTCCGGTGTGCAATCGGTACGGGTCCGGATGCGCCGGGGCAGAGCCGGGGTGCGCGCGGTGTCGCACTTCCGTGAGCTCGACGACGTACGGGCCGATCTGGACACCGTGCTCGGGGCCGCCGTCAGGGAACTGGGGCTGGCCAGGCCGCCGAGCCTGTCCGTGCAGGTCCGCCGTCCGGCGAAGAGGGGGTGAGCCCGTTGCTCAGGACCGTCAACCGGGTGCTGCTCGGCCTGGCCGGGCTGGTGCTGATCTGCGTCGGCGGCGCGGTGCTCGCCGCCGGACTCGGCCTCGCCGTACCGTCCTGGTGGCCCTGGTACGGCAAGGGCGATGTCCTCCTCGGCGCGGCCGGCCGGGACCGCTGGCGCGGCGAGGGATGGTGGTGGCCGACGGTGATCGCGGTCCTGGCCGTCGTGGTCGTCCTCGCCCTGTGGTGGCTGCTGGCCCAACTGCGTCGTGCCCGCCTCGCCGAGGTGCTGGTGGACAGCGGCGACGGCGAGGGCGCGGTGCTGCGGGGCCGGGCCCTGGAAGGGGTGCTCGCCCAGGAGGCGGGGACCCTGGACGGAGTGGCCCGCGCCCAGGTCGGGCTGACCGGCCGCCGCGGTTCGCCGCACGCCAGGATTCGTCTGCTGATGGAGCCGCACGCGGCGCCGGACGAGGCGCTCGGCCGCCTCGCCGACGGGGCGTTGGCCCATGCGCGGGACTCGGCGGGGCTGGCCGAACTGCCGGCCGAGGTGCGGCTGAGAGCGGTCAGGCACCGTGCGGAAAGGGTGAGCTGACGGTCCGTCGGACGGGCTTGGGGCGTATGTCCGTCCGACGGCGCGAAGCGAGCCCGGGCCGGTTCAGAAACCGTGCCGGAAGCCGCCGTCGACCGGCACCATGATGCCCGTCAGATACGAAGCCGCGGGCGAGAGCAGGAACGCCGTGGTCCGGCCGAACTCCTCCGGCGTGCCGTACCGCCGCAGCGGAATACGCGACTCACCTGCTGCGCGGGATGCCTCCGCATCGCCCGAGAGCGCGTCCAGCTCACGCACCCGGTCCGTGTCGATCCGGCCCGGCAGCACGCCCACCACCCGGATGCCCCGGGGGCCGAGCTCGTCGGCCAGGGATTTGGCGAAACCGGCCAGGCCGGGGCGCAGACCGTTGGAGATCGTCAGCCCGGCGATCGGCTCGTACACGGAGCCGGAGAGCACGAAACCGATGACCCCGCCCTCGCCGAGCGCGGTCGCCGCGGCCCTGGCGAGACGTACCGCACCCAGGAACACCGACTCGAAGGCCGACTGCCACTGCGCGTCGGTGTTGTCGGCGAGGAAGCCGGGCGCCGGTCCGCCGACGCTGATGAGAATGCCGTCGAGCCGCCCGAACCGCTCGTGCGCACGGTCGACGAGACGCTGGGCCGAGGCGGGGTCGGCGTTGTCGGCGGCGAGGCCGACGGCGGCCGCCCCCAGTTCGGCGGCGGCCGCCTCGACGCGCTGCTCGTCCCGCCCGGTGATGATCACCCTCGCGCCGTCCTCGGCCAGCGCCCGGGCCGTGGCGTTGCCCAGCCCCCGGGTCGCTCCGGTGACGATGTACACGCGGTCCTTCAGTCCCAGATCCATGGGCCCTATCCTGCCGCGCCGGGCTCCAGGGTGTCCTCCCCGGCCAGGGCCATGGCGGTGCCCACCAGTCCGATGTGGCTGAACGCCTGCGGGAAGTTGCCGACCTGCCGACGCCCGACGGTGTCGTACTCCTCGGCGAGCAGCCCCACATCGTTACGGAGCGCCAGCAGCTGCTCGAAGAGATCGCGGGCCTCGTCGTCGCGCCCGGTCAGATGCAGGGCGTCGGCCAGCCAGAAGGAGCACGCGAGAAAGGCTCCTTCGCTGCCGGGCAGCCCGTCGATCGAGACGCCGTCCGTGCTGTAGCGGCGGACCAGGCAGCCGCTGCCCAGCTCCTCCCGGACCGCGTCGACCGTCCCGATCACCCGGGGATCGTCCGGCGGCAGGAACCCGGTCCGGGGGATGAGCAGTGTCGCGGCGTCCAGGTTCCGGGAGCCGTAGGACTGCGTGAAGGTGTTCCGCACCGGGTCGAACCCCTTCTCGCACACCTCCCGGTGCACGGCGTCCCGCATCGTCCGCCACCGGTCGGGGTCGCCGGCCAGCGAGGGGTTCTTCTCCAGGGTGCGTACGGCACGGTCGGCGGCGACCCAGGCCATCACCTTGGAGTGCACGAAGTGGCGGCGCTGGCCGCGGATCTCCCACAGCCCCTCGTCCGGCTCGCGCCAGGTGGACTCCAGGAAGCCGAGCAGGCTGAGCTGCAGATTCCAGGCGTGCGGCTTGTCGTCCAGGCCGGCCTCGCGCGCGAGCCGCAGCGAGTCGATGACCTCGCCGTACACATCGAGCTGACGCTGGCGCACCGCGGCGTTGCCGATCCGGACCGGGCCGGAGTTCTCGTATCCGCGCAGCCAGGACAGCTCCGACTCGGGCAGCCTGCGCTCGCCCGCCAGGCCGTACATGATCTGCAGGTCGGCCGGGTCCCCGGCGACGGCCCGCAGCAGCCAGTCCCGCCAGGCCGCGGCCTCCTCCAGATAGCCGGCCGAGATGAGGGCGCCGAGGGTGAGTGTGGAGTCCCGTAGCCAGCAGAAGCGGTAGTCCCAGTTCCGTACGCCGCCGATCTCCTCGGGCAGCGAGGTGGTGGGAGCCGCCACGATGCCGCCGGTCGGGCCGAAGGTGAGCGCCTTCAGTGTGATCAGCGAGCGGATCACCGCCTCCCGGTACGGGCCGCGGTACCTGCACCGCGCGGACCACTCGGACCAGTCGGCGAGGGTGCTCTCCAGCGCCTCGAACGGGTCGACGAGTTCGGGACGGGGCGAGTGCGAGGGGTGCCAGGTCAGAACGAACGCCACCCGTTCGCCCGCGGAGACGGTGAACGACGAGCAGGTGGAGAACTGCTGGCCCCAGGTCTTGACCGGCGGCTCGCTCCGCAGCCAGGCCGAGTCCGGCCCCGCGACCGCCACCCGGTGGCCCTGCGAGCGGCGCACCCAGGGCACGACCGAGCCGAAGTCGAAGCGCAACCGGATCACGGAGCTCATCTCGACAGTGCCGCTGATGCCCTCGATGATCCGCATGACATCGGGTTCCCGGTCGCGCTGCGGCATGAAGTCGATGACCTTGACCGTGCCGGTACGGGTCTCCCAGTACGTCTCCAGGACGAGGGAGTCACCCGCGTAGCCGCGCCGGGTGCAGGTGTCGGCACCCCGCGGGGCGATCCGCCAGTGGCCGTTGTCCTCGTCGCCGAGCAGGGCCGCGAAACAGGCGCCCGAATCGAAGCGGGGCAGACAGAGCCAGTCGACAGAACCGTTCCTGCCGACCAGGGCGGCTGTCTGCAGATCGCCGATGAGGGCATAGTCCTCGATGCTTGGGGTCACGTTCTGGCGTGTTCCCGAACATGGGCATCGCTAAGCAGCCCAGTCCCATGAGGAGCAGGCGTCACGTCGGCGCCCCGGCCGCTCCGGTACGACGGCACCCCGGCGCGGACGGCGTCAGGCCGTCGCGGGCTCCGGCTGTTCCGGCTGTTCGGGGTTCTTCGGCCGGGAGGAGTCCTGCTCCCCGGCGGCGGCCTTGGCCGCGGCCTCCACCCGGTCGCGCTTCTCCCGGCGGGCGAGCACCACGAAGCCCACCGGCACCCCGGCGGCGAACAGCCACCACTGCACGGCGTACGCCATGTGCGGACCGATCGATTCGTCGTCGGGGGCGGCGATCAGTTCCGGTGAGCCGTTGGATGGCTCGGGTCCGGTCTGCTCGATGTACCCGCCGAGTACCGGCCGGGAGAGCCTCTTGGCCTCCTGGGCGCTGTTGATCAGCATCACCTGGCGGTCCGGCAGGTCCGAGATGTCCTTGATGCCGCTGGCGCCCGTCGTCTCGTCGGCCTTGAGCCGCCCGGTCACGGTCACTTCGCCCTTGGGTACGGCTGGTACGTCGGGGAAAGCACGCTGGCTGTCGGCGGAGGGCACCCAGCCGCGGTTGACCAGGACCGTGCCGCCGCCCTTGAGATCGAGCGGGATCAGCACATGGACGCCGATCCGGTCGTCGGTGGAGGTCCTGCGTCGTACGACCACCTGGTGTGCCGTGTCGTACGTACCCGTGGCCGTCACCGTGCGCCAGTAGTCGGAGCGCGGAACCGTGTGGCCCGGGGAGGTGAGCGAGGCGACCGGGACCGTTTTCGCCTTGAGGTTGCGGGAGATCAGGGAGTTCTGCGCGACCTTGTGCTCATGCCGGTGCAGCTGCCAGAAGCCCAGCTCGACCATCGTGGGAATCAGCACGAGGGAGAGGAGGGCGAGGATCAGCCACTGTCGGGTCAACAGGAAGCGGTACACCCCATGACGGTACAACTGCGTCATGGGGTGCATCGCGCAGGGGTGGGGGAAGTGAGTGCGGCGGCCGGTGCTCAGACTTTGTCGATGATGCCCACCCTCCCCTCGGCGCGGGCGCAGTGACCGCCGCAGAACCAGTGGCCGTCGACCTCGACGCCCTGGCCGATGATCTGGACCCGGCAGTGCTCGCAGATGGGTGCCATGCGGTGAATGGCGCAGGAGAAGCAGTCGAAGACGTGCACCGCGCCCTGTGCGTGCACCTCGAAGGACATGCCGTAATCGTTTCCGCAAACCTCACAACGTGCCATGCGCCACAGGGTGGGACGCCGGGGCGGCGGCGGGCGAGCGGCGGGCGGGCGAGTCGCCCCCGGTTCACTCCGATGACCGTGCGGCCCGCTGTGGAGCCGGTGCCACATCGCGCAACAGATGGGTGAACGCACTCTCGTCCAGGACCGGTGTCCCGAACGACTTCGCCTTCACCGTCTTCGACGTGGCCGAGTCCGGGTCGTTGGTGACGAGCAGACTCGTCAGCCGGGACACGCTGGTCGCCACATGCAGCCCGGCCTCCACGGCCCGGTCCTCCAGCAGCTCGCGGTCGATGGAGGTGTCGCCGGAGAACGCCACCCGCATGCCCTGCATGAGGGGTTTGTCCTTCTCGTACCGTCCCGGGTTCGGATACGGGCAGGCCGGACGCTTGCGCGAGGGCCGCCAGCTGCCCTGACCGTACGAAGGCTGACGGCCGATCCGCGGGGTGACCGGGGAGTCCGACCACTCCGTCAGCGGTAGGCACTCCAGCAACGGCAGCCGCACCCCGCCCCGCGCCGCCGCGTGCAGACTCGGCCGGAACGCCTCCGCCAGGACCCGGGCGTCGTCCAGCGCGTGGTGGGCGCGCTGCTGCACGACTCCGAAGTGCGCGGCCAGCGACTCCAGCTTGTGGTTGGGCAGCGGCAGCCGCAGCTCCTTGGAGAGGGCGATGGTGCACAGCCGCTGCTCGACGGGGGCGGTGACGGAGGCCCGTGCGTACTCCCGGGCCAGCATCGACCAGTCGAAAGCCGCGTTGTGCGCGACGAGCACGCGGTCCGCGAGCCGCTCGGACAGCTGGGCGGCGACCTCCGGGAAGAGCGGAGCGTCTTCGAGGACCTCGCTGGTCAGCCCATGGATCCAGACGGGACCGGGATCGCGCTGCGGATTGACGAGGGTGTACCAGTGGTCCTCGACATTGCCCTGCGCGTCCAGGCGGTACACGGCGGCGGACACTATCCGGTCGTCCCGTGCGAGTCCGGTGGTCTCCACGTCGACGACCGCGTACCCCTGCGGGTAGGCGGTCGGCCACGGTGCTGCGGTCTGGCGGTCGTCGAGCATGGTCACAGAGAATACGGGCCGCGACCGACAGTCTCCTATTCGGCCGTCTCCCGCCCCGGCGCGGGGGTTCCGGGGCGGGACACCTGTTGTACGGGGCCGGCCAGCAGCCCCTCCACCAGGGCCCGCACGGAGTCCGCGAACAGCCGGTCCGGGTCGGCGGGCCGGGCCAGCGCACGGGCCAGCGCCGGGTCGTCGTCCGCGGTGGACGCGGCCCACAGCTCGCCCTCGCCGGGGGACTGGACGGGGGACCGCTCACGGTTGCGTTCGACGAGCAGGAAGCCGACGGTCTGGAACTGCACCGCCCGCACCGCCGCCGCCGCCCGCGCCCCGCGCAGCCCCGCCGCGTGCACCTCGTGGACGAGGGCCTGCTGCGCGGGGAGGAACATCCGCTCGGTGAGCCCCCGTTCGTGGACCATCGCGATCAGATGCGGCCGGGCCCGCAGTTCACGGCGCAGACCGCGGGCGACGGAGACGATGCGGGCCGCCGGGGTCCGGCCGGCCGGGCGGAGGGTGCCCATCTCCCGCACGGTGCGCTCGACGAGGGCGTCCAGGAGCGATTCACGATTGCCGACGTGCCAGTAGATCGATGTGACCGCGGTGCCCAGTCCGGCGGCGAGGGCGCGCATGGTGAGGGCCTGCGGGCCGTGCCGTTTCACCAGCGCCGCGGCGGTGTCCAGGATCTCTTCACGGGTCAACGACGATCGGGCCACAGCGCTCCTTGATTCCCGGACTCCGTTACGTGCACGCCTATTTACCCTTCATCGGCATGGGTGTAACTGTGTTACAGAACCCGGCGACGAGAACCCGGGCACGGAGAACCCGACACGGAGAACCGATTCACGGACGACCGAGAAGGGTGGTACGGCATGGCACGTGTACGGTACGGCGCGCGCACCGAGGCCGAGATCGAGGCGGCCCGCGCGGCCCGCTCCACACTCCCCGACATCTGGTCCACCGGCGTGATGGCCCTCTGGGAGAGCGATTCCGACGCGGTGGCGGCCGTCCTCCCGCCACCCCTCGAACCCGCCGGACGCCCGCTGGTCCGGGCCGCCATCAGCACGGTCCAGCTCCCGGGCTATCCGCTCGGCGCCGGCTCCGTCGCGGTGGCCGCCGTCCACGACGGGCACGAGGGCTGGTATCCGCTCGTCATGCCGATGACTCATGAACGGGCGCTGACCGGCGGCCGCGAGGTGTTCGGCGAACCGAAGAAGCTCGGCGAGGTCACGGTCGAACGCGACGGCCTCGTCGTCCGGGCCGCGCTCGCCCGGCACGGCATCGCGTTCGTCGAGGTGCGGGGCGCGGTCGACGGGCCGCTCCCCCTGCCCGAACCGGTCGACAAGCTCGACTTCTACTTCAAGTTCCTGCCCGCGGTGGACGGCGGGGGCTTCGACTGCGATCCCGTCCTGATCCACTGCACCCGCCGCGAGAAGGTCCGCCGGCTGGAACGCATCTCGGGCGACGTGGTGCTGCGCGAGTCGGTGTACGACCCGGTCGCCGACCTCCCCGTACGCCGGCTGGTCGAGCTCACCATCGGCGAGAAGACCAGTGACCAGCGGGGCAGGGCCGTGGAGCGGGTGAGCGCCGAGGCGCTGCTGCCGTACATCCACCAGCGCTACGACGACCCGCAGCAGATCCACGACGGCCCGCCGGAGGGGAGCGTCCGATGAGGCTGGAGGAGGGGCAGGTGGCCGTCGTCACCGGCGCCGCGAGCGGCATCGGCCTCGCGATGGCGCGCAGGTTCGCATCCGAGGGGCTGCGCGTCGTCCTCGCCGACGTGGAGGAGGGAGCGCTCGACGAGGCGGCCGCCGGATTGCGCCGGGACGGTGCGCGGGTGCTGGCCCGGGCCGTCGACGTCGGCGAACGCGACTCCGTGCAGGCGCTGGCCGAGGCCGCGTACGACACCTTCGGCGCCGTGCACGTGCTGTGCAACAACGCCGGTGTCGGCTCCGGGGCCGAGGGCCGGATGTGGGAGCACGAGCCCAACGACTGGAAATGGGCCTTCGCGGTCAACGTGTGGGGTGTCTTCCACGGCATCCAGGCGTTCGTGCCGCGCATGCTCGCGGACGGCGGCCCCGGCCATGTCGTCAACACCTCGTCCGGCGACGGCGGGATCGCCCCGCTGCCGACCGCCTCCGTGTACGCGGTCACCAAGTCCGCCGTCGTCACCATGACCGAGTCCCTCTACGCGCATCTGAAGGCGGAGCGCGCGGCGGTCGGCGCCTCGGTCCTCTTCCCCGGCCCGCACATGCTCCGTACCGGACTGTGGGAGTCGCACCGCAACCGGCCCCAGCGGTACGCCAAGGAGCGCCCGCGCAGGACCCCGTACCGCAGCCTCGACCAGTGGGAGTCCGCGATGCGGGCGGCGGGCCACGAGGTGGAGTTCACCCCTGTGGAGGACGTCGCCGCGACGGTCGTGGACGGGATACGCGCCGACCGCTTCTGGATGCTGCCGGAGAGCGAGCACAGCGACCGGCAGATCCGTGCCAGGTCGCAGTCGATGCTCGACCGGGCCGACCCGTCGTACCTGGAGAGCTTCATACTCGACTGAGGAGCGGGCAGATGAACGACCGGACGAACGACCGGATGAACGACCCGTACCTGATCATCTCCTCCGACTGCCACGCCGGGCTGCCCACCGAGGAGTACCGGCCCTACCTCGACCCCCGCTTCCACCGGGACTTCGACGACTTCCTCGCCGGACGCGACCGCCGCCGTGAGGAGATGACCCGCCTCGGTGTGCGCAACGAGGCTTTCGCCGACCGATGGTTCCACGAGAACGAGGAGGGGCTGAGGGGAGGCTGGGACGCCGCTCAGCGTCTCAAGGAGCTCGACGGCGACGGAGTCGCGGCCGAGGTCGTCTTCCCCGACGCGGACGCCGTCGACAGCCGGACCGCCGCCCCGTTCGGCGTCGGCCTCGGACTCTCCGGCGACCAGGACCCGGAACTGGGCATGGCGGGCGCGCAGGCGCACAACCGCTGGCTCGCCGACTTCGTCTCGCAGAACCCCGAACGCCACTGCGGAGTGGCCCTGTTGCCCGTCACCGGCGAGGTCGGCCGGGTCGTCGCGGAGATCCACCGGGCGAAGGAATCCGGACTCGGCGCGCTCATGATCCCCTCCATGTGGGTGGACAGGGCCCCGTACCACGACCGCCGTTACGACCCCGTGTGGGCGGCCGCCGCCGAGACGGCCATGCCGGTCGTCACCCACTCCGGTGCGGCGCCGCGCCACGAGTACGGCGACCACCTCGGGATCTACGTCTCCGAGGTCACCTGGTGGCCGTCGAGGCCGCTCTGGTTCCTGCTCTGGTCGGGCGCCTTCGAACGCCACCCGGGGCTGAGGTTCGGCGTCGCCGAGTCCGGCTGCTGGTGGCTGCCGAACCTCCTCTGGTTCATGGACCGGCTCTACCTCGGCGCCCACGGCGGAAAGAAACTCTCCCCGTTCGCCGAACTGAAGCGGCCCCCGCACGAGTACCTCGACCGCCAGGTCTTCATCTGCGCCACCAACACCAAACGCCGCGAACTCGCCCAGCGGTACGAGATCGGCGTCGACAACATCCTCTGGGGCAGCGACTTCCCGCACCCCGAAGGCACATGGCCGGACACCGCCCGGTGGCTGCGCGACACCTTCCACGACATCCCCGTCGCCGAGACCCGCCGCATGCTGGGCCTCGCCGCGGCCGAGGTGTTCGGGTTCGACACGGCGAAGCTCGCCCCGATCGCCGAACGCATCGGCCCCGTACCCGAGGACCTGGGCCAGAGCGCCGACCAGACGGCGGTCGAGGCGTCCTGGGCCAGATCGCGCGAAGTGGGCCGGCACTGGCTGACCGACCACGACTTCCCGGTCCTGGGGGCCGGCTGATGGACCGCCGCACACAGCACTACACCGTCATCTCCGCCGACTGCCATGCCGGGGCCGACCTCCTCGACTACCGGCCCTACCTGGAGACGAAATACCACGACGACTTCGACGGGTGGGCGGCGGCCTACGTCAATCCGTACGAGGACCTCCTCGCCGACACCGCCGACCGCAACTGGAACTCCGCACGCCGCGTGGCGGAGCTGGAGGCGGACGGCGTCGTCGCGGAGGTCGTCTTCCCCAACACCATCCCCCCGTTCTTCCCCTCCGCCGCCCTGATGGCGCCCGCGCCGTCGCAGGCGGAGTACGAACAGCGCTGGGCCGGGCTGCGCGCCCACAACCGCTGGCTCGCCGACTTCTGCGCGCAGGCGCCGGGCCGGCGCGCGGGCGTCGCGCAGATCCTCCTCAACGATCCGGAGGAGGCCGTACGCGAGGTCCGCCGCACCAAGGAGGCGGGCCTGACCGGCGGCATCCTGTTGCCCGGTGCCCCGCCCGGCTCCGGCATTCCCGAGCTGTACTCGCAGGTGTACGACCCGCTCTGGGCGGTCTGCGCGGAACTGGATGTCCCGGTCAACCACCACGGCGGCTCGGCCTCCCCACCGCTCGGCGTCGAACCGGCGGCCCGCGCCGTCTTCATGGTGGAGACGACCTGGTTCTCCCACCGGGCGCTGTGGCACCTGATCTTCGGCGGGGCCTTCCGCCGCCACCCCGGGCTGAAGCTGGTCCTCACCGAACAGGGCTCGGGCTGGATCCCGGGTGTCGTCGAGATGCTGGACTACTACCACGGAAGGCTGGTGGCGACGGCGACCCGGGCGTCCACCGCCGAGTCCAAGTTCGGTGCGGGGCTCGCCGGTTCGATGGGCGCGAGCCCCGGCGAGGTGTGGCGCGACAACTGCTACGTCGGGGCCAGCTTCATGCGGCCCCACGAGGTGCCGCTGCGTGACCGGATCGGCCTCGACAAGATCATGTGGGGCAGCGACTACCCGCACGACGAGGGGACCGCGCCGTACTCCCGGGAGGGCCTGCGGATCGCGTACGCGGGCCTGCCGCCCGCGGAGATCGCGGCGATGACCGGCGGCAACGCCGCCCGCGTCTACGGCTTCGACCTGAAGGCCCTCGACCGTGTCGCCGCGGTCGTCGGCCCGACGGTGGACGAGATCGCCGTACCCCTGAAGGAGGTCCCGGCCGACGCGACCAGCCCCGCCTTCGCGCCGGGCGGGTCGGTACGCGTCTGGTGACGGGCCCGGGTGAGACCATCCCCGGGTGACGGATATCCAGACGCATGACGAACCGCACGGCAACGGGCTCGGCGCGCGGCTGAACTGGCTGCGCGCCGCGGTCCTCGGCGCCAACGACGGTGTGGTCTCCACCGCGGGCCTGGTCGTCGGCGTGGCCGGTGCCACCGCCGACCGCGGCACCCTGCTCACCGCGGGCCTGGCCGGACTGCTGGCCGGGTCCATGTCGATGGCGGCGGGAGAGTACGTATCGGTCTCCACCCAGCGTGATTCGGAGAGGGCCGCACTGGCGACGGAGAAGCAGGAGCTGGCGGAGGCCCCCGAGGCGGAACTCGTCGAGCTGACCGGCCTGTTGGAGGGCAAGGGTCTGAGCCGCGAAGTCGCCCGCGAGGCCGCCCTCCAGCTCACCGAACGCGATGCGCTGCGCGCCCACGCGGTGGTCGAGCTGGGCATCGACCCGGACGAGCTGACGAACCCCTGGCACGCGGCGGGCGCGAGCTTCCTGGCCTTCACGGTCGGCGCGCTGCTTCCGCTGCTGGCGATCGTGCTGCCCCCGGAGCCGGTGCGGCTGCTCGTGACGGTGCTGTCGGTACTGGCGGCGCTGGCGCTGACGGGCTGGTGGAGCGCCCGCCTGGGGGAGGCGACGCCGTGGCGGGCGGTGCTGCGGAACATGGGCGGGGGAGCGCTGGCGATGGCGGTGACTTATGCGGCGGGGGAGTTGCTGGGGGCGGCGGGGGTCTGAGCGCGCTGGTGCCGCGACGGGGCTGAGTAGGGTCGGGGACTGGCGCGGTGGCTTCCGCTCCGTTTCCAGCCCCCGCCACTTCAAACCGTGCATGCAGTTCTCCCGCACACGGCTTTCCGACATCGTTCACCGACTGGCATGCGCCGTTACCCAGCGTACGTTTCCGGTGAGGCGGTAGACCCCGAGCCGTGTGACCCACCCATAGGTGTATCGGGTGGCCCAATTCCGGCCCGCCTGGCCGTGTTTCCGGCTGGTGAAGATGGCCAGCCGTTCGTGGACATAGCCGTCGATCGCGTTGAACTTCCGCCCAGAGTTCCCATTACGGAAGTACGCTGCCCAGCCCCGCAGGACCGGGTTGAGATCGGCGACCACAGCGGAAACTGGCCGTTCGGTCTTTGAGACAGCGGTGGCCGCACGGACTTTCTCCCGCAGCACTCGCATAGCTCTGACCGACGGCCAGCGACGCAGGTAGAACCTGCCCCGCCACTTCCACGACTCCACCTTCTGGTGGTGGAAGCCGAGGAAATCGAAGCCCTGTCCACCTCGTGCGAGACAGACAATGCCGGACTTGTCCGGGTGCAATCGCATCCCGAGCTGTCCGAGCACTCGTGCCGCCAACTCCCTTGCCTGTTCGGCCCGGTGTCTTGTCGGCGACAGGACCACGAAATCATCGCAGTACCTCACCAACACTCCCAGCCGGCGGCCCTCGTCCTGCCACGCCTCATCGAGGACGTGCAGGGCTATGTTCGCCAGCAGCGGTGAGATCGGTGAGCCCTGTGGGGTTCCCGCCCCGGTCGGGGAGGTCACTCCGCCTTCCAGGACTCCCATCCGCAACCACGTCCGGATCAGCTTCAGCATCGAACGGTCCACCACGTGCCGGGCCACTTGGGCCATGAGCGCATCGTGGTCGATCGTCCCGAAGCAGTCCCGGATGTCAGCCTCGAAAACCCATTCCCGCCTCTGATTCGCTGCGACGCGCACTGCTTCGCACGCGTCGATCGCGGACCGCTTGGGCCGGAATCCGTAGCTCGCCTCGGTGAACTGGGCCTCAAAGACCGGTTCCAGGACCAGCTTCGCGGCCGTCATCACCACCCGGTCCGCCACGGTGGGAATCGACAGCGGCCGGAACTCCCCCGGCCGCCCCGGTTTGGGAATCTGGACCCGCCGCAGCACCGACGGACGATACGTATACGTCCGCAGTTTCTCCGCCAGGTCCTGTAAGAACACATCCACCCCCAAGGCCGCCACCGCGTCGACAGTCACACCGTCCACGCCGGGGGCACCTCGGTTCGCACACACACCGGCCCACGCCCGCCGCAGAACGTCCATGCGGTGGACATGGCTATACAGGGCATGAAACCGGCGTTCGGGTTCTTGCTTGGCACAGCGGTAAAGCGTCCGCTGCAAGGTTCGGACCTTGTCCAGAGAACGGCCGCCCGGTCGTGCGACGCCTTCCTCCCGGCGGATGGAACTAGCCGAAACGGCACTCATCCGGGTCCCTCCATGTTCGCGAATCGCATCGATGAAGCAGGGGCCCTTCGCTCCCAGCGGGTTGTGTTGTCCCGCCGATCACCACTACTACGACCCCCTCCGACTGCCTCTCGACAGCTCGTCATTTCCCGGTTCCTCCGGTTATAGGCGAGCCACGCTTCCCGGGCCGCAAACCCGGTGCCGAGGAGGCCCTCTCCAGTTCCCAGGACAACCGTCCGACCATTCCACGCCCCTTACGCCGGGAGGTTCCTCGGCGACCGCTCCAGGTCCGAGATCGCCTTCCATGGCCTTCGCCAAACAAGCACAGGCTCGGCTCCTCCTTGGCCCACCCGAAGGCGGGGGTTAAATGACGACGCTGCAGGCTTCACTTCATGTTGCGGACTGGCCAGTCGCACGCCCCCGAAGGGCGCTTGTCACTCCACTTCGACGCCACCATTTCGAGTGACGCCGGGAGTCAGCTACCAGGGACCCTGGCGTCTCCCCGGGCCGGACTTCCACCGGCTGGCTCCCCTGAGCTTGACGTCCGGTTACATCGTTCACATCCCTTCTGAGCTGCGGTGACGCCCGGACTGCTGGACGTACGCTTGTTATTTAACCTTTGGCGGAGCCTCAGCGAGGCCGGTAGGTTCTCCGCGGTGACCTCGATGGAGACGCAGGGCCTCGTGTCGATGACGGACGAGGCGCAGTTGCGCTGGATGGCGCTGGGAGACACCACCCGGTGGCCGCCTGTGGTGATGCTCCATGGAGGTCCGGGTCTGCCGGACTACCTGGGCGATGTCGCCGCCATGGTCGCGGACCTTGTTCCCGTGTACCGGTACGACCAGCGTGGCACGGGCCGGTCGCCGTGGCAGGGGCCCCATTCCCTGGCCCGGCATGTCGACGATCTCGCTGAGCTGCTCGACGCATGGGACGTGTCCAAGGCCGTGCTGATTGGACATTCCTACGGCACTAACCTGGCGAGCCGGTTCTGCCTGGCGCACTCTGACCGGGTTGCCGCGATGCTGCTGATGTGCGGGCCGTTCGTCGGTGATTGGCGCTCCGGGGACCGAGCGGAGCGCGATCGCCGTATGTCCGCAGCACAGCAGGAGCGGCTCCGCGCTCTGGAGGAGTTGCCGGACCGCACGGAGGAACAGGAAGTCGAGTTGCTCACGCTGGCCTGGTTCACCGACCACGCCGATCCCGAACGCGGGTGGCAGTGGGCCGCCCAGGGCGCCCGGCGGCGTCGCCCCGTCAACTGGACTATGAATGGCGAACTTGGCAGGGAAGGACGTGCGGACCCGCTCGATGCGCATCTGGCCGAACTGCGCGCGTGCCTGCCCGCGCGAACGGAACTCCTCGGTGGGGCCGACGATCCCCGCCCTGTGTCGGCCCTTGCATCACTTGCGCTCCGGCTCGATCTTCCACTGACGCGGATCGAGGGCGCTGGGCACGAGCCCTGGCTGGAGCAGCCTGACGCCGTGCGTGCGCACCTTCGGCGATTCGTGCAAGGCACGGTGAACGCATAGGATTTCGGCCGGTTTGCTGGCTGACGTCATCCCCAGCTGTCGGCATGGCGGAGGGTCCGGTGTCGAAATGGGCCTCGAACTAGGCCGCTCACCTGGGTGTTCGCCGGACGTAGAGGCGGCCTTCGTCTGATCATGTGCTCCACCAAGGTGCACTGATCAAGACGAAGGCCGTGAGGGTGAGTCTGCTGCTTGACACCGGTCCCGGGGAAGCGTTCGCGAAAGCGTCACGCTTCCGGGACGACTTATTCGACTGCCTGACAGCGCGCGGGGACGAACTGTTCGAGTTGATGGACGCGTTGCTGTGTGCGGACGGGCCGGTGAGGGCGCCGGTGGATCTGACGCTGGTGGCCGAGCACCGGCGCGGGCGCGGCACCATGTACGACGCCCTGAACAACGGGAACGTGGACGTGGCCCGGCTGCGGCAGGTGCTGGCGGGCCTGCCCATGCCGGGGGCCGCCGACGGGCGCCTGGTCCTCGCGGTCGACATCAGCCACTGGCTCCGCCCCGACGCCCCCACCAGCGCGGACCGCCTGTTCTGTCATGTCTACGGTCGCAACGGCCGGTCCTCGGACCAGTTCATACCCGGCTGGCCGTACTCATTCGTCGCCGCTCTGGAATCGGGCCAGACGTCCTGGTGCCAGCTCCTGGATGCCGTCCGTCTGGGGCCGGCCGACGACGTCGCCGAGGTCACCGCCGCCCAGGTCCGACGGGTGGTCACGGACCTGATCGAGATGGGCCGCTGGCACTTCGGCGACCGCGACATCCTGGTCGTCTTCGACGCCGGCTACGACGCCCCGCGCATGGCCCACCTCCTGCGCGGGCTGCCGGTGGAGGTCCTCGGGCGGATGCGCTCGGACCGGGTGATGCGCAAGCCGGTCCCGGTGCCGTGGATCTCCCCGCCGCAGGGTGGGCGCCCGCCCAAGCACGGCAAGGAGTTCCGCTTCGCCAAACCGGAGACCTGGGGCGAGCCGGACGCGGCGACGACGCAGGTCGCCGATCGCTACGGGACCGCACAGGCCATGGCCTGGGACCGGATCCACCCGCGGCTGACCACTCGCTCGGCCTGGATCGGCCACGACGGCGAACCCCCCATCATCGAAGGCACATTGATCCGCCTAGAGGTCGACCACCTGCCCGGCGGCGGAGACCCACTGCCGGTCTGGCTGTGGTCCTCCAAGACTGGTATGACCGGCACCGACGTCGACCTTCGCTGGCAGGCCTTCCTGAGGAGATTCGACCTGGAGCACACATTCCGGCTGATGAAACAGACCCTCGGCTGGACCCGCCCGAAGATCCGTACCCCGAGTCCGGCGAACGCTGGACATGGCTCGTCATCGCCGCCCACACCCAGATCCGGCTTCTCCGCCAGGCCGCGGCCGACCTCCGCCGCCCCTGGGAGAGGCCGACCGAGCCCGGCAGGCTCACCCCGGCCCGGGTCCGCCGGGGGTTCAGGAACCTCCGCCCGCACCTCGCTTGTCCGGCCCGTGCACCCAAACCCTCACGCCCCGGTCCCGGACGGCCTCCCGGCTCGAAGAACCGGCACCCCGCCACACGCTACGACGTGGGCAAAACCGTGAAACGACCCGAGAGCATCACCGAACGAAACCTACTCAGCCCATAAAAGACAGGCTCTAAGCCTGCCGGGAGGGGTACGAGCAGCGCGTCGCACACCGGGTCCGGTACCAGGCCCGCGCCGGGCTTCGGCGTCACCAGCGACCTGGTGACCGTGCCGATCACCGTCGTGGCCCGTCGAAGCATCGCAACTTCCAGACCCTGCACGGTAGTTCCTCTCCCACCGAAGCTCCGGCGCAGGGATCGCACGACGCCCGCGTTGGCAGAACTCACCAAAGACTGCTGACACCATGTCTCGCATACTTGTTGGTAACAACGTCTGGCCCCGGCCGACCTGCGGCTCTACGGTGCTTACATGCCGCCGAACCTGCCCGATGTCGTGCTCTGGTCCATACCGGCCTTCGTCCTGCTCACCGTCCTCGAAATGGCCCTCCACCACTTCCATCCCGACGAGGAAGCGGCCGGATACGAGGCCAAGGACGCCGTCACCAGCATCACCATGGGGCTCGGCAGCCTGGTCTTCGACCTGCTGTGGAAAGTGCCCATCGTCGCGATCTACACCACCGTCTACGAGCTGACCCCGCTCCGTGTCCCCGTGCTGTGGTGGACCGTCCCGCTGATGCTGCTCGCGCAGGACTTCCTCTACTACTGGTCCCACCGCGGCCACCACGTCATCCGGATCCTCTGGGCCTGCCACGTGGTCCACCACTCCAGCCGGAAGTTCAACCTCTCCACCGCGCTGCGCCAGCCCTGGACGTCGCTGACCGTCTGGCCGTTCTACGTACCGCTCATCGCCTGCGGTGTCCATCCGGCCGCGCTCGCGTTCTGCTCGTCGGCGAACCTCGTCTACCAGTTCTGGGTGCACACGGAACGCATCGGCACACTCCCCAGGCCCTTCGAGTACGTACTGAACACGCCCTCCCACCACCGGGTGCACCATGCGTCGCAAGGCGGTTACCTGGACCGGAACTTCGGCGGCATCCTGATCCTGTGGGACCGGCTCTTCGGGTCCTTCACCGCCGAGACGGAGCGGCCCGTGTTCGGCCTCACCAAGAACATCGACACGTTCAACCCCCTCCGCGTCGCCACCCACGAGTACGCCGCCATCGCCCGCGACGTGCGCGCGGCGGGCAACTGGAGCGAGCGGGCCGGGCGGATCTTCCGCGGGCCCGGCTGGCAGCCCGCCAAGACAGCCGCCCGTACCGCCCTCCCCGTCCAGGAGCGCACCGGATGAGCGCCGATGCCGTCACGGGCACCGATGCCGCCATGGACCGGCGCGCCCGTCTCGTACGCCCGCTGCTCGTCGCCTTCCTCGTGGCCTGTGCCGTCGACCTCTTCGGTGTCCTCGCCGGCATCCCGGCCGCCCACCTCGTCGCCAAGCCCCTGCTGATGCCGCTGCTGGCCGGGTACGCCGCCGCCCGGCGCGGCCCCCGGCTGCTCGTCGCGGCGCTCCTGTTCGGCTGGGGCGGCGACACCCTGCTGCTGGCCGACTCCGATGCCGCCTTCCTCGTCGGGATGAGCTCCTTCGCCGTGGGCCACGTCTGCTATCTGTGGCTCTTCGGACGCGCCCGGAGCCCGCTGCTCGCCGGGGCCGGGTACGCGGCCGTGCTGGCCACCTTCGTGGCGCTGCTCTGGAACGGGCTGCCGGCGGACATGCGGATCCCGATGACCGGCTACAGCCTGCTGCTCACGGCGATGGCGTACCGGGCCGGCACCCTCGGCCGGTACGCGGCCGCCGGCGGGGCGCTCTTCCTGCTCTCCGACGCGCTCATCGCCACCGGTATCGCCGACTGGCCGCAGCTGCCCGCGCCCGACTTCTGGGTCATGCTCACTTACGTCGCCGCGCAGTTCCTGCTGACCGTCGGAGCGCTCGCACCTGGTGCGAAACGGCTTGTTTTCACCCGTGTGGCGTACCGTGAGCGGGGTACCAGCCCCTGAAATCTGCAAGGACCACCGCCCATGCGCGCCACTGTCATCCAAGCCCCCCACGACATACGCGTGCAGGAGGTGCCGGACCCGTCGGTCCAGCAGCCCACCGATGTGGTGCTGCGCGTCCTGAGGGCCTGTATTTGCGGGAGCGACCTGTGGGCCTACCGCGGTGAGTCCGCCCGGCAGCCCGGTCAGAGGATCGGGCACGAGTTCCTCGGGATCGTCGAGGAGGCGGGTTCCGAAGTGGCGGGCTTCGCCCCCGGGGACCTCGTCGTCGCCCCCTTCGTCTGGTCCGACGGCACCTGTACGTACTGCGCGGAGGGCCTGACCACCTCCTGCCCGCAGGGCGGTTTCTGGGGCTCGGCCGGTTCCGACGGCGGGCAGGGCGAGGCCGTGCGCGTCCCCTTCGCCGACGGCACGCTGGTCAAGCTCCCCGCCGCCGCGGCCTCCGACGACCACCTGCTCACCGCGCTCCTGGCCCTGTCCGACGTACTCGGCACCGGACACCACGCCGCCGTCGGCGCGGGCGTGAAGCCCGGCAGCACGGTCGCGGTCGTCGGTGACGGAGCGGTCGGACTGTGCGGTGTCCTCGCCGCCAAGCGGCTCGGCGCCGAGCGGATCATCACGCTCGGCCGCCACCGGGCGCGCACGGACATCGCCCGCGATTTCGGCGCCACGGACGTCGTCGCCGAGCGCGGCGCGGCGGCCGTCGAGGCCGTACGGGAACTGCTCGGCGGCGAGGGCGCGCACGCCGTGATCGAGGCCGTCGGCACCGAGCAGTCGATGCGCACCGCCGTCGGGATCACCCGCGACGGCGGCTCCATCGGGTACGTCGGCGTGCCGCACGGCAGCGGCACCGGACTGGACCTCGGCGTCATGTTCGACCGGAACATCGCCCTGCGCGGCGGTGTCGCCCCCGTGCGCACCTACATTCCGGAACTGCTCCCCGACGTGCTGTCCGGCACGATCGACCCGTCGCCCGTCTTCGACCTGACCATCGGCCTCGACGACGTCCCCGCCGGTTACCGGGCGATGGACGAGCGCACGGCGCTGAAGGTGCTCATCAAGCCGTGAGCCAGGCGGTCGCGTCCGCTCCCAGCGGGCCGGGCGGGCGCGACCAGTCGGTCTGTCCGCGGGCAGCCCGAGCGTGGCGAGCAACCGGGCCCGGTACGAGGCCGCGCAAGAACGGCGGGCGGGGCCGGTGAGTCCGGCCCCGCCCACTGCGTCGCGTTCCTACCAGCGGACCGCGTTCAGCGCGTTCACCACACCGGCCCCGTAGAAGCCGTTGCGGTTCTTGTCGCCCTCGCAGACGGCGTCGATCTTGCCGTCGCCGTCGATGTCGTACGGCGCGCCGCACGCGGTGGCGTCCGCCTCGGCCGACAGAAGCGCCTTCACCGCGGCCGCGGAGGCGTGCGGGTGCGTCGACTTGATCAGGGCCGCGACACCCGCGACATGCGGGGAGGCCATCGAGGTACCGGCCTTGTAGCCGTACTCGCCGCCCGGCAGCGTGGACAGGATCAGACCGCTCGTGGCGGGCGGTGCGGGCGTCTGGTAGACCGTCGAGTCACCGCCCGGGGCGGCCACGTCGATGACGCCGTTCCCGTAGTTCGAGTACGAGGCCTTCAGCCCCTTGGCGCCGGTGGCGGAGACGGTCACGACGCCCGGCAGCATCGCCGGGATGTCGAGGCACTCGCGCGGGTTGATCGTCCGGGTCACGGCCGGGGTGTCGTTCGGGCTGGTCGTGTCGTCGATCGCGTCGGAGGCCAGGTCGAATTTGCTGTTGCCGGCCGAGGCGATGTTCACGGTGCCCCTGCGCTCCGCGTACCGGGTGGCGCGGGCGACGGCCTCGACCAGGGCGCCCTGGTCGGGGTCGTTCTTGCAGTTGAACATCCACGGGTCGGTGTAATAGCTGTTGTTGGTGACGTCGATGCCGTGCTCGCCGGCCCAGACGAAGGCGCAGACGATCGACTCGGTGTAGAAGAAGCCGTCCGGGTTCGCCACCTTGATCCCGGCGACCTTCACGCCCGGCGCGACCCCCGTGACCCCGATGCCGTTCTTCGCGGCGGCGACGGTGCCCGCGACATGCGTGCCGTGGTCGCTCTCGCCGGTCTTCGGACGCCAGGAGCCGTCCGTCGTGTCCGGCGCGCCGGACACGCAGCTCGCCGAGGCCGCGCGGGAGAAGTTCGGCGCGAGGTCCGGGTGGGTGTCGTCGACGCCCGTATCGATGACACCGACCGTGACCTTGCTGCTGCCCAGCGTCTTCTGGTGCGCCTGGTCCGCCTTGATGGCGGGCAGATCCCACTGCAGGGGCTCCATCGGATCCTGGTCCGCCGTCGCCTCCGCCGCGGCGCTCCGCGCCTGCTCGGCGGTGAGCGGCTGCTCGACGCCGATGTCCGTGGTGGCCTGCGGGACGATCGGGTTGGTGCGGGTGGCTCCCGCCGAATCGACGCCCTTGACCCGGCGGATCGACTTCGCGAAGTCCGGGTTCTGCGAGTGGGCGACGACGACGCCGATCTGCTCATAGGCGACCACCACCGTGCCACCGGCCTCGGCTATCGCCTTCTCCACCCGCTTGACGGTCCCGTGACCGCTCCGGGTGTTGATCACGTACGAGAGCTTCGGACCGTCGGCCGACACCGCCGCCGTGGACTGTGCGTCCGCCGGTGCGGCAGAGGCGGCCCCCGTCGGCAGGAAGCCGAGCGAGGCCGTGAGTGCCAGTCCGACGGGCAGCGTCAGCGCGCGCGTCCGTCTGGATCCCAGATGAGCCATGGGGTCTCCACATCATCCGTGCCGGGCGACCGGGCACGGAGTGTGCCAAGTCGCGTACATGACGAGTGAAGTTATCGCTGATCAGCCCTTTTGATCAATGAGTTCGGGGCACCGGGTTCGTCCGGACGGGAGCGCGAAGGCGGTTTCGGGAAGTGCGCAGCCGCGGTGAACCGCTTCGTCGCGCCGTCCGTGCCGTTGTCAGGGGAGGCGCACCACCACCCCCGACACCGAGGTTCCGCCCAGTGAAATCCACCGTTCCCACCACCGCACCCGCATCGCGAGGAGATTCCGTGGCTACCGATGCACCGCCGCCCGAGGTCAGTACGGACACCCGCCCCGCCGAACCCACGACCGAGGCGTTCATCGCGACGCAGGAGAGCGGGGAGTTCGGCGAACTGCGCCGCACGTACCGCTCCTTCGCCTTCCCGCTGACCATCGCCTTCGTCCTCTGGTACCTGCTGTACGTGCTGCTGTCCAACTACGCGGGCGACTTCATGGGCGCCAAGGTGTACGGCAACATCAACGTGGCCTTCGTGTTCGGCCTCGCCCAGTTCGTCACCACATTCCTCATCGCCTGGTTCTACTCGCGCCACGCGGCCGCGAAGCTGGACCCGAAGGCCGAGGCCATCAAGTCCCGTATGGAGGCCGACGCATGAGCGCCGCTCACCACCCGCACGCCGCCCTCCAGCTGGCCGCCTCCTCGACCACCGAGCACCGGCCGCTGATCATCACGCTCTTCGCGGTGTTCGTCGCCGCGACCCTCGGCATCACCGTCTGGGCCGGGCGGCAGACCAAGAGCGCCTCCGACTTCTACGCCGGCGGCCGGCAGTTCACCGCGTTCCAGAACGGGCTCGCGGTCTCCGGTGACTACATGTCGGCGGCCTCGTTCCTCGGGATCGCCGGAGCCATCGCCCTCTTCGGCTACGACGGCTTCCTGTACTCCATCGGCTTCCTCGTCGCCTGGCTGGTGGCCCTGCTGCTGGTCGCCGAACCGCTGCGTAAATCGGGCCGCTACACGATGGGCGACGTCCTCGCCTACCGGATGCGGCAGCGCCCGGTCCGGACCGCCTCCGGCGTCTCCACCATCGTCGTCTCGATCTTCTACCTGCTGGCGCAGATGGCGGGCGCGGGCGTCCTGGTCTCGCTGCTGCTCGGCATCACCAGCGACGCGGGCAAGATCCTCATTGTCGCCCTGGTCGGCGTGCTGATGATCGTCTACGTCACCATCGGCGGCATGAAGGGCACCACCTGGGTCCAGATGGTCAAGGCCGTGCTGCTCATCGCCGGTGCCCTCCTGATGACCTTCCTGGTGCTGCTGAAGTTCGACTTCAACATCTCCGACCTGCTGGGCACGGCCGCAGCGAAGAGCGGCCACGGAGCGGCGTTCCTGGAGCCCGGACTCAAGTACGGCGCCACCGGTACCTCCAAGCTGGACTTCCTCTCCCTCGGTATCGCCCTGGTCCTCGGCACCGCCGGTCTCCCGCACATCCTGATCCGCTTCTACACGGTGCCGACCGCCAAGGCCGCCCGTAAGTCGGTCAACTGGGCCATCGGCATCATCGGCGCCTTCTACCTGATGACCATCGCGCTGGGCTTCGGCGCCGCGGCATTGATCGGCCCGGACGAGATCAAGACCAAGAACCCGGCCGGGAACGCGGCCGCCCCGCAGCTCGCCGAGTACCTCGGCGGGGTCGGCTCCACCGGCGGCGCCGTGCTGCTGGCCGTGATCTCGGCCGTCGCCTTCGCCACCATCCTCGCCGTCGTCGCGGGGCTCACCCTCGCCTCCTCGTCCTCCTTCGCGCACGACATCTACGCCAACGTCATCCGCAAGGGGAAGGCCACCGAGAAGGAGGAGATGCGGGCCGCCCGCTGGGCCACCGTCCTCATCGGCGCGGTCGCGATCGTCCTGGGAGCCTTCGCCCGCGACATGAACGTGGCCGGACTGGTGGCGCTCGCCTTCGCCGTCGCCGCCTCCGCCAACCTGCCGACGATCCTCTACAGCCTCTTCTGGAAGCGGTTCACCACCCAGGGCGCGCTGTGGTCGATCTACGGCGGCCTGGTCAGCTCGGTGATCCTGGTGCTGTTCTCGCCGGTCGTCTCCGGCAACCCGAAGACGTCGATGTTCAAGGGCGTCGACTTCGCCTGGTTCCCGCTGGAGAACCCGGGCCTGATCTCCATCCCGCTGGGCTTCCTGCTCGGCTGGATCGGCTCCCTCCTCTCGAAGGAGGAGCCGGACCGGGGCAAGTACGCGGAGCTGGAGGTCAAGTCCCTCACCGGCGTCGGAGCACACTGAGCGAGGAGGACCGGGTACGGACCGGCCGCGTCGTAGAGTCCGGCGACGCGGCCGGGCCGCTCCTCGTGTCATACGAGCCCCTGCGATGTCACAGGACTCGCGTAGTCTCGGAGGAGTCGGCCCGGAAGGCCGGACAAGGCAGCCGGGAAACAACCAGGGAGGGGGCCCACATGCTCATCGACACCTACGACCGGGTCGCCACCGACCTGCGCGTGTCGCTGACCGACCGCTGTAATCTGCGGTGCACGTACTGCATGCCGGAAGAGGGCCTGCAATGGCTGGCCAAGCCCGATCTGCTCAGCGACGACGAGATCGTCCGGCTGGTCCGCATCGCCGTCACCCGGCTGGGCATCACCGACGTCCGCTTCACCGGTGGTGAGCCGCTCCTGCGCCCCGGGCTCGTCTCCATCGTCGGGCGATGCGCGGCACTGAGCCCGCGCCCCAGGATGTCGCTCACCACCAACGGCATCGGACTGCAGCGCACGGCGGCCGCACTCGGCGCCGCCGGCCTGGACCGGGTCAACGTCTCGCTGGACACCCTGCGGCCCGGCACCTTCAGGACACTCACCCGCCGCGACCGTCACCACGACGTGCTGGCGGGCCTCGAAGCCGCCCACGACGCCGGCCTCACCCCGGTCAAGGTCAACACCGTCCTGATGCCGGGGCTCAACGACGACGAGGCCCCCGACCTGCTCGCCTGGGCCGTCGAGCACGGATACGAGCTCCGCTTCATCGAGCAGATGCCGCTCGACGCACAGCACGGTTGGAAGCGCGACGGCATGATCACGGCAGGCGACATACTCCAGTCCCTGCGCACCCGTTTCACCCTCACCGAGGAGGACGACGGGGAGCGCGGCTCCGCCCCCGCCGAGCGCTGGCTCGTCGACGGCGGCCCCCACCGCGTGGGCGTCATCGCCTCCGTCACCCGCCCCTTCTGCCGAGCCTGCGACCGGACCAGGCTCACCGCCGACGGCCAGGTGCGCACCTGCCTGTTCGCCCGGGAGGAGACCGATCTGCGCGGCGCCCTGCGCTCGGACGCACCGGACGAGGAGATCGCCCGGATCTGGACGCTCGCGATGTGGGGGAAGAAGGCCGGATCCGGTCTGGACGACCCGTCCTTCCTGCAGCCGGACCGGCCGATGTCGGCGATCGGCGGTTAGGGACTCTCCGACCCCGGTCGGCCGGACTCCCACTCCGCCAGGGTCACGACATCCTTGAGGAAACCCCGGAGGTCCAGGAACGAGGCGAGGTGCTCCCGGTGTTCCTCGCAGGCCAGCCACGTCTTACGGCGCTCCGGGGCGTGCAGCTTCGGGTTGTTCCAGGCCAGCACCCACACGGCATCGGCCCGGCAGCCCTTGGCGGAACAGATGGGTACGGCGGCAGCGCTCTCGGCCGCGGAGTCAGGGGAGTTCACGGACTCAACCCTAGGTCAGCGTGTGCACTGACCACGCGGGCCGGTCGCACGAGGAATGAGCACCGGAGCCGAACCGGAAAGGCCGGAGGAAGGCCGGAGGAAAGCCGGATAAAAAACGACGCCGGGCAGCCACGGGGGGAGCTGCCCGGCGTCGGTCTGTCGCTCCGACGGGGGATACGGAGCGCTTTCGAAGTATGTCACGCAGACCGGGGCGCGGTGCACGTAACTTCATGATTGACCTGATGTTTTCGCGACCCCTGGATGCGGTGCGGCCTCAGCTGTGCTCATGCCGATTTCCCGTCACTCACGCCGATCCCCCGGTGCGCCGCGCCCCGTCGGCCTCCGGGCCGGAATCTGCCACGGGCGCGGCGTCGAGCACCGGCCGCATCGGCGTCGGGACGAACGTCGAAGGAAGCGCAGGAGTGTTCTCCCGGCCCGCGTTGGCGATGACCACCGCCACGTACGGGAGCAGAACCCCGAGCGCCAGCGCGACGATCGCGACATACCGTTCGACGTTCCACAGCACGGCGGCCAGAACCACCGAAACCGTCCGGACGGACATCGAGATCACATAGCGCCGCTGCCTGCCGCGCACATCGTCCGCGAGCCCCTGCCGCGCCCCCGTGATCCGGAAGACCTCGGCATCGCTCTGCTTCCGCATCACATCTCCACCACCCTTCCCCCAGCACCTCACAGATCGGGGGAGAACGTATTTCCGTATTCCCGCATTCCCGCATGCCCGCATTCCCGCACCGGACACTCCCCGGACCGGATCGCATCCACGGTACGCCCGGTGTCCGACGGCTTCGAGACCGGGGCGCGCCGCATTCGTGCGATCGCGAGCCGCACCGCGCATACGGACGCGGCCGGCGTGCGGCATACGGCCCCCGGGCCGAGACTGGGCGCACATGCGCGACATCGCGTCGCACGAGGAGGCGACATGGGCTGGTTGTGGGCAATCATCGTGGGCCTGGTGCTGGGTGTGATCGCGAGGGCGATCCTGCCCGGCAAACAGAGCATCCCACTCTGGCTGACGACGATCTTCGGGATCCTCGGCAGCGTCCTCGGCAATGCCGTAGCCACCTGGATCGGTGTCAACGAAACCAAGGGCATCGACTGGACACGCCATCTGCTCCAGCTGATCGGCGCGGTGGTCATCGTCGGTCTCGGCGACATGCTGTGGACGTCGTTCCGCGGCAGCAGACAGAAGGCCTGAACGGAGCGGAGTCCCGAGCCCGGGCGGAAAGTGTGTCCCGGGCCACCACACGACCGCGGCCGGACACGCGTCACGCGTGCCCGGCCACAGTGCCGATGTCCGTTCTCCGGGGATCAGCCGGTGACCTCGACGGCGGCGAGGTTCTTCTTGCCCCGGCGCAGCACCAGCCAGCGCCCGTGCAGCAACTCCTCGCGGGCCGGTGCGCTCTCGCCGTCCGTGACCTTGACGTTGTTCACGTACGCACCGCCCTCCTTCACCGTGCGGCGGGCGCCCGACTTGCTCGGTGCCAGGCCGACCTCCACCAGGAGGTCCACCAGCGGGCCGAGCTCGGTGACCCGCGCGTGCGGCACCTCGGACAGCGCGGCGCTCAGCGTTGCCTCGTCCAGCCCGCCGAGCTCGCCCTGGCCGAAGAGTGCCTTCGACGCGGCGATGACCGCGGCGCACTGATCGGCGCCGTGCACCAGCGTCGTCAGCTCCTCGGCCAGCGCGCGCTGCGCCGTCCGGGCCTGCGGGCGCTCCTCGGTGACCTTCTCCAGCTCCGCCAGCTCCTCGGGGCTGCGGAAGCTGAGGATCCGCATGTACCGGGAGATGTCCCGGTCGTCCACGTTCAGCCAGAACTGGTAGAACGCGTACGGCGTCGTCATCGCCGGGTCGAGCCAGACGGCCCCGCTCTCGGACTTGCCGAACTTGGTCCCGTCCGCCTTCGTCATCAGCGGGGTCGCCAGCGCGTGCACCTCGGCACCCGGCTCCAGGCGGTGGATCAGGTCGAGACCGGCGGTGAGGTTGCCCCACTGGTCGCTGCCGCCCTGCTGGAGGGTGCAGCCGTAGCGCCGGTACAGCTCCAGGTAGTCCATGCTCTGGAGCAGCTGGTAGCTGAACTCGGTGTAGCTGATGCCCTCGTCGGACTCCAGCCGCCGGGCGATGGAGTCCTTGGTCAGCATCTTGTTGACCCGGAAGTGCTTGCCGATGTCCCGGAGGAACTCGATCGCGGACATGCCCGCGGTCCAGTCCAGGTTGTTCACCATGACCGCCGCGTTCTCGCCCTCGAAGGACAGGAACGGCTCGATCTGGGACCGCAGCCGGGACACCCAGTGGGCGACCGTCTCCGGGTCGTTCAGCGTGCGCTCGGCGGTCGGCCGCGGGTCACCGATCTGACCGGTGGCCCCGCCCACCAGGGCGAGCGGCCGCAGACCGGCCCGCTGGAGCCGGCGCATGGTGAGCACCTGCACCAGGTGGCCGACGTGCAGACTCGCCGCGGTGGGGTCGTAGCCGCAATAGAACGTGACGGGACCGTCCGCGAGAGCCTTGCGCAGTGCGTCCTCATCAGTGGACTGGGCGAACAGCCCACGCCACTTCAGCTCGTCGACGATGTCCGTCACGGTTCTTTCTCTCCTCTGGGTGCGCGTCGAATGGCAACAGCAAGTCTAGGCGGGTCACACGCCCGGGCTCACCGAGCTCATGTTGAAGTCCGGGATCCGCAGCGCGGGCATGGCGGCCCGGGTGAACCAGTCGCCCCACTCGCGCGGCAGTGTCTTCTCCGTACGGCCCGCTTCCGCGGCCCGCGACAGCAGGTCCACCGGCGACTCGTTGAACCGGAAGTTGTTCACCTCGCCGACGACCTCGCCCTTCTCGACGAGATACACCCCGTCGCGGGTCAGCCCGGTCAGCAGCAGCGTCGCCGGATCGACCTCCCGGATGTACCACATGCAGGTCAGCAGCAGTCCGCGGCCGGCCGTGGCGGCCACCATCTCGTCCAGGGACCGCTCACCCCCGCCGTCGAGCACCAGGTTGTCGATCGCCGGCGCGACCGGCATCCCGGTCAGCCCCGCCGTGTGCCGGGTGGTCGTCAGATGCTCCAGTTTGCCGTCCCGGATCCAGTCGGTCGACGTCAGCGGCAGCCCGTTGTCGAAGACGGAGGCACCGTCCCCGGAGGCATGGGCGATCACGAACGGCGCCGACTCCAGGCCCGGTGCGTGCGGGTCGCTGCGCAGCGACAACGGCAGCTCGGACAGCATCTCGCCGAGCCTCGTCCCGCCGCCCGGCCTGGAGAACACCGTCCGGCCCTCCGCGGCGTCCCGGGCCGTCGACGACCACAGCTGGTAGATCAGCAGATCGGCGACGGCGGTCGGTGGCAGCAGCGTCTCGTACCGCCCGGCGGGCAGCTCGATCCGGCGCTCCGCCCAGCGCAGCCGCTGCGCCAGCTCCGCGTCGAGCTCGGCCGGGTCGACGTCCTTGAAGTCGCGCGTCGAGCGGCCCGCCCAGGTCGACCGCGACCGGTCGGGGGACTTGGCGTTGAGCTCCAGCGTCCCGTTCGTCTGGTCGTGGCGCAGCCGCAGCCCCGTCGACGTACCGAGGTACGTCGAGGTCAGCTGGTGGTGGGCGAAGCCGTACAGTTCACGGCCACCGGACCGGGCCCGGGCGAAGGCGTCACCGAGCGCCGGGGCGAACTCCGCGAAGACGTCCGAGCCCGTCTCGGCGGGTGCGTCCGTGAAGTCGGGCGAGGTGGGAACCCCGCTGACCAGCGGCTGTGCGTCCTCGGCAGGACCGGCCCCGCGCGCGGCGGCCTCGGCGGCCCGGACCAGCGGCTCCAGATCGTCGGCGGTGACCGCGGACCGCGACACCACGCCGGACGCGGTGCCCTGCGCACCGTCGACGGTCGCGATGACGGTCAGGGTCCGCCCCCGCGTCACGCCGTTCGTGGTGAGCGCGTTGCCGGCCCAGCGCAGATTCGCGGACGACTCCTCGTCGGCGATGACCACACAACCGTCGGCGGTGGACAGTTCGAGCGCCCGCTCGACGATCTCGTGCGGCTTGCTGACGCGGCTCATCGTCCGGCCTCCTGCGTCGTATTGAGACTGTGCTGTCCCGGGGGACACTGCATCCGATTGCGGCTGCGCCGCGGGCCGGACCCTCGGCCGGTTCCGTGGTGACTGTTCATCGTCCGGCCTCCTGCGTCGTATTGAGGATGTTCACGCCCCGGAAGAGGGCGGAGGGGCAGCCGTGCGAGACGGCCGCGACCTGGCCCGGCTGGGCCTTGCCGCAGTTGAAGGCGCCGCCCAGGACATACGTCTGCGGGCCGCCGACCTTCTCCATCGAGCCCCAGAAGTCCGTCGTCGTGGCCTGGTACGCGACATCGCGCAGCTGACCGGCCAGCCTGCCGTTCTCGATGCGGAAGAACCGCTGACCGGTGAACTGGAAGTTGTACCGCTGCATGTCGATGGACCAGGACCGGTCGCCGACCACATAGATCCCGCGCTCCACCCCGCCGATCAGGTCCTCCGTGGACAGCCCGCCCGGCTCCGGCCGCAGCGACACGTTCGCCATCCGCTGGACGGGGACGTGGGCCGGCGAGTCCGCGTACGCGCAGCCGTTGGACCGGCCCAGACCCGTCAGCTTCGCGATCCGCCGGTCCAGCTGGTATCCGACGAGTGTTCCGTCCTTGATCAGGTCCCAGGACTGCGCCTCGACACCCTCGTCGTCGTAGCCGACGGTCGCGAGCCCGTGCTCGGCGGTGCGGTCGCCCGTCACATTCATCACGGGGGAGCCGTAGGCCAGCTTCCCCAGCTGGTCGAAGGTGGCGAACGAGGTCCCGGCGTACGCCGCCTCGTACCCCAGCGCCCGGTCCAGCTCGGTGGCGTGGCCGATCGACTCATGGATGGTCAGCCAGAGGTTGGACGGGTCGACGACCAGGTCGTACGTGCCCGCCTCGACGCTCGGCGCCCGCATCTTCTCGGCCAGCAGCCCGGGAATCCGCTCCAGCTCGTCGTCCCAGTCCCAGCCGGTCCCGGTCAGGTACTCCCAGCCGCGGCCCACCGGCGGGGCGATCGTCCGCATCGAGTCGAACTCACCCGTGGTGCCGTCCACGGCGACCGCGGTGAACTCCGGATGCAGCCGAACCCGCTGCTGGGTGGTGACGGTGCCCGCCGTGTCCGCGTAGAACTTGTTCTCGTGGACGGTCATCAGCGAGGCGTCCACATGGGCGACCCCCTCCCCGCCCAGGAGCCGGCTGCTCCACTCGGCGAGCAGCCCTGCCTTCTCCTCGTCCGGTACGTCGAAGGGATCGATGTCGTACGCCGAGACCCAGGTCCGCTCGCCGTGCACCGGCTCGTCCGCCAGCTCGACCCGCTCGTCGGACCCGGCCGCCGCGATCACCTTCGCGGACAGCTTCGCCAGGGCGACGGCCTGCGAGGCCACCTTCGCCGCGGCATCCATCGTCAGATCCACGCCCGACGCGAACCCCCACGCCCCGCCGTGCACCACACGCACCGCGTACCCGAGGTCGGTGGTGTCCGAGGTCCCGGCGGGCCGGGCGTCCCGCAGCCGCCAGGACGCGCTGCGCACCCGCTCGAAACGGAAGTCGGCATGGACAGCCCCCAGTGCACGCGCGCGGGCGAGCGCCGCATCGGCGAGGGCCCGCAGCGGCAGGGCCAGGAACGACTGATCTACCTCATGAGGCATGTAGTACTCCGTCTTTTCGGCATGTGTCCGCAGTGAACCATGTCGTGCGACGAGGGCGACCGGCCACAGGTTTCCCGGACGAGCACGCCGGGCCCGTCACCCGGTTCGGCGCGGGCCGCGAGCAGGTCTCCCGGGCGAGCCGCCCCGGCCGGTCAGAGGTCGCCGTCGATCACGCCCGCCCTGAACGCGGCCCACCCCGGGGCGCTGAACCGCAGGGGGGTGCGTGCGGGGTCCTTCGAGTCGCGTACGGCGGTTGCCCCTCCGGGGAGGTTGGCGACTTCTACGCAGTTGTTCTCGGCTCCACTGGCGGAGGACCTGCGCCAGGCCGCTTTCGAGAGGTCGTGTCCGAACAGCTCCGTTTCGGGCGCGTTCACTTCCTGTGGCCTTCTTCCATCTCAGCTATGCGTGCGACCGAGTCCTCCGTGGACAGCGCCGTGGCACGAATCCGCTCGAACGCCTTCGCGAAGGGCGACGCTTCTTCGCCCTCAAGGTAGGTCTCTCCGCTGAGGTTTTCCAGCAGAACCACGTCCGGGGCAGGGCCGGGGAAACCGACCATGCTGAAGCCGCCCACGACTCCGGGGTGCGCAGTGGAGTCCAACGGCATCAGCTGGATGGTCACGTTGGGCATCTCCGCCGCATCGAGCAGGCGTCGCAATTGGTCGCGCATGGTGGCGGGGCGGACGGCGAACCGCTGATGGAGCGCGGCTTCGTGGATGATGGCCCACAGCTCCAACGGCCTTCCCGGCCGGGTGAGCACGGACTGCCGGGCCAGCCGCACCTCGGCGAGTGCCGCAACTTCGTCGGCGGTGCGGAAAGTTGTGATTCCCGCGATGTTCTCGCGCGCGTACGCAGCGGTCTGCAACAGACCCGGGATTACCAGTGGCGACCATTCGCAGATCTGCGAGGCGTCCGACTCCAGCGAGATGTAGTCGGCGTAGGCAGGGGACACGATTCCGCTGTAGGTCTGCCACCACCCCTTCTTGCCGGCGTCCTTGGCCAGATTGTCCAGGGCGTTGAGCGTTTCCGGATCGTTGATCCCGTAGACCGCGAGCAGCGTTGCGACATCACCGGGCCTGATGGCCTGATTGGCGCTCTCGATCTTCGACAGCTTCGGGCCTTTCCAGCCCATGGCGACAGCGGCCTCGTCGAGGGTCAGACCTGCGCCGTTCCGCAGGCGTCTGAGCGTGGATCCCAGGCGTCGGCGCCGGACGGTCGGTACCAGGGGAGAGTTGGGCATGTCGCAGTCATACCTCAGCAGTTGGCGGTGCTGACTGCCTTTCGGGAAGTCATAACCGAAGGAGGTAGAAAACTTGCGACCCGGGGTGGGTGACATGCACCATCACTACTCATCGCCACGCACCGTGCAAACGTAATTGCCCGGTGTAGTGGAAGTTGGAACTTCCCGCGGCCCCGCGCCGCAGGCTGGAGGCGTCATGTTCGGCATGGCCGACGAGGAAGACCACGACCCGCAGTCCCCGCCACCCGCCGTCGGGTACTACGTGCGCCGCCGGAGTCGCGGCTTCGCGGCGCACATCAGCGCCTCCGGCCCGAATCTCCGCTCCGTGCGTGAGCTCACGGCCAAGGCTCTGGCCGAACTGGGCGTGCAGGGCGACGTGGCCGACGCCGCGCAGCTCGTCGTGTCGGAGCTCGTCGGGAACGCCGTCCGGGCCTGCGGGGATCACGTGCCTGTGGTGGTGGAGGTGTACGCCGCGGCCTTCGGGGTCGCGGTCAATGTCCACGACCCGGACCCCCGTACCGTTCCACGCCGTCGCGGCATCGCGCTGGACGACGCGGAGGCCGAGGCCGGCCGTGGCCTCGCACTGCTGGATCTGCTCGCGCCGGGCTGGCACGTGGTCCGGTCATCGATCGGCAAGCAGATCCGGTGCCGGGTCCCCTGCCCTGCCGGGTGAGCCCCGTGGTGGCAGCGGGTCCGGTGGCGGCTGTAATTGATCGAAGGTGAGGCCAATTGCCGCAATGACGTGCGATTTCGTCGATTGTCAGCCCTGCGGGGTAGTCTCTCGGTCACGCCGAGTTGACAGTCAACTAGCGCGACGGCGGCGAGTGTTGGGGAGATGGTGGATGGTCGGGCGCGATATGTCACCGGCGGATCACCAGGACAAAGAGATTCGAGAAGTCCTCAAGCGGCTCGTGAGTGGCGGGTGGACATTGCGCAAGGAGGGGCACTGGGCCCGGCTGTACTGCCCGTGTGCCGAAGGGGGCTGTCTGACCATCCCGGTGCCCGGTACGGCAGCGAATGCGGGTCGCGCGGCACGCCGGATCGCACGGCGCGCGGCGCTCTGCCCGCTCCCCGAGGGGGATCCGCGCCGCACCCTCGGCAGTGGTGTTGTCGTTTGACAACGTACCCGTGCTGGGTAAGTCTGCCCTCACGAGGGTGGCGAACCCTGGCGCGGAGGTTTGTGCAGGCACGGACAAGGGGGATCGAGGGCGCGATGGAATACGAGTTTCTCTTCGTCGTGGACGGCGTAGGTGTGGACGACGATGTGGCGGTCGGCATCATCTTCGACGAGTTCGACGGGCTGCTCACCCGCCATCGGGGCAAGCATCTGCTCGATGTGTCCGAGGCGGGTGACAGTGCCATCGACGCCGCGCACCGCCTGGTGGTCCGGCTGCACCAGGAACTGCCCTCGCTGCGGCTGCTGCGGCTGGATCCGGATCTGGTCGGAGCGTCCGACATCGCCGATCGGACAGGCCGCAGCCGTCAGAACATCCTCCAATGGGTGAACGGCGAACGGCGTCATGACGCCCGGGCGTTCCCCGATCCGGAAGGTACGGTCGGGCGCTCCCTCGTCTGGCGCTGGGCCGAGGTCAACGCGTGGCTGGCCGGGATCGGTGAGAGCGTCGGCGACGCCGGAGCGACCCGGGAAGACGCCCTGCACATCGACTTCATGCTGCCGCGCTGGCAGCAGGTGCTCGACGACGGGCTACCGATCGTGCGTTTTGTCGATGCCGTGCCGGAGGACGAGCGCTCGGGCGACCGTGCCGCCGTCGCCCAGCTCCTGGAAGGCACGCTTTCCGCGCCGGGCGTGCTGGAGATGATCTCCGCGTTCCCCAGGGCCGAGCGCCAGCGGCTCACTGTCATCTGTGCCGTACTGCCGGACCGGCTGGACGAAGTGGCGGCACGCATCAGCAGCGACGAGAGTGCGGTGATCCTCGCCTACCAGGGCCGGGAGAACGAACTGCACCTGACGCCCGTCACCGCACGCGAGGTGCCGGGCGCACGCCCTGTCTCGGCACTGGGCCTGGGGCCGGACGCGACCGTCGGTGATCTGCTGCTCGTCATCACCAACAGAGAGGTGGCCCCGACCACCCCGGTGACCGTCGCCGTGTGACGGTGGGTGCGTCCGGGAGCCGCCCGACCCGAGTGGGACGGGAGCCGCTGCTGTCCCGTCGGGTGGAGCGCGCCCGGCGGACCGGCGACCGGTCGATGAGTACACGACTGTAGGAACCCCACAGCGCCCGGGGGAAGGCGCTGTAAGGGGCCGATTGCTCTCGGAGCGGGTGGTACCGATAGATTTTCGAGGTACCAGACCGCTATCGAAAGGGTGATCCGTTGAGCCGCTCGGTTCTCGTCACCGGAGGAAACCGGGGCATCGGCCTCGCCATCGCCCGCGCTTTTGCCGAAACCGGCGACAAGGTCGCGATCACGTACCGCTCGGGCGAGCCCCCTCAGATCCTCACCGAGGCGGGCGTTCTGGCCGTCCGGTGCGACATCACCGACGCCGAACAGGTGGAGCAGGCCTACAAGGAGATCGAGGACAAGCACGGCCCGGTCGAGGTACTGGTCGCCAACGCCGGCATCACCAAGGACCAGCTGCTGATGCGGATGTCCGAGGAGGACTTCACGTCCGTACTCGACACCAACCTCACCGGCACCTTCCGGGTCGTCAAGCGTGCCAACCGCGGCATGCTGCGCGCGAAGAAGGGCCGCGTCGTCCTCATCTCCTCCGTCGTCGGGCTCCTCGGCTCGGCCGGGCAGGCGAACTACGCCGCCTCCAAGGCGGGTCTGGTCGGCTTCGCCCGGTCGCTGGCCCGTGAACTCGGCTCACGGAACATCACCTTCAACGTCGTCGCACCCGGTTTCGTCGACACCGACATGACCCAGGTGCTCACCGAGGAGCAGCGCAAGGGCATCGTGTCCCAGGTGCCGCTCGGCCGCTACGCGCAGCCCGAGGAGATCGCCGCCGCGGTGCGCTTCCTCGCCTCCGACGACGCGTCGTACATCACTGGAGCCGTCATCCCCGTTGACGGCGGATTGGGCATGGGTCACTGATCACCATGAGTGGAATTCTCGACGGCAAGCGCGTCCTCATCACCGGTGTGCTGATGGAGTCGTCCATCGCCTTCCACACCGCCAAGGTGGCCCAGGAGCAGGGCGCCGAGGTCATCCTGACCGCCTTCCCGCGGCCCACGCTGACCGAGCGCATCGCCAAGAAGCTGCCGAAGCCGGCCAAGGTCATCGAACTGGACGTGACCAACGCCGAGCACCTGGACCGCCTCGCCGGCCTGGTCCGGGACGAGCTCGGTTCGCTCGACGGCGTCGTGCACTCCATCGGCTTCGCGCCGCAGGACGCGCTCGGCGGCAACTTCCTGAACACCCCGTTCGAGTCCGTGTCCACCGCGATGCACGTCTCGGCGTTCTCGCTGAAGTCGCTCGCCATGGCCTGCAAGCCGCTGATGAGCGAGGGCGGCTCGATCGTCGGCCTCACCTTCGACGCGCAGTTCGCCTGGCCGCAGTACGACTGGATGGGCCCGGCCAAGGCCGCGCTGGAGGCCACCTCCCGTTACCTCGCCCGCGACCTGGGCAAGGACGACATCCGCTGCAACCTCATCTCGGCCGGACCGATCGGCTCGATGGCCGCGAAGTCCATCCCGGGCTTCTCCGAGCTCGCGGACGTGTGGAACACCCGCTCCCCGCTGTCCTGGAGCATGGCGGACCCGGAGCCGGCCGGCCGCGGCGTCGTCGCCCTGCTCTCGGACTTCTTCCCGAAGACCACGGGGGAGATCATCCACGTCGACGGCGGCGTGCACATGATGGGTGCCTGACCCCGTACGACAGGCTGTGACACGGCCGCGTACCGCTTCTGAGCAGGCGGTACGCGGCCGTCGTACGTCTGCGCCCGGCCTCGGCCCGCTCAAGTCGAAAAGATGGTCGACTCACCGCAGAATGTGGTGGAACCGGACTTTCGGTCAGGCTGCGGGGAGGAGGTCGCTGTGCGCTCCACCCGTCGCCGAACCTGGGCCCTGCCGGCGGCCTCCGTGCTCATGGCCGGACTGGTCGCTCCCGTGGGCATATCCGCCCTGTCCACGGCGGGGCGGGCCGGGGCCGGGGCATCGGCGCCCGACGCTCCCGTGCCCGGCCCCGCCGGATCCGAATGCCGGACGTCGGTCCGAGGCTCCCGGGTCGTCGCCTACTGCCACAACCCCTACCCCTCCACCGACCGCGTGCAGCTGCACACCGAGTGCGGCCGCTGGTGGGACATAGACGGGGACACCGCCCCGGTCGACGTGGGGCCGGGCCGGACCGTGCGGCTCGACGACCGCTGCTGGAAGGAAGTCGGCTCGGTCTGGATCACCCACCGGATCCAGGGTTCCGTCTGACGTCTCCTTCGACGCTCCTCCGGTGTACTCCGCGGCACGGCGCGACGCGCCCCTTCACTCCCGGTCCACCGGCGCGTCCCCTCACACCCGGTCCACCAGACAGCTCAACGTATGACTGGCGGCCTCGGCCGCCGCCGTCTCCGCGTCCCCCGCCCGGATCGCCTCGACCAGCCGGCCGTGGTCCACGTGGTTTTCCGGCCGCAGCTCCTGGCCGACATCGCCCCTGAGATAGTCGCGCAGCAGATCGCCCAGGTCGGCGTAGAGGCCGGTCAGTACGTCATTGTGCGAGGCCGCGACCACGGCCAGGTGCAGCGTCGCGTCCGCCGCGATGAATGCCTCGGCGTCGCCCGCGGCCCAGGTCTCCTCCCGGTGTGCCATGAGCGCGTCCAGCTGCTTCAGGTCCCGCTCGGTGCGCCGGGCGGCGGCCAGCCGTGCCGCCGACGACTCCAGGGTGGAGCGCAACTCGGCGACATGGCGCGGATCGGCGGTGGCGAAGCGGCGGTGCATCACCCCGGCCAGTTCGCTGGTGGCGACGACATAGGTGCCCGAGCCCTGCCGGATGTCGAGCAGACCGTTGTGCGCGAGCGCGCGCACGGCCTCGCGGACCGTGTTACGGGCCACGCCCAGCTGTTCCACCAGCTCGGGCTCGGTGGGGATCCGTGAACCCACGGGCCACTCGCCCGAGGTGATCTGATTCCTCAGCTGGGCAATCACCTGGTCGGCGAGTGCCGAACGCCGCGGAGACGTCAGCGCCATGGTGCTCCTTGCTCGGGTTGCTGGGTGAAGTGAGGGGGTGAAGAAGTGAGGGGGTGAAGAAGGGAGAAGGGGGAAGGGGGTGCTCTCCCGGTGATGAATGGTCTCAGGTCGGTACTCGGAGGATTGGACAATCAATCATCCCATCATTCTATGATGACCCCATGCCCGATGACGAGATCCCGCCACAGAACCGGAACCGGACCCTGAGCCCCACCGCCACAGTGGACACCCCGGCGAAATCCCCGGACCCGCAAGACTCGCGGGCCCCGCAGACCGTGCAGACGATGCAGACAACTCCAAGCACCTCCCCATGGCTGCTCCGGCTGGTCGCCATCGGGCTCGTCCTCGCCGCGCTCAACCTCCGCCCCGCCATCACCAGCCTCGGCTCCCTCCTCGAAGAGGTGCAGGACGGGCTGCACATGAGTGGCAGTGTCGCCGGCGTCCTCACCTCCGTACCGCCGCTCTGCTTCGCGGTCTTCGGCGTCATGGCGCCGCGCCTCGCCCGCCGCTTCGGCCCGGGGGCGATCGTCTGCGTCGGCATGATCGCCATCACGGCCGGTCTGGCGATCCGGCCGCTCGTCGGCGGCACGGCCGGCTTCCTCGCCGCGAGCGCCCTCGCCCTCATGGGCATCGCCGTCAGCAATGTGCTGATGCCGGTGATCGTCAAACGCTGGTTCCCGGACCGCGTCGGCTCCATGACCGGGCTCTATTCGATGGCCCTGGCCCTCGGCACCTCCCTCGCCGCCGCCGTGACCGTGCCGATGACCAGTGCGCTGGGCGGCAGCTGGAGGGCGGGCCTCGGCATGTGGGCCGTGCTCGCCGCGGCGGCGATCCTGCCCTGGATTCCGCTGGTACGGGAGCGGCGCGACGCCCCGGGGCGGCCCGCCGCCCACCACCGGGACGCACCGGAGCTCAGGATCACCCGCAGCCGTACCGCGTGGGGCCTCGCCTGTTTCTTCGGCCTGCAGGCCACCGCCGCGTACATCACCATGGGATGGATGCCGCAGATCTTCCGTGACGCGGGGGTCTCGGCCGGTACGGCGGGTGTTCTGCTCGCCGTGACCATGGCGATGGGCGTGCCTCTCGCGTTCGTCATACCCCGGGTCGCCGCCCGTATGAGGAACCAGGGTCCGATCGTCGTCGTCCTCGGTGTCTGCGGCCTCACCGGTTACGCGGGCCTCTACCTCGCACCGGCCGGCGGGGCCTGGGCCTGGGCGCTGCTGCTCGGCATCTCGAACTGCGCCTTCCCGCTCGCCCTGACCATGATCGGCATGCGGTCCCGCAGTGGCGCGGGAGTGGTCCGGCTGTCCGCGTTCGCGCAGTCCACCGGCTACCTGATCTCGATCCCGGGCCCGCTGCTCGTCGGCGTGCTGCACCAGCACAGCGGCGGCTGGGGGCTGCCGATCGCGCTGATGGCGGGCCTCATGGTGCCGCAGATGGCGGCCGGGGTGCTGGCCGGGCGGGACCGGACGATCGAGGACGAGGCTTGAGATGCGAGACTGGGGCCATGTCTCCTGTGCTCGACCCGAATCCCCAGAACGGTCAGAAGAAGCTCCTCCTCGTGCTCGGTGCGATGCTGCTGGTCACCGTGGTCATCGGGGTGATCGCCTCGGTCGCGTCCCCCTGAAACCCGCCCGCTCCCGGAATCCGCCCGCCTTCCTGAACCACGCGGCCGCGGACGGCCGATGCCACCGGTGGTGGGGCTAGCACCACCGTCCCCTAGGGGGACAGGGTCAGGGTGAAGTGGGTGGGCCGCCGGATGGGGCGGGCGGCCGCGCATCCGTAGGTTCTGGGTATCAGAATCTACGACTCACGGAGGCGGGCATGTCGGCCCCTACGCACACCCGGTCCACCCAGCCGGCGACGGGCAGCATCGAGGTCCGGCTGCCGTGGTGGGCCGTCGCGCTGCCCGCGGTCGCGTTCGCCGTGCTCCTGCTGATGATCGTGGGATCCGACGACGCGCATGCCGCGCCGGCCGACCCCGCGATCGGCCGGTTGTTTGAGCGAATCGTGGCCCTGGTGATCGGCTGACGGTTTCCGCGCAGCCCGCGGAAGCCCGTCAACACCCTGCGCCGGGCGGCACATTTCGTGCGAAGCTGAGGTGTATGAGCGTCGATACACCTCGCAGGATCGTCCTTCTCAGGCATGCAAAGGCGGAATGGTCGCAGGACTCCGACCACGAGCGGCCGCTCGCGGAGCGCGGCCGCAAGGACGCCCCCGTCGTAGGCCGCAAACTCGTCGACTCCGGGATCGTCCTCGATCTGGCCCTCTGCTCGACCGCCGCGAGGACGCGCGAGACGTGGAAGCTGGCGGTGCACGAGATGTCGCACCGTCCCAGGACCGTGTACGAGGAGCGGCTGTACGAGGCGTCTCCCGGCGAACTGATCGCCCTGATCAACGAGACCCCCGACGATGTGCACGACCTGCTCGTCATCGGCCACAACCCCGGGATGCACGCGGTCGCCGACGCCCTCTCGGAATCGGCCGAGGGCGATGCCCTGGCCCGGATGAACCGCGGCGGCTTCCCGACCGCCGCCTTCGCCGTCGTGGAGTTCACCGGCTCCTGGAAGGGCGTGGAGCACGGAGTGGGCAAACTGATCGAGTACTGGACCCCCAACGACTGATGGGGTTGCCGTCCGGTTCCCGCCGCCGTCCGGTTCCCGCCGCCGTACGAGCGGGGTCCCGGGCGGACGGGCGGTTTCCAGGACGCCCCGGGGCCGCGCTCGTACGGGGACGCGCGTCAGTCGACGAGACCGTCGGCGGCCTCGACCTCCTCGCGCGTGATGCCGAGCAGATACAGCACGGTGTCCAGGAACGGCACGTTCACCGCGGTGTGTGCGGCCTCGCGGACCACCGGCTTGGCGTTGAAGGCCACCCCGAGCCCGGCTGTGTTCAGCATGTCGAGGTCGTTCGCACCGTCGCCGATCGCGACGGTCTGCGCCAGCGGCACCCCGGCCTGCTCGGCGAAACTGCGCAGCAGCCGGGCCTTGCCGGCCCGGTCGACGATGTCGCCGACGACCCTGCCGGTGAGCTTTCCGTCGACCACTTCCAAGGTGTTGGCAGAGGCGAAGTCCAGCCCGAGCCGCTCCTTCAGATCGTCGGTGACCTGGGTGAACCCGCCGGAAACCACGCCGACTTGGTAGCCGAGCCGCTTCAGCGTACGGATCAGGGTGCGGGCCCCCGGCGTCAGCCTCACCTCGGTGCGCACCTTGTCCACCACCGACACATCGAGCCCCGCCAGCAGCGCCACTCGTGCGTGCAGCGACTGCTCGAAGTCGAGTTCGCCGCGCATCGCCTGCTCGGTCACCTCGGCGACCTTGCCCTCGCAGCCGGCATGGGCGGCGAAGAGCTCGATGACCTCGTCCTGGATGAGCGTCGAGTCGACGTCCATGACGACCAGCCGCTGCGCCCGGCGGCTCAGTCCGGCCGATACGACCGCGACGTCGACACCGATCCCCGCGGACTCCGTCGCCAGTGCCGTCCGCAACTCCTCGGTCCCGGTGCCGGAGACCGCGAACTCGACCGCTGTGACCGGGTATTTCGCGAGCCGGAAGATCCGGTCGATGTTCCCGCCGGTCGAAGTGATCCTGGCCGCTATGGCGGCGGTCGACTCCGCGGTCAGCGGGTGCCCGAGCACCGTCACATGGGAACGTCCGTAGCCACGCGGGCGGTTGTCACCCGTACCGGAGATGATCTCGGCCTGCAGTTTCAGTGAATCGGCCCAGCTGTGCACGGTCGCCCGCAGGTCGCCCTCGGTGGTGCCGCCCGCGGTCGGGGCGGTGACCAGCGCGCACAGGACGATGCGGCCACGGGTGACGACCTGCTCGATGTCGACGACATCGACCGAGTAGGCGGCGAGGGTGTCGAAGAGCCCGGCGGTGATTCCGGGGCGGTCCTTCCCGAAGATCTTCACGAGAAGGGTGGGTGTGTCCGTGCCCTGACGGGACTCAGGGAACTCAGGAGACGGGGAAGGCTGAGGTGGCTGAGGTGCGCTCATGGTGTTCCCACCGTATCGGTCCGCTCCAAGGCATCGGAGGTCCGTCCCGAGGACCGGACAGCGCGTCGCCCGCCTGCCTCCCACTCGCCGCCCCGCTCGCGTCCGTCAGGAACACCATGCGATGACGGACGGGGCGTGCGTCGGCACGGTGGGTGATCGTGGACGGATCCGGGCGGCCGCACACGAGACCGACACCCTGGATTGATCCGGTTGCTCATGGGCCATGAGCATGCGCGCGCGCCTGCCGGTCTCCGTGCCGGTCTCCGTGCCGGCTCCTCCCGGGCCGACGGTGCAACACCGCAGGTCTCGGCGGGGCCTTCGCCCCGCCCGACTTTCGTATCGGGGACCGCTCCTGGAATAGTTCGCCACGATGTTCAGCATCCCTAGACCCCCTGCGATGGGGGTAACTCGGGGGACAACAAGTGGGGCGCGGAGTGCCGGAACTCGTACTGGAATTGAATGGCAGGACCTGGACGCTCGATCCGTCCAGGTCGTACACCCTGGGGCGTGATCCGCAGGGCGACCTGACGATCGACGACGCCCGGGTGTCGTGGCGGCATGCCACGATCAGCTGGGGGGGCCGGAATTGGTTCATCGAGGACCACGGCAGCACCAACGGCACCTATGTGCAGGGCCGGAGAATCCACCAGCTGGAAATAGGGCCCGGCTCCGCCGTGCACCTGGGCAATGCCACTGACGGACCGCGGCTGAGCATCGGCGCCGCTGCGGGGGCCGATGCGTACAGCGGGCAGGGCGCGGCTGCGCAGCAGCCCCCCGGCCCGCAGCCGGCCGACCCCGCTCCGCAACAGGGCCGGCAGCAGGCCCCCCAGCCGCAGCAGCAGTCCGCGCAGGCCCAGGAGCCCCAGCAACCCCAAGCCCCGCATCAGCAGGTCATGGCCGAAAAGCCCGGCGCGGGCCGGGCCGACGGTGCCGCGGGGGCCCCGCCGGTGTACAGCGACCGCAGCCCGACCACGTTCCACCAGCTGGCCCTCGGCCGCGTCATGCGCATCGGCCGTGCGCTGGAGAACGACCTGATCGTCTCCGACCTCCAGGTCTCGCGCCACCACGCCGAATTCCACGCGACGCCCGACGGCCGCTTCGAGATCCGTGACCTCGGGTCCCACAACGGCACCTACGTCAACGGCCAGCCGCTCTCCAAGTCCGGCTCCGCGCTCATCGGCCCGAACGACATCGTCGGCGTCGGTCACTCGACCTTCCGCCTGGTCGGGGACCGGCTGGAAGAGTTCGTCGACACCGGTGAGGTCTCCTTCTCCGCCCGCCACCTCACGGTGACGGTCGACCGCGGGAAGCAGATCCTCAAGGACGTCTCCTTCGGCGTCCCGGAGAAGTCGCTCGTCGCGGTCATCGGCCCGTCCGGCTCCGGCAAGTCCACCCTGCTCAAGGCGCTCACCGGCTACCGGCCCGCCAATGAGGGCGATGTCCTCTACGACAACCGGAACCTGTACAAGCAGTTTGCCGAACTGCGCCAGCGCATCGGTCTGGTCCCGCAGGACGACATCCTGCACAAGGAACTCACCGTCACCAAAGCCCTCAAGTACGCGGCCAAGCTCCGCTTCCCCGCGGACACCACCGAGACCGAGCGCCAGGCCCGGATCCTCGAAGTCCTCACCGAGCTCAAGCTCGACATCCACAAGGACAAGAAGGTCACCTCGCTCTCCGGCGGCCAGCGCAAGCGCGTCTCCGTGGCCCTGGAGCTGCTCACCAAGCCGTCGCTGATCTTCCTGGACGAGCCGACCTCCGGCCTCGACCCGGGCATGGACCGCGATGTCATGCAGCTGCTGCGCGGCCTGGCCGACGACGGCCGTACGGTCCTCGTCGTCACCCACTCCGTGGCCGAGCTGGCGATCTGCGACAAGCTGCTCGTCATGGCGCCGGGTGGCTCCGTCGCCTACTTCGGCCCGCCGGAGGAAGCGCTCAACTTCTTCGGCTACACCACGTGGGCCGATGTCTTCTCCGCGTTCGAGAACTACCGCGACTACGACTGGGCGGGCCGCTGGCGCGGTTCGCAGCACTACCAGATGTCCGCGGCGGACATCGATGCCGTCGCCGCGCACTCCGTGCACCTGCCGTCTCCCCAGCAGGTGCGACCGCCGAAGCCGCAGAGCTGGACAGCTCAGCTGTTCACACTGATGCGCCGCTACCTCTCGGTGATCGCGTCCGACAAGGGCTTCATGGGCCTGATGGTGATCCTGCCCGCCGTGCTCGGCGCGGTCAGCGTGGTCATCCCGGCCAACTTCGGCCTGGCCCCGCCGCAGCCGCCGTCCCGGTTCAACAGCCCCGCCGGAACGATCATGCTGATCCTCGCGGTCGGCATGTGCCTCTCCGGTGCGGCCAACTCCGTACGAGAACTGATCAAGGAACGCGTCATCTACGAACGGGAACGGGCCACCGGCCTCTCCCGTTCCGCCTATCTGATGTCCAAGGTGATCGTCCTCGGCGTGATCACGGCCTTCCAGGGCGTCATCATCTGCGGCATCGGATTCGCCACCCGTGAGCTGCCGGCAGAGGGCCTGATCATGCCGCCGGCCGTCGAGCTCTGCCTGACGATCATCGTGCTCGGTTTCACCTCGATGATGTTCGGCCTGGTCATCTCCTCGCTGGTGAAGACCTCCGAGAAGACGATGCCGCTGCTGGTCATGTTCGCGATCGTCCAGATCGTCTTCACCGGCATCCTCTTCCAGGTGTACGGGTCGCCCGGCCTGGAGCAGTTCGCCTGGCTGATGCCGTCCCGCTGGGCCATCGCCGGTGTGGGCACGACGCTCGACCTCTCGCACCTCATGGCGCCGTGGGACCCGAAGAACCCGACCGACCTGGACCCGCTGTGGGAGCACTCGGCGAGCCAGTGGGGGATCAACATCTCGGTGCTGCTGTTCCTCGGCATCGTCTGCGGTTTCGCAGTCGCGCGGCTGCTGCGCCGCCACGAGCCGGAGGTCATGCGCAAGTAGGCGCGGCCACCGGCACGGAACGCCGAAGGGCGGCACCCCGCGAGGGGTGCCGCCCTTCGGCGTGTGCGGATGCGGATCCGCGGGCCGTCCGAGGACGCCCGGAGCCGATCAGTACGCGCTGTTGACGTTGTCGATCGAGCCGTAGCGGTCGGCGGCGTAGTTGGCCGCAGCGGTGATGTTGGCGACCGGGTCGTAGATGTTCGACGAGGTGCCGGGGACGTGGTACGCGTTGAACGTCGGCCGGATGACCTGCAGCAGGCCGCAGGACGGGGTGCCGTTCTTGGCGTTGATGTCCCAGCCGTTGACCGCGTTCGGGTTACCGGTGGACTCCCGCATGATGTTGCGGTGCAGACCGTTGTACGAGCCGGGAATGCCGTTCGCCTTCATGATGTCCAGGGCCTCCCTGATCCAGCCGTCCAGGTTGTTGGCGTAGACCGGGGTACGGACTGCGGAACGGCTGGCGGCCTGCGTGCCGGCGCGCTGCTCGGCGACGGCCTTCGCCCGGGCCTGCGCCTCGGCCTGCGCCTTGACCTTGGCCTCGGCGGCGGCCTTGGCCTTCGCGGCGGCCTGTGCCTTCGCCTCGACCGCGGCGGCCTGCTGGGCCCGCGCGAGGTCTGCGGCCTTCACCAGGTTCTCGGCGGTGGAGTGCTGCTCGATGAGGCTGGCCTGCAGCGCCTTGGCCTGCGGAGTACCGGCGGCCGACGCGAGGACCACGGGGGCGGCGGACACAGGGGCCGCGGCCTCGGGATTGCCTTCGGCATTGGCGGGGACGAGCGAGAACGAGAGGGAGGCGACGGCGACGGCGGAGATTCCCGCGACGGAGAGCTTCTGGGCCTTGTTCAGACGACGACAGCGGCCGGGGATGCTGGACACGGACATGCAGACGTACCTCTTCGAATAGCGGGAGTCCTCACGGAGGACGAAGACGGGAGGCGGTGTTTTCGCATCTCCGTCGCGGACGAGTGCAATTCTTAGCGGCAGCAAAATGGCGTGGCAAAGGTGTGACGTACGATCCCGGGTAGTGGATCACGGCCCCGCTCGAACGTGGCGGCCCGCGCTCATGCCTACTGATCTGGAGCTTATGTATCCACTAGCAGGCTTCGTAAGTGATGTGCGTCCTATGCCCGGCCTCACATCGACCGGGTAACAAACTCACCGACGGTTGCTCAAGCAATTCGGAGTGTGAGGCTCCGGTTCTGGATCCGGCGGATGGACGCCTCCGAACTCATGCCGGGGGCACCGGTGTACGCGTGCGGCGAATCGGCGGTGCGGGCATACGGCGGCGCAGGCGTACGAGAGGCCCTAGTCCCTGCGCCCTATCCAGCAGCCGTCCACAGGCCGATACGGCACCCGTACCCCGCCGGTACGGTGAGGCCATGAGCCATCGCCCACCGTCGGGCTTCGCAGCGGTGAGTGCCGCGCTGCTCGCCATGAGCCGGCATCTCGAAGTACGCGACGTCCTGAAGACGATCGTCGCCTCGGCCCGCGAACTGCTGGACGCCGAGTACGCCGCCCTGGGTGTGCCCGACGACCACGGCGGCTTCGCCCAGTTCGTCGTCGACGGCGTCAGCGACGAGCAGTGGAAGGCCATCGGCCCCCTGCCCCGGCAGCACGGCATTCTCGCCGCGATGCTCCACGAGACGAAGCCCGAGCGCCTGGCCGATGTCCGCAAGGACCCCCGCTTCGAGGGCTGGCCCCTCGCCCACCCCGACATGTCCGACTTCCTCGGTCTGCCCATCCGGGACGGCGACGAGACCATCGGCGCCCTCTTCCTCGCCAACAAGCGCTGCCCCAAACCCGAGGGCAGCTGCGGTTTCACCGCCGAGGACGAGGAACTGCTGTCGATCCTCGCCCAGCACGCGGCGATCGCCCTCACCAACGCCCGGCTGTACGAACGCAGCCGGGAGCTCACCATCGCCGAGGAACGCTCCCGGCTCGCCCATGAACTGCACGACGCGGTCAGTCAGAAGCTGTTCTCGCTGCGGCTGACGGCCCAGGCCGCCACCGCACTGATCGACCGCGACCCGGCCCGCGCCAAGGGGGAGCTCCACCAGGTCGCCGCGCTCGCCGCGGAAGCCGTGGAGGAGCTGCGCGCCGCCGTCGTCGAACTGCGGCCGGCCGCGCTCGACGAGGACGGTCTCATCGCCACCCTCCGCACCCAGATCCAGGTTCTGGACCGCGCCCACTCCGCCCGGGTCACCTTCGAGAGCCTGGGCGTACGGGCCCTGCCCGCCGCCCAGGAGGAAGCGCTGCTCCGGGTCTCCCAGGAGGCCCTGCACAACGCACTGCGCCACTCGGGCGCCGGGCACGTCGGCGTCACGCTGGCCCGGCACGGCAGCGGCACACGGCTGCGCATCACCGACGACGGCAGCGGCTTCGAACCCACGGCGATCCGGCAGGCAGGCCGTCACCTGGGCCTGGTGTCGATGCGGGATCGCGCGAGCGGGGTCGGCGGCAGGCTCACCGTTGAATCGGCGCCCGGCAAGGGCACCACGATCGAGATGGAGGTACCCGGTGGCTGACAAGATCATCAGGGTGCTGCTGGTCGACGACCACCAAGTGGTCCGCCGCGGTCTGCGTACGTTCCTGGAGGTGCAGGACGACATAGAAGTGGTCGGTGAGGCGTCCGACGGTGCGGAAGGGGTGGGCAGGACCGAGGAACTCCGCCCCGATGTCGTCCTGATGGACATCAAGATGCCCGGCACGGACGGGATCGAGGCCCTGCGCAAGCTCCGCGAGCTGGAGAACCCGGCCAAGGTCCTCATCGTCACCAGCTTCACCGAACAGCGCACCGTGGTCCCCGCGCTACGGGCCGGAGCTTCCGGTTACGTATACAAGGACGTCGACCCGGACGCCCTGGCCGGCGCCATCCGCTCGGTGTACGCGGGCCACGTCCTGCTCCAGCCGGAGGTCGCGGGAGCCCTGCTCGCCCAGGACGACGGGAGCAGCGGTACGGGCCGGGGGAGCACTCTCACCGAGCGGGAGCGGGAAGTGCTCGGCCTGATCGCCGACGGTCGCTCCAACCGCGAGATCGCGCGAGCGCTGGTCCTCTCCGAGAAGACCGTCAAGACGCATGTCTCGAACATCCTGATGAAGCTGGATCTCTCGGACCGGACCCAGGCGGCCCTCTGGGCCGTCCGGCACGGGGCGGCGGGCTGACCGGCACCGTAGCGGAGCATCTCTCGAACCAGGACGCAGGACGGCACCCGGGCAGGGGAACCCGCCCGGCCTACCTCTCCCGTTCCCTCTCCTCCACATACGCGTTGTACGCGGCAACCTGCGCCCGTCGAGCCACCCGCTCCACCGGCCTCAGCGCCTCCCCTCGAGCCGCGATCTCCGACGCGCTCACCGCACCGCCGTGTCCGTTCTCGTGCGCCACCGAGATCAGCAGCCCGACCCGCTGCGCCAGCTCCAGCACCCGCACCGCCCGCGGCGGATATCCCGGAGCCAGTACCTCGCGCCCCCGCTCCGCCCGCGCCCGGTAGGCATCCACCGCCGCCTCCGCCACCGGCCCGGAACCGGCCACATCCAACCGCGACAGCACCGCCGTCGCGTCCCGCAACGCCTCGGCGAGCTCCCGCTCCGCCTCGCCCAGCGACGGCACATCGGCCGGCGGCGCCTCCCGTACCGGCAGACAACGCCACACCACCTCGACGTGCAGATCCCCCTCCGGCCCCACCTCACGGACCTCGGGAACCAGCCCGTACGGCGCACCGAACGCGATCACCGCCTCCTCGGCCTCCAGCGCCCGCGCATTGAACTCCGGCGGACCGCTCAGCCCCAACGGGTGCCCGGGCGCAGGCAGCGCGACCCGGAAACCGGTCACCCCCAGACCCCGCAGCCGCCCGAGCGCCAGCGTGAGCCCCACCGGCTCCGCCTCACCCGGCAGCCCCTCCACGCGGTGGACCGCGTCCTCCCCGACAATCGCGAGCGCCGCGTCGTCCGGCGACACAAGTCCCGCCAGAAGCGCGTTTCCCCAAGCGGCCAGCAGCCCTGAGCGTGGTTCCGAAAGCATGGGAACAGCCTAGGGAACGGACCGGGGGCCTGTCCTCACACGGGCCCAGCGCCTGAAGCATTCCTGCGGTGGCGTAGATTTTCCTGGGAGCTGTGCCCACAGGCACGCGACGATCTCAACACTGCATGGGGAGACAACGCGCCATGAGCGATGTACTGGATCTGGTGGACGTATCCGTGGTCCGCGACGGACACGCTCTGGTGGACGACGTCTCCTGGCAGGTCAAGGAGGGGGAGCGCTGGGTCATCCTCGGCCCGAACGGCGCCGGCAAGACCACCCTCCTCAACATCGCGTCCAGCTACGTCTTCCCGAGCACCGGCACCGCCAGGATCCTCGGCGAGCAACTCGGCGGCGTCGGTACCGATGTCTTCGATCTCCGCCCCCGCATCGGCATCGCGGGCGTCGCCATGGCCGAGAAGCTGCCCAGGCGCCAGACCGTGCTGCAGACGGTACTCACCGCCGCGTACGGCATGACCGCCACCTGGCACGAGAACTACGAAGCCGTCGACGAGGAGCGCGCCCGCGCCTTCCTCGACCGCCTCGGCATGACCGAGTACCTCGACCGCAAGTTCGGCACCCTGTCCGAGGGCGAGCGCAAGCGCACCCTGATCGCCCGCGCCATGATGACCGACCCCGAACTGCTGCTCCTCGACGAGCCCGCCGCGGGACTCGACCTCGGAGGCCGCGAGGACCTGGTCCGCCGCCTCGGCCGACTGGCCCGCGACCCGTACGCCCCCTCCATGATCATGGTCACCCACCATGTCGAGGAGATCGCTCCCGGCTTCACCCACGTCCTGATGATCCGCCAGGGCAAGGTGCTCGCCGCGGGCCCCATGGAGACCGAGCTCAGCTCCCGCAACCTCTCCCTCTGCTTCGGCCTGCCGCTCGTCGTCGAGCACACCGGCGACCGCTACACGGCCCACGGACTCCCGCTCTCGTAGAACTCCCAGAACTCGCAGAGCACCGAGCACACCAAGAGCACCAAACACACCAAGAGCACCGAGAACACCAAAACCCGTAGAACTCGGGAATGCGGGAACTCGGAGAGTCGGCCTGGCCGGAACCTGTCGGGCACGACGCCCGCTTGCGCCCTGTCCGCGAGGGCACCGGCGGTCCTACCATGAACACGTGGACATCGACGCGTGGGTGTGGTGGCTGATCGGCGCTGCGGGACTGGGCATCCCGCTCGTCCTGACCGCGATGCCCGAGTTCGGAATGTTCGCCGTCGGAGCGGTCGCCGCGGCGGTCGTCGCGGCACTCGGCGGTGACATCGTGGCCCAAGTACTGGTATTCGTCGTGGTCTCCGTGGCGCTCATCGCCGTGGTCCGGCCGCTCGCCGCCAGACACCGTGCCGACCGGCCCCAACTCGCCACCGGTATCGACGCGCTGAAAGGCCGTCAGGCCGTCGTCCTGGAACGGGTCGACGGCAGCGGCGGCCGGATCAAGCTGGCCGGAGAGATCTGGTCGGCCCGCGCATTCGACGGGGACCAGAGCTTCGACCCGGGCCAACAGGTCGACGTCGTCGAGATCGACGGTGCCACAGCAGTCGTCATGTGACCGAACCACCCACATAACAGAGCACGTTCTGTCAGACTCGAAGTCGATCATCATGAGAACGGGGCCGTTCAGGCATACGGCCCCTCCCGCGATCTCGACCTCGATCATCGCGATCAGTCGGCAACCGAAGGGCAACGAGGAACACGATGCAACCGATCATCATCGTCCTGATCATTCTGGTGGTGCTCGTCTTCATCGCCCTGATCAAGACGATCCAGGTCATCCCGCAGGCCAGCGCCGCCATCGTGGAGCGCTTCGGCCGCTACACCCGCACGCTCAACGCAGGCCTGAACATCGTCGTTCCGTTCATCGACACGATCAGGAACCGCATCGACCTCCGTGAACAGGTCGTGCCGTTCCCGCCCCAGCCGGTGATCACCCAGGACAACCTGGTCGTCAACATCGACACGGTCATCTACTACCAGGTGACCGACGCGAGGGCCGCGACCTACGAAGTCGCCAGCTACATCCAGGCGATCGAGCAGCTCACCGTCACCACCCTCCGCAACATCATCGGCGGCATGGACCTGGAGCGGACCCTGACCTCCCGCGAGGACATCAACGCCGCCCTCCGCGGAGTCCTCGACGAGGCGACCGGCAAGTGGGGCATCCGCGTCAACCGCGTCGAGCTGAAGGCGATCGAACCGCCCACCTCCATCCAGGACTCGATGGAGAAGCAGATGCGTGCCGACCGCGACAAGCGCGCCGCGATCCTCCAGGCCGAAGGAACCCGGCAGTCCGCGATCCTCACCGCCGAGGGCGAGAAGCAGTCCGCGATCCTGCGAGCCGAAGGTGAGGCCAAGGCATCGGCCCTGCGCGCCGAGGGCGAGGCCCAGGCCATCCGTACGGTCTTCGAGTCCATCCACGCCGGCGACCCGGACCAGAAGCTTCTCTCGTACCAGTACCTCCAGATGCTCCCGAAGATCGCCGAGGGCGATGCCAACAAGCTCTGGATCGTGCCCAGCGAGATCGGCGACGCCCTCAAGGGTCTCAGCGGAGCCTTCGGCAACCTCGGCAACGGCGCCCCCGGATTCGACACCGGCAAGGAACGCCGGGAACAGCCCCCGGTCGACTGACGCGTACACGCCCTCGTGCATGATCAGTGCACCAACCACCGATCACGCACGGGGGCTTCGCCATGACCACCTGGGAGATACTCGCCGTCTTCGCAGCGGGCGTCAGCGCCGGGACGATCAACGCGATCGTCGGATCGGGAACGCTGATCACCTTCCCCGTACTGCTCGCCACCGGCCTGCCCCCGGTCACCGCCACTGTCTCCAACGCCCTCGGCCTGATTCCCGGCTCGATCAGCGGAGCCATCGGCTATCGCCAGGAACTCACAGGGCAGGGCCGCCGCGTCCTCAAGCTCGCCCTCGGTGCCCTGATCGGCGGGCTCACCGGCGCGACCCTCCTGCTGACCCTGCCCTCCACGGCCTTCGAGACGATCGTGCCGATCCTGGTGGCCCTGGCCCTCGTCCTGGTCATCCTGCAACCCCGCCTCAGCAAAGCGGTCCGGCGCCGACGCGAGCACAACGGCACTCCCGCCCGCTCCGACGGCGGCCCGCTCCTCTTCGTGGGACTGATGCTCGCCAGTGTCTACGGCGGCTACTTCACCGCCGCCCAGGGGATCATCTACCTCTCCCTGATGGGCATGCTGCTCGACGACACGATGCAGCGCCTCAACGCCGTCAAGAACGTCCTGGCCGCCGTCGTCAACAGCATCGCCGCGCTCTTCTTCCTCTTCGTCGCGGACTTCGACTGGACGGCCGTCGTACTGATCGCGGTCGGCTCCGCACTCGGCGGTCAGATCGGCGCCAAGGTCGGCCGCCGCCTCAGCCCCGCCGTCCTGCGCGTCCTCGTCGTCGCGGTCGGCACGGTCGCCATCGTCCAGCTGCTGCTCCGCTGACACATGGAAGCCCGCCCCCATGAGGGGACGGGCTTCGGAGTACGACACCACGCGTAGTGCGACTACGCCGCGGTGCGGTCCAGCCACTCCGGCAGTGCCGACCGCTCGCCGGCCCCCAGCGCCAGCAGCATCGCCTCCGCCGGAGACGGCACGAACGGCTGCCGCAGCAGCGGCATCCCCGCCTGCTCCGGCGTCCGGGCCGCCTTGCGGTGATTGTCCTCGGCACAGGACGCCACCGTGTTGAGCCAGGTGTCCTGACCGCCCTGGGCACGCGGCACCACATGGTCGACGGTGCTCGCCCGCCGCCCGCAGTACGCGCACCGGTGCTGGTCCCGTATCAGCACGCCCCTTCTGGACCACGGGGCCTGTCTTCGGAACGGCACCCGTACGTACCTGCAGAGCCTGATCACCCGGGGTACCGGGATGTCCACGGCGGCGCCACGCATACGGAGATCGGGGTGCGACTGCTCGACGACGGCCTTGTCCTGCAGAATCAGCACCACCGCACGGTTCAGCGTCACCGTCGACAGCGGCTCGAAGCTCGCGTTCAGTACCAGCGTGTCCCGCATCTCGCCCACCTCCCGTGTGGCGCCCGCCCGCTGGCAGGCCCGGATCAACTCTGGCCGGGCAGGCCGTGATGGACAACGCAATAAAAAATGCCCTGCCCTGGTCTCTCCAAGACCAGGGCAGGGCAAACGGCAGGCGAACTCTCGGCACACCGGCTACTGGACGGGACCCGTGTACTCGCCGATCAGCTGAGCACGGGCCAGCGTGTGGAACCGCAGATTGAATCCGACGACCGCGGGCGACACATCGCTGCCGACCCCGAGCTTCTCGCCGTCCACCGCGTACACGGTGAAGACATAGCGGTGGTTCTCTCCGGCCGGCGGAGCGGCACCGCCGAAGTCCTTCGACCCGTAGTCGTTACGGACGTGCACGGCACCGGCGGGCAGCCCTTCGAACGTCCCGCTCCCCGCGCCGGCCGGCAGCTCCGTGACGGACGCCGGGATGTCGAAGACCACCCAGTGCCAGAATCCGCTGCCCGTCGGAGCGTCGGGATCGAAACAGGTCACGGCGAAGCTCCCGGTCCGGTCCGGGAATCCCTCCCACCGCAACTGCGGCGAGGTGTTCCCGGCCGCGAACACCTGGGCGTCCGCCAGTACCGCCCCGGGGGCGAGGTCCTCGCTCACCACCGTGAACGACGGCACCTCGGGATGGAAGTCGTGCGGCAGCGGCGCCCTTTTCCGCTCGGTCACGTCAGCACCTCTTCTGATCGCTGTACTGCTGTCGGCAGGTCTCCCACCGACCCTAGAGCCAGTTGCGCCGGCCGCCGACCTGGGCGAGCCACTGATTGAGGTATGCCGCCCAGTCGGTCCCGTGGAAGTCGTTCAGCCCGACCTTGAACGAGCGGTACGAGTCGCTGCCCTCACTGAAGAGCCCCGACTTCTTGTCCATCTCCAGGACGACGTCCATCTCGCGGTCGTCCGCGATGAACGTCAGCTCCACCTGGTTCAGCCCGCGGTACTGCTGCGGCGGGAAGAACTCGATCTCCTGGTAGAACGGCAGCCGCTGACGCGTGCCACGAATGTGGCCACGCTCCATGTCCGCGCTGCGGAAGCCGAAGCCGAGCTGCCCGAAGGCGTCGAGAATGGCCTGCTGAGCCGGCAGCGGATGCACGTTGATCGGGTCCAGGTCACCCGAGTCCAGCGCCCGCGCGATCTCCAGCTCCGTGGTCACACCGATGTTCATGCCGTGCAGATGCTGACCGGCGAACATCGTGATGGGCGTCTCCCAGGGAATTTCGAGCCCGAACGGCACGACGTGCACGGCACCGGCCCGTACCTCGAAAGCGCCACCGAGCCGCAGCTTGGTGAACTCGATGTCCTGCTTGGACTCCGTGTCCTGGCCCTCGACCTCGACCCGGGCCTGCAGACCGACGGAGAGCCCCTCGATCTGTTGATCCACGGATCCGCCCTGGACCCGCACCTCACCCTGGACGATCCCACCCGGTACGACATTGAGCTCGGTCAGCTCGGTCTCCACCGAAGCACCACCGGCACCCATGCTCGCGAGCAGCCGCTTGAAGCCCATGTTTACTCCTCCTTGGTTCTGACCCCTACATACGCGCGACGGCCGCAGTCGGTTCCCGGTACGCTCGAACGCCATGATCGAGGGCCTGGACCGTACGCCGCTGACACGTGCATTCTTCGACCGCCCCGTACTGGAGGTCGCACCCGACCTCCTGGGCCGGACCCTGGTACGCACCACGTCCGAAGGCCCCATCGAGCTCCGCCTCACCGAGGTGGAGGCCTATGCCGGCGAGATCGACCCCGGATCGCACGCGTTCAGAGGCCGCACCCCACGCAACAGCGTCATGTACGGACCGCCCGGCCACGCGTATGTCTACTTCACCTACGGCATGTGGCACTGCCTCAACCTGGTGTGCGGACCCGAGGGCAGGGCGAGCGGGGTACTGCTGAGGGCCGGAGACATCCAGGTCGGCGCCGACCTCACTCGCAAACGTCGAATCTCGGCCCGCAATGACAAGGAACTGGCCAAAGGGCCGGCCCGGCTGGCTACCGCCCTCGACATCGACCGCGCGCTCAACGGGACCGACACCATCGCCCACCCCGGCGCCCAGCTCGTCGTACTGCACGGCACCCCACCACCGCGCGACCAGGTACGCAGCGGCCCACGCACCGGCGTGGGCGGCGACGGATCCGTACACCCCTGGCGCTTCTGGATCGACGGAGATTCCACGGTGAGCCCTTACCGGGCCCATGTGCCACGCCGCCGCGCAACTTGACTCGCCCTTGGGCGCCGCCTAATGTGGCCCGAGCCGCTTGAAACGGGTACTACTGTCGGTACGGTCCATCGGACTGCCCCGAGCATCCCGAAGCGGCCAACCACTACCTACGATTCACCCTGACGGGTGCGAATTTGGCATGCCCGTAATTCGATCCCATCGACTCGATTATGAGTTGCCAGGAGAATCGGTTAACGTAGCGAACGCCGAAAGGCAAGGCCATTCCAAGGGCCACCGGAATTTGATTTCGGACCGGAAACGGGACGAAAAAGAGTCTGGTAAGGTTGGAACCGCCGGAAAGGGAAACGCGAAAGCGAAGAACTGGAAAGCAGCCCCGCTTCGACCGGGAATCGGACACGAAAGAGTCTGATAGAGTCGGAAACGCAAGACCGAAGGGAAAAGCCCGGAGGAAAGCCCCAGAGAGTGTTCTGAGGGTGAGTACAAAGGAAGCGTCCGTTCCTTGAGAACTCAACAGCGTGCCAAAAGTCAACGCCAGATATGTTGATACCCCGGCCTGCTTCGGCA
>NZ_JBIBVN010000001.1:614653-652660 GCF_043080425.1 Streptomyces sp. NPDC015032 | reverse complement strand
AGGGCGAGGCCCTGCTGAAGTCGGTGCGGCAGTTGATCGAGTCGGTGAACGACACCCTCAAGGGCCAGCTCGACCTGGAACAGCACGGCGGCCGGACCTTCGAGGGCGTCGCCGTCCGCGTCGCTCAGCGCGTCCTCGCGCTGGCCGCGGCGATCTGGCACAACCACAAGACCGGACAGCCGGTCATGCGATCCCTGATCGCCTACGACCACTGATCACATCGGAATGACTCGTCTAGACGGCGGCGCTGACAACCGGTCGGGGAGTTCACCGAGCGGTTGCCGGCCCAGTCGCCTCCGGTGAGGGGAGGCCGTGGGTCAGGTGTCCGCGGGCAGGTACGTGCAGGTGCCCGGCAGGCCGAGGTCGGACGGGAGCAGCGCGCCGATCCAGGCATCGCGCCGTACGCCCTTGTTGAGCAGCGCCGACCGCTGCTCGCCCTCCATCCGGAATCCCGTCCGCAGTGCCACGGCGCGCGAGGGGACGTTGCCGGCCTCGGCCCGCCACTCCAGCCGGTCGCCGCCGAGCGAGGTGAAGGTCCAGCGGGCGGCGGCCAGGACCGCCTCCGACGTGTAACCGCGGCCCCGGTGCTCCCTGGCGGTCCAGAAACCCACCTCGTACGTGCCGGGCAGATTGCGGCGGGTGATGCCGAGCGCGCCGACCAGCGCCCCGCTCCCGCGCAGGACCACCGCGAAGCCGTACGCGGAGTCGTCGTCCCAGCCGCCGGGGGACAGCTTCTCCGTGAAGAACTCGGCGTCGGCGCGCCCGTACGGGGAGGGCACGACCGTCCAGCGCTGGATGTCCGGGTCCTGGCAGGCGGCGAGGATCCCGTCCGTGTCGCCGCGCGTGAAGGGACGCAGCAGCAGACGCTCGGTGGTGAGGGTGATCGGCTCCATGCGCGGATTCTGGTGAGGCGCCGACCGAGAAGCGAACACTTTTCGGACTTCCCGGCACCTTCGGCACTCCCCGGCCGTTGACTGGGGAGGGACGGGTGGAGCCCACGCGGCGGCAGCCCTCCCGGCGCGGCCGGGTCCTCGCTTACGATGGCCGTTGCGGTGGGGCCCACCTGCCGTGCCCGCGCCAGAGTCCTTACACGACCCAGTGCCAGGCCCGACCGGCAAGGAGACCAGCCTCAGTGTCCGTCTTCAACAAGCTCATGCGTGCAGGCGAAGGCAAGATCCTGCGCAAACTGCACCGCATCGCGGACCAGGTCAGCTCCATCGAAGAGGACTTTGTCAACCTCTCCGACGCCGAGCTGCGGGCGCTCACCGACGAGTACAAGGAACGGTACGCGGACGGCGAGAGCCTGGACGACCTGCTCCCCGAAGCATTCGCGACCGTCCGTGAGGCCGCCAAGCGAGTCCTCGGACAGCGCCACTACGACGTCCAGCTCATGGGCGGCGCAGCCCTGCACCTCGGCTATGTGGCCGAGATGAAGACCGGCGAGGGCAAGACCCTGGTCGGCACCCTGCCGGCGTACCTCAACGCGCTCTCCGGCAAGGGCGTGCACCTGATCACGGTCAACGACTACCTGGCCGAGCGTGACTCCGAGCTGATGGGCCGGGTCCACAAATTCCTCGGTCTGAGCGTCGGCTGCATCATCGCCAACATGACACCGGCCCAGCGCCGTGAGCAGTACGCCTGTGACATCACGTACGGCACGAACAACGAATTCGGCTTCGACTACCTCCGCGACAACATGGCGTGGTCCGCGGACGAGCTCGTCCAGCGCGGGCACAACTTCGCCGTGGTCGACGAGGTCGACTCGATCCTCGTCGACGAGGCCCGTACGCCGCTGATCATCTCCGGCCCGGCCGACCAGGCCACCAAGTGGTACGGCGACTTCGCCAAGCTGGTCACACGCCTGACCAAGGGCGAGGCGGGCAACCAGCTCAAGGGCATCGAGGAGACCGGCGACTACGAGGTCGACGAGAAGAAGCGGACCGTCGCCATCCACGAGCCCGGTGTCTCGAAGGTCGAGGACTGGCTCGGCATCGAGAACCTCTACGAGTCGGTGAACACCCCCCTCGTCGGGTACCTCAACAACGCCATCAAGGCCAAGGAACTCTTCAAGAAGGACAAGGACTACGTCGTCATCGACGGCGAAGTCATGATCGTCGACGAGCACACCGGCCGTATCCTCGCCGGCCGCCGTTACAACGAGGGCATGCACCAGGCGATCGAGGCGAAGGAAGGGGTGGACATCAAGGACGAGAACCAGACGCTCGCCACGATCACCCTGCAGAACTTCTTCCGCCTCTACGGCAAGCTCTCCGGCATGACCGGTACGGCGATGACCGAGGCCGCCGAGTTCCACCAGATCTACAAGCTCGGTGTGGTGCCGATCCCGACCAACCGGCCGATGGTCCGTGCCGACCAGTCGGACCTGATCTACCGCACCGAGGTCGCGAAGTTCGCGGCGGTCGTCGACGACATCGCCGAGAAGCACGAGAAGGGCCAGCCGATCCTGGTCGGCACCACCTCGGTCGAGAAGTCCGAGTACCTCTCGCAGCAGCTCTCCAAGCGCGGTGTGCAGCACGAGGTCCTCAACGCCAAGCAGCACGACCGTGAGGCGACGATCGTCGCCCAGGCCGGCCGCAAGGGCGCGGTCACGGTCGCGACGAACATGGCCGGACGAGGCACCGACATCAAGCTCGGCGGCAACCCCGACGACCTCGCCGAGGCGGAGCTGCGCCAGCGCGGCCTCGACCCGGTCGAGCACGTCGAGGAGTGGGCGGCGGCGCTGCCCGCCGCGCTGGACAAGGCCGAGCAGGCCGTGAGGGCGGAGTTCGAAGAGGTCAAGGAGCTCGGCGGGCTCTATGTCCTGGGCACCGAGCGGCACGAGTCGCGGCGCATCGACAACCAGCTGCGCGGTCGTTCCGGCCGTCAGGGCGACCCGGGCGAGTCCCGCTTCTACCTTTCGCTCGGCGACGACCTGATGCGGTTGTTCAAGGCGCAGATGGTCGAGCGTGTCATGTCGATGGCCAACGTGCCGGATGATGTGCCGATCGAGAACAAGATGGTGACGAGGGCGATCGCGTCGGCCCAGTCGCAGGTCGAGCAGCAGAACTTCGAGACGCGTAAGAACGTCCTGAAGTACGACGAGGTGCTCAACCGGCAGCGTGAGGTCATCTACGGCGAGCGCCGCCGGGTCCTCGAGGGCGAGGATCTGCAGGACCAGATCCGCCACTTCATGGACGACACCATCGACGACTACATCCGTCAGGAGACCGCCGAGGGCTTCGCCGAGGAGTGGGACCTGGACCGGCTGTGGGGTGCCTTCAAGCAGCTCTACCCGGTGAAGGTCGGCGTCGAGGAGCTGGAGGAGGCGGCCGGCGACCGCGCGGGGATCACCGCCGAGTTCATCGGTGAGTCCATCAAGGACGACATCCACGAGCAGTACGAAGAGCGCGAGAAGCAGCTCGGCTCGGACATCATGCGTGAGCTGGAGCGGCGTGTGGTGCTGTCCGTCCTGGACCGTAAGTGGCGTGAGCACCTCTACGAGATGGACTACCTCCAGGAGGGCATCGGCCTCCGTGCCATGGCGCAGAAGGACCCGCTGGTCGAGTACCAGCGGGAGGGCTTCGACATGTTCAACGCCATGATGGAGGGCATCAAGGAGGAGTCCGTCGGCTACCTGTTCAACCTGGAGGTCCAGGTCGAGCAGCAGGTCGAGGAGGTTCCGGTGCAGGACGAGGCCGAGCGGCCCTCGCTCGCCAAGGAGGACCTCGTGCCGGCGGCGCGTCCGGAGATCCGGGCCAAGGGGCTCGATGCTCCGCAGCGTCCGGACCGGCTGCACTTCTCCGCTCCCACGGTGGACGGGGAGGGCGGGGTTGTCGAGGGCGACTTCACCAGCGGTGACGGTGGAGGCGCGGCCGAGGGGGACGGGCTGACCCGGGCGGAGCGGCGCAAGGCGCAGAAGAACGGCGGGGGCGGTCGGCGCCGCAAGAAGTAGCGGTGGCGTTGTCCGCGTCCGCACCGGCGGTCTCGCCGGCGGTCGTTGGATCCGGCCGGGGCCGGGCACCTTGTGCAGGTGCCCGGCCCCGGCTTTTTCCCTGCCCGCGCTGGACCACCGCACCTCGGGCAAGGACCGCACCGGTGCGACCGTCGCCGAGTCTGTCCGGGCCGCGCTCCGACAGCGTCGGCGGAGCGGGGTCCGGGGCGCTCGCCCCAGGGGTTGCGCGGCGTCGGCGGCGTTCACCGGGGCGTCGGCTGCAGGCGTTCGCCGCCCAGCTCCACCGCCGCGCAGCGCCAGCGGAGGTCTGTGCCCTGCTCCAGGCGGAAGGCCATGGCCCTCACCTGTTCGCCCGCCGCGATGCTGGCGCAGGCCTCCACCACTCCCGGGGCCGGCTGGGCACCGTGGCACATGCGGATCACGGGGCGGGCGCCGCGGGCCCGGAGCGGGGTGCGGGGGGCCAGTTCGGCCAGCTGGTCGTAGGCCTCGCCAATGGTGTGCCCGAGCATCCAGTGCACCGGGCGCTGGCCGCTGAGGACCGCCAGGAGGCGTTCGGCGAACCAGTGGTGGGGGCGGACGCGCCGGGGAGTCCTCGTGCGCTGCGGTGGTACGGCCGCGGGCCTGCGCCCGTCGTGCCGTCCGGTGGGCCGGGTCCTGCTCGTGCTCATCGCTCATCGCCCCCGTGCTTCAGAGGCCCGGTCGAATACCGGGCGGTAACTTCTGCTGGGGATCTTCTACGGCGACGGCGGAGCGGCCGCAAGCACCGGTGAGGCGCCGGAAGCGATCGCTAGATATCACCTATCCGGGTGATGCGGCGGGGGCGGTGCGGGGCGCGAGTCGGGCGCGGGGTGGGTGACAGCCGGTTGCCGGGTGGACGGGGCGTCCGTGGTGCACGTAACCCCAAAGGGGGACGTCGCACGTATCCTGAGGGCGTTTCCGACTACGAAAGCGGTCAGCCATGCGCGTGTACGTCCCCCTGACGCTTCCCGGTCTCGCAGCGGCGCACCAGGCGGGCGAGATCGGTCCCGGTCCGCTGACCGCCTATGCGGTGACCCCCGGACTGCGCGAGTGGTACGTCTCCGACGACATCGAGGAGCTGGAGTACGCGGCGCTCAACCGGGCCGCCTCCGCCTCGCTGCGCCTGATCGCCGGGAACCCCGACGCGGCCCGTCGGCGCGTCGTCCTCGCCGTCGACGTGCCGGACGGGGCGGCCGTGGCCGATCCGGACCGCAGCCTCGACTCGTCGGCTCTCGGCGAGGTGCGGATCTCGTCCCCCGTGCCGCTGACGGCGGCCGCTGCCGTGCATGTCGACGCCGATGACGCGGAGAAGGACGTCACGGCTGCCGCGGCCGTTCTGGGCGCGGCGGACCTCGGTGACGACGACGCGCAGTTCACCGTGGACGGCGCCGAGGACCACGAGCTGCTGTGGTTCGGCATCCAGGAGATTCCGAACCTGATCGGATGAGGCGGGAGAGGCGGTGCCGGGGCTCTGCCTCCCCGCCCCTGCCCCGTCCGGGCCGCCCTTGTGCTTCGAGCAGCCGCCGGGAGACGCTGTCGTACCCGGCGGGTACTTTCTTGGGCATGGGGACTCACGGGAAGCACCGCACGCATCTGGTCTGGGACTGGAACGGCACACTGCTCGACGACAACGCCGCGGTCGTCGGCGCGACGAACGCCGCATTCGGGGAGGTCGGTCTGGAGCCGATCACGCTGGAGCAGTACCGCGAGATGTACTGCATTCCCATCCCGCGCTTCTACGAGCGGCTGATGGGCCGCCTGCCCACGGAGGCCGAGTGGGAGCGGATGGACGGGATTTTCCATCAGTACTACACGGAGCAGCGGGCCGCCTGCGGGCTCACCGAAGGGGCGGAGGAGCTTCTCTCCCAGTGGCAGCTGGGCGGGGGCAGCCAGTCCATCCTGAGCATGTACGGCCACGACCAGCTGGTCCCCGTGGTGCGGGGGTACGGCATCGAGCGGCACTTCGTACGCGTCGACGGGCGCACCGGGCCGTCCGGCGGCAGCAAGGCGCGGCCCATGGAACGCCACATCGCCGCACTGGACGGGGTGTCCCCGGAACGGACCGTGGTCATCGGTGATGCGGTGGACGACGCCGTGGCCGCCGCCCACGTCGGTGCGAAGGCCGTGCTCTACACCGGCGGATCGCACAGCAGGGCCAGCCTGGAGTCGGCCGGGGTGCCGGTGGTGGACAGCCTCGCCGAGGCCGCGGACCTCGCCGGGAGAATGGCTGGATAAGGCCTCGCGGGCGCCGTCAGGTGGTCACCGGCGCCTTGGTGCGCAGCACCTTCAGGAATTCGCGCATCCACGCCGAATGGTCCGGCCACGCGCGGGACGAGATCAGCGTGCCGTCGACCACCGCCTCGTGGTCCTCGAAGGTGGCGCCCGCCGCCTGCATGTCGAGTTCCAGCGCGGGGTACGCGGTGACGTGCCGGCCGGCCAGTGCGCCGACCGCCGCCGTGATCAGCGGGCCGTGGCAGATCTGGGCCACCGGCCGGTCCGAGTCGAAGAACGCCTTGAGGATCTTGCGCAGCTCCGCGTCGTTGCGCAGATACTCGGGGGCCCGGCCGCCCGGGACGACCAGGGCCACGTAGTCTCCGGCGTCGACCTCGGAGAAGGCCAGGTCGGCGGGCCAGGTGTAGCCGGGTTTCTCGGTGTATGTGTCGAAGCCGGGCTCGAAGTCGTGGATCACGAAGCGGAGCGTCTTGCGGGCGGGCGCCGCGATGTGGACGTCGTATCCCTCCTCGCGCAGCCGCTGGTACGGATAGAGGACTTCCAGGGACTCGGCGGCGTCGCCGGTGACGATCAGGATCTTCGGTGCCATGGCGGGGCTCCCACGGTTCGTCGGCCTGTTCCGACTACCAGAGTGCGGCAAGACGGGCCGACGTGCTGTCCAGAGTGTCAAACTTCGGGACCATATTTTGTACACATGCGGACCGTGACGGTTACGGGGGCGGGCGAGATAGCCTGGACCCCGTGATCAGCGCGATACGCCTCGGGGGCAGCGAAGCCCCCGGCCGCCCGGAGTGCGACAGCCCCCGGGCCGTCACTGATCCTCACAGCCAGGACCGACTGCCAAAAATGGCCAATATGGTCCCGGGCATCTCTCATAGCGGCATAGCGTCGACTCAGACCGGAAACCCCGTGTCGTGGCGGTACGTCGTCTTTTACACCTACGTCACGCAACGGCGCGCGACAGGAGCCAGAGGACATGCAGACCAAGCTGGACGAAGCCAAGGCCGAGCTGCTCGCACGGGCCGCCAAGGTAGCTGACAACAGCCCGGGCGGTGGTGTCGGCGGCCCGGGCGGTACCCTCCCGGTGCGTGTTGCGGCCCCCGGGGCCGGCGGCACCGTGGCCGGGCGGGAGCGTCCCGGACAGAACGTTCTCCTCGCCTACCTCCAGCGCTACTACCTGCACACCGCTCCCGAGGACATCACGGGCCGCGACCCCGTCGACGTCTTCGGCGCGGCCTCCTCGCACTACCGGCTCGCGGAGAACCGTCCGCAGGGCACGGCGAACGTCCGGGTGCACACCCCGACCGTCGAGGAGAACGGCTGGACGTGCAGCCACTCCGTCGTCGAGGTCGTCACCGACGACATGCCGTTCCTGGTCGACTCCGTCACCAACGAGCTGTCCCGGCAGGGGCGCGGCATCCATGCCGTGATCCACCCGCAGGTCGTCGTGCGCCGTGATGTCACCGGCAAGCTCATCGAGGTCCTCGCCGAGGGCAACGGCGTCCAGATGAGCCCGCAGGACCGCAAGGACGGCAAGAAGGGCGGCACGGCCGAGCTGCCCCACGACGCCCTCGTCGAGTCCTGGATCCACGTCGAGATCGACCGCGAGACCGACCGCTCCGACCTCCAGCAGATCGCCGCCGATCTGCTCCGCGTGCTGTCCGACGTACGGGAGACCGTCGAGGACTGGGAGAAGATGCGCGAGGCCGCGCTGCGCATCGCCGACGACCTGCCCGGCGAGCCGCTCGACGACCTCGCCGACGAAGAGGTGAACGAGGCCAGGGAACTGCTGCGCTGGCTCGCCGCCGACCACTTCACCTTCCTCGGCTACCGCGAGTACGAGCTGAAGGACAGCGACGCGCTGGCCGCCGTACCCGGCACCGGCCTCGGCATCCTGCGCTCCGACCCGCACCACAGCGTCGACGAGGCGCACCCCGTCAGCCCGTCCTTCGAACGGCTGCCCGCCGACGCCCGCGCCAAGGCCCGCGAGCGCAAGCTCCTCATCCTCACCAAGGCGAACAGCCGGGCGACCGTCCACCGCCCCAGCTACCTCGACTACGTCGGCGTGAAGAAGTTCGACACCGACGGCAATGTCATCGGTGAGCGCCGCTTCCTCGGACTGTTCTCGTCCGCCGCCTACACCGAGTCCGTGCGCCGGGTGCCCGTCATCCGCCGCAAGGTGGCCGAGGTGCTGGACGGCGCGGGCTTCTCGCCCAACAGCCACGACGGCCGCGACCTCCTCCAGATCCTGGAGACGTACCCGCGCGACGAGCTCTTCCAGACGCCCGTCGACCAGCTGCGCTCCGTCGTCACCTCCGTGCTGTACCTCCAGGAACGCCGCCGGCTGCGGCTCTACCTGCGTCAGGACGAGTACGGGCGCTACTACTCCGCGATCGTCTACCTGCCGCGCGACCGCTACACCACCGGTGTACGGCTCCGCCTGATCGACATCCTCAAGGAGGAACTGGGCGGCACCAGCGTCGACTTCACCGCCTGGAACACCGAGTCGATCCTCTCCCGGCTGCACTTCGTCGTCCGGGTCGCACCCGGCACCGAGCTGCCCGACCTCACCGACGCCGAGGCCGACCGCATCGAGGCGCGGCTCGTCGAGGCCGCCCGCTCCTGGGCCGACGGCTTCCAGGAGGCGCTGGGCGCCGAGTGCGGCGAGGAGCGCGCCGCCGAGCTGCTGCGCCAGTACGGCCACTCGTTCCCCGAGGGCTACAAGGCCGACCACACGCCGCGCGCGGCCGTGGCCGACCTGGTCCACCTCGAAGCCCTCAAGAAGGACGAGAAGGACTTCTCCCTCAGCCTGTACGAGCCGGTCGGCGCCGGCCCCGGCGAGCGCCGCTTCAAGATCTACCGGACCGGCGAGCAGGTCTCCCTCTCCGCCGTCCTCCCGGCGCTCCAGCGGCTCGGTGTCGAGGTCGTCGACGAGCGTCCGTACGAGCTGCGCTGCACGGACCGTACGCACGCCTGGGTCTACGACTTCGGTCTGCGGATGCCGCAGACCAACGGCAGCGGCAACTACCTCGCCGACGATGCCCGCGACCGCTTCCAGGACGCCTTCGCGGCCGTGTGGACCGGCGAGGCCGAGAACGACGGCTTCAACTCGCTGGTCCTGGGTGCCGGGCTGAACTGGCGGCAGGCGATGGTGCTGCGCGCCTACGCGAAGTACCTGCGCCAGGCCGGGTCGACCTTCAGCCAGGACTACATGGAGAGCACTCTCCGCAACAACGTCCACACCACCCGGCTGCTGATCTCGCTCTTCGAGGCGCGGATGTCCCCGGACCGGCAGAGCGCCGGCACCGAGCTGACCGACGGGCTCCTCGAAGAGCTGGACGGGGCACTGGACCAGGTCGCCTCGCTCGACGAGGACCGGATCCTGCGGTCCTTCCTCACCGTCATCAAGGCCACCCTGCGCACCAACTTCTTCCAGCTGTCGGACGACGGCAAGCCGCACGGCTACGTCTCGATGAAGTTCGACCCGCAGTCCATCCCGGATCTGCCGGCGCCCCGCCCGGCGTTCGAGATCTGGGTGTACTCGCCGCGCGTCGAGGGCGTGCACCTGCGCTTCGGCAAGGTCGCCCGAGGCGGTCTGCGCTGGTCGGACCGGCGAGAGGACTTCCGTACGGAGATCCTCGGCCTGGTCAAGGCCCAGATGGTGAAGAACACCGTCATCGTGCCGGTGGGTGCCAAGGGCGGCTTCGTCGCCAAGCGGCTCCCGGACCCGGCCGTCGACCGTGACGCCTGGATGGCCGAGGGCATCGCCTCCTACCGCACCTTCATCTCGGCGCTGCTCGACATCACCGACAACATGGTGGCCGGCGAGGTCGTGCCGCCCAGGGACGTCGTCCGGCACGACGAGGACGACACCTACCTGGTCGTCGCCGCGGACAAGGGCACCGCGAAGTTCTCCGACATCGCCAACGAGGTCGCCGTCTCGTACGGCTTCTGGCTCGGCGACGCGTTCGCCTCCGGCGGCTCCGCCGGGTACGACCACAAGGGCATGGGCATCACCGCCCGCGGTGCCTGGGAATCCGTCAAGCGGCACTTCCGCGAGCTCGGCCACGACACCCAGACCGAGGACTTCACCGTCGTCGGCGTCGGTGACATGTCGGGCGACGTGTTCGGCAACGGCATGCTGCTCTCCGAGCACATCCGGCTCGTCGCCGCCTTCGACCACCGGCACATCTTCATCGACCCCAGCCCGGACGCCGCCACCTCGTACGCCGAGCGGCGCCGCCTCTTCGACCTGCCGCGCAGCTCCTGGGCCGACTACAAGAAGGAACTGCTCTCCGCGGGCGGCGGAATCCACCCGCGCAGCGCCAAGTCCATCCCGATCAACGCGCACATCCGCGAGGCGCTCGGCATCGAGTCCCGTGTCACCAAGATGACGCCCGCCGAGCTGATGCAGACCATCCTCAAGGCCCGTGTCGATCTGCTGTGGAACGGCGGCATCGGTACGTACATCAAGTCCTCCGCCGAGTCGAACGCGGACGTCGGCGACAAGGGCAACGACGCGATCCGCGTCAACGGCCAGGACCTGCGGGCCAAGGTCGTCGGCGAGGGCGGCAACCTGGGTGCCACCCAGCTCGGCCGGATCGAGTTCGCCCGTGGCGGTGGCCGGATCAACACCGACGCGATCGACAACAGCGCCGGTGTGGACACCTCCGACCACGAGGTGAACATCAAGATTCTGCTCAACGGCCTGGTCCGGGACGGCGACATGACCGTCAAGCAGCGCAACAAGCTGCTTGCCGAGATGACCGACGAGATCGGCCGTCTGGTGCTGCGCAACAACTACGCGCAGAACGTGGCGCTCACCAACGCCACGGCCCAGTCGTCCTCCCTGCTCCACGCCCACCAGCGCTTCATGCGCCGGCTGGGCCGTGACGGGGACCTCGACCGCGGGCTGGAGTTCCTGCCCACCGACCGGCAGATCCGCGAACTGCTGAACGCCGGCAAGGGGCTCAGCCAGCCCGAACTGGCCGTGCTGCTCGCCTACACCAAGATCACGGCGGCCCGGGAGCTGATCCGGACCAGCCTGCCGGACGACCCGCACCTGCAGACGCTGCTGCACGCCTACTTCCCGCAGCAACTGCGCGAGCAGTTCCCCGAGGCGGTCGACGGACACGCGCTGCGTCGCGAGATCATCACCACGGTGCTGGTCAACGACACGGTGAACAGCGGTGGTTCGACCTTCCTGCACCGGCTGCGGGAAGAGACCGGAGCCTCGATCGAGGAGGTCGTGCGGGCACAGTTCGCGGCCCGCGAGATCTTCGGCCTCGGCCAGGTGTGGGACGCCGTCGAGGCGCTCGACAACCAGGTCGCCGCCGATGTGCAGACCAGGATCCGGCTGCATTCGCGCCGGCTCGTCGAGCGCGGTTCGCGCTGGCTGCTCGGCAACCGGCCGCAGCCGCTGGAGATCGCCGGGACGATCGACTTCTTCAAGGCGGGCGTCGAGCAGGTCTGGGCCGAGCTGCCCAAGATGCTGTTGGGTGCCGACCTGGACTGGTACCAGTCGATCCTGGACGAGCTCACCGAGGCCGGTGTCCCGGGCGAGCTGGCCCAGCGGGTCGCCGGGTTCTCCTCCGCCTTCCCGGCGTTGGACATCGTGGCGATCGCGGACCGCACCGGCAAGGACCCGCTCTCCGTCGCCGAGGTGTACTACGACCTCGCGGACCGGCTGGGCATCACCCAGCTGATGGACCGGATCATCGAGCTGCCGCGGGCCGACCGCTGGCAGTCCATGGCCCGGGCGTCGATCCGCGAGGACCTGTATGCGGCGCATGCCGCGCTCACCGCGGATGTGCTGTCCGTGGGCAACGGGACCTCGACGCCGGAGGAGCGCTTCCAGGCGTGGGAGGAGAAGAACGTGGCGATCCTCACGCGGTCGCGCTCCACCCTTGAGGAGATCCAGGGGTCGGACTCGTTCGACCTGGCGAACCTGTCGGTGGCCATGCGGACGATGCGGACGCTGCTGCGTACGCACGTGTAGGAGTTCTTGAGGGCGGGGCGGTCGCCGGGGGTCCGGCGGCCGCCCCGCCCTTGTGCGCCCGGACGGGATGGCCGGGCCGGGCAGCGGCGGCCGCTGCGGGAGCTGTCGGCGCGCGAGGTGCCGCCGCCGGACCACCAGCCGGAGCCGCTGCCCCGTGGCGGCCCCGGCGGACGGAGCGTGCGGGGGAGTCCGCTACTTCTTGCCGGTGAACTCCTCGTACGCGGCCACGACCTCGTTCGCCGGACCGTCCATCCGCAGCGTTCCCGCCTCCAGCCAGATCGCCCGGTCGCAGGTCTCGGTGATCGACTTGTTGCTGTGGCTGACCAGGAAGACCGTGCCGGCCTCCTTGCGCAGCTCGATGATCCGTTCCTTGCTGCGCCGCTGGAACCTGGCATCGCCGGTGGACAGCGCCTCGTCGATCAGGAGGACGTCGTGGCTCTTGGCGGCCGCGATCGAGAAGCGCAGCCGGGCGCCCATGCCGGAGGAGTACGTCCGCATCGGCAGGGTGATGAAGTCGCCCTTCTCGTTGATGCCGGAGAAGTCCACGATGCCCTGGTAGCGCTCGCGGATCTCGGCCCGTGTCATCCCCATCGCGAGGCCGCCGAGCACGACGTTGCGCTCGCCGGTCAGATCGCCCATCAGCGCCGCGTTCACCCCGAGCAGCGAGGGCTGGCCCTGGGTGTGGACCCGGCCCCTGGTCGCGGGCAGCAGACCGGCGATGGCCTTCAGCAGCGTCGACTTCCCCGAGCCGTTGGAACCGATCAGGCCGATGGCCTCGCCCTTGTACGCGGCGAAGCTCACCCCCTTCACGGCGTGCACCTCGCGCACCCCGGGGGCCTGCCGGCGGGAGACGATCCGGCTGAGCGCCGAGGTGGCGCTGCCCTTTCCGGTACGGGCACCGTTGACCTTGTACGTGATGTGCACGTCGTCCACGACGACGGTCGGCACCCGCCGGTCGTTGTCGGCCGGGTTGCCGGCCAGGTTGTCAGCCACGTCCGTACCGCTCCTCCGCCTGCCAGAAGTACACGAAGCCGCCGACCCCGCACACGAGCGCCCAGCCCGCGGCGATCGCCCACACATGCGGCGGCAGATGGGACGCGTCGAAGCTGTCGATGAGCGCGAACCGCATCAGGTCGATGAAGACGGCGGCCGGATTGCACTCCAGCATCACCATCACGTAGTGCGGGACCCGGTCCCCCTTGAGCATCGTGTCGACGCTCCACATGACGCCGGAGGCGTACATCCAGGTGCGCAGGATGAACGGCATCAGCTGGGCGATGTCCGGCGTCCGGGCGGCGAGCCGCGCCACCACCATGGAGACGCCGGTGTTGAACACGGCCTGGAGGAACAGCGCCGGAACGGCCAGCAGCCAGGACGGCTTGGGGAACTGCCCGAACCCCACCAGGATCAGTACCAGGGCGGCCAGCGAGAACAGCAGTTGCTGGAGCTGCTGGAGGGCCAGTGCGACCGGCAGCGAGGCGCGCGGGAAGTGCAGGGCCCGGACCAGGCCCAGGTTGCCGCTGATCGCACGGGTCCCCGCGGTGATCGAGCTGGCGGTGAAGGTCCAGATGAAGACGCCGGTGACGAGGAACGGCACGAAGTCCTCGACATTGCGCTTGGTGTTCAGCAGGACGCCGAAGATGAAGTAGTAGACCGTCGCGTTCAGCAGCGGCGTCATGATCTGCCAGATCTGGCCGAGCTTCGCCTGGCTGTACTGCGCGGTCAGCTTGGCGGTGGCGAACGCCGTGATGAAGTGCCGTCGCCCCCACAGCTGCCGGATGTACGCGCCCAGCGTGGGCCGGGCCCCGCTCATGGTCAGTCCGTGCCGTGCGGCGAGCGCGGCGAGCTCACCCGGCGCGTACACCGGGAAGGGTGTTCCGGCAGGGGTGTCGGCCGGGGCCGCTGGGGTTGTTGTCTGGCTCACCACGATCGCTTTCGACGGGAGGGCGGGAACACGACGATCGACGGGACGGGACCGTATCGTCGCAACGCCGAGGGTAGGACGCACCTGCGTCGCAACGCAACCGTTTCGTCGTTACGGACTATGATTTGGCCATGACCACCGATCCGGGAACCCGCCGCCGTGTCCCCGCCGGAGCCGCTGTGCTGCGCGAGGACGTCACCGATGCGATCCGCAGCGCCGTCTTCGAGGAGCTGGCCGCGGTGGGTTTCGCCCGGATGTCGATCGAGGGCATCGCCCGGCGGGCAGGCGTGGGCAAGACTGCGGTCTACCGCCGCTGGAAGTCCAAACTGGCCCTGGTCCTCGACCTGGTCTCCGCCGTCGCCGTCCAGGGCATGCCGGCTCCGGCCACCGGCTCGCTGTACGGGGACGTGCGCGCCGTACTGGAACTCGCCTCCTACGCCCTGCGCCACCCCGTCGCCTCGCAGGTCATCCCGGACCTGCTGGTCGAGGCGGCCCGCAGTCCGGAGATCTCCGACACGATCAAGGCCGCTCTGCTGGACCCGCAGCAGGGCATCGCCGCCGTCGTCGTGCGGGACGCCGTGGCGCGCGGCGAACTGCCCGAGGACAGTGACCCGGACCGTGCGCTGGACCTGATCGTCGGGCCGCTCTACTGGCGGCTCGCCGTCGTCCGCACCCCGCCGCCCAAGGGCTACCTCGACGACCTGGCTGCGTCCGCCGTCGCCGCGCTCAGGAGCTGAGCGCCCTCGGGGGTTGGGGAGAGCTCACCCCTCGGCCAGCAGCCGGTCCGCGACCCGTGCCGCCGCGCCGCCGTCGTCCAGGTCGCAGAAGTCCCGGCGGAAACTCTCGTACGCCTCCGCGTGCCGGGCCGCCGACGCGGTCAGGGCGCCGGCGTCGCGCAGGACCCCGGCGACCTCGTCCGTGCCGATGAGCAGCGGCCCCGGCGCCCGGGTCTCGAAGTCCAGACAGAATCCGCGCACCGTGTCGCGGTAGTGCTCCAGGTCGTAGGTGTGGAAGAGCATCGGGCGGCCCGTGTGCGCGTAGTCGAACATCAGCCCCGCGTAGTCCGTGACCAGCACGTCGGCGATGAGCAGCAGCTGAGCGGTGTCCGGGTGCGACGACACGTCGCGTACGCCGTGCCCCTCGGGCACGCTCCCGGTCACCCGGGGATGGCGTCGCACCAGCAGGGTGTGGCCGTCGCCGAGGGACCGCGCCAGGGCGGCCAGGTCCAGCGCCGGATCCCAGCGGTAGCGGGGCCGCTCGCCGCCCGTGCCGGGCGGGTGGGCCAGCTGGTCGCGGTAGGTCGGTGCGTACAGCACGACCCGGCGGCCGTCCGGGATGCCGAGCCTGCGCCGGACCCGCTCGGCGGTCTTGGCCCGGTCGGCCGAGAAGAGCAGGTCGTTGGCCGGGGACCCGGCCTCCAGGACCTCACCCCCGTAGGCGAGCGCGCGGCGCAGCAGCGGGGTGGAGTGGCGGCTCGGGGAGACCAGGACGGACCACTGCGCCGCCCGGTGCGGCAGCGAGGCGAGCTCGTGGTGGTCGGCGTACAGGGTGCCGCCCAGATCCGTGCCGAAGCGGCCGAGCGGAGTGCCGTGCCAGGTCTGCACGACGATCTGGCCGGGCCGCCGCTCGAACCACTCGGGCAGCTGCTCGGCGGTGACGATCCGGCGGGACCGCGCCAGCGCCTCGTACCAGGCGGCACTGTGCTCGACGACCGGGGCGGCGGTGGACGGGACATGGCCGTGGAGCCCGTCGGTGACCCAGAGGTGCTCCGACCGCACTCCCCGGCGCCGGAGTTCGGCGTGGACGGCGCGCGGCGAGTCGCCGCCCGTGTAGAGGACGGTGTCCCGCAGCGGCAGCGCGCGCCGGGCCGGATAGTACGTGCCGCACAGTTCGGCCCGGCGGTGCGCGCCCCGCTCGAAGGCCGCGAGGACCGGTCCGGCCTGCACGGTCAGCCGGTCGCCGAACCGGCGGTCCAGGGCGAACTCCCGGCCGGGGGCGGGGGCCTGGGCCGCGGTGTGCGCGTCGCCGGCGCGGCGGAGCGGCAGCCGGGTGCCGAGGGCGGTCAGCACCCGGACCGGCCGGCCGCCCAGAGAGGCGTCCCAGCGCCCCTCGTGCAGCCCCGCGGCCACGGAGGGGGCGAGGAACGCGGTGAAGCGGCGCCCCTCGTACACCGGCTCGGCCTCCTCGTCCGTCTCCGCCTGCGCCCCTTCGGGGGCTTGCGCACGCCCGCCTTCGGGTTTTCCCGCGCGCGCCTCCTCGTACGCCGTCGCGCGCGGCTCCTCGTGGTGTGTGACGGGGACCGTCACCGTCTCCCGCAGCGTCTCGTGCCGCAGGACGAGGTGGGCGGGCCCCCCGTCCTGCGGCACGCCCGTCCCGGCACCGGTCACCCCCTCCAGCCGCAGCGCCCCGTCCGAGGTCCACGCGGCCCCGTCCGCGAACGGCTGCCCGCTCAGGTCCAGCACCAGCTCGCCCGCCGCATCGGCCACGACCGGCGGCGCCAGCTCCGGGGCCGCCGCCAGCGGCACCCGCGACCCGTCGGCCAGCACCAGCCGCGCCCGCCACCGGCCGCCGGGCTCCGGCTCGACCTCGCGCGGCGCCCGGTGCGGCGCCCGGGGCGCGGCCGCCATCCCGGCGAGGTCGGCGAGCGGAATCCGTACCGTGAAGCGGCCGTCCGCCCGGCACTCGACCGGGTGGCCGAACTCCTGGTCCCGCACCCCGTCGCAGGTCAGCACCAGGGCCTTCGGCTGGTCGCTCCCGTACAGCCGGCCGGTCAGCTCCAGCTGCTCGCCGATGCGCCGGTCCTCGCACCGGGCGGGCAGCTGGGCCAGCGTCAACCGGAGCCGACCGCCCAGGTAGTCGAGCACGGCCCGCCGGCCGTCGCCCAGGTCATGGACCAGCGGCTGGACGGCCCCCGCCTCCACGGCGCGCACGGCCACCCGGCGGACCGTGCTCTGAGCGGCCACCATCATGCCCACCAGCCAGCCACCGGGCCGCAGCCGGCGCGGGTCGAGAGTCAGCTCGAAGCCCGAATGGTCGTAACTGTGCGGCTGCTGACCGGAGTCGATGGTCGCCTCGGGCGCGGGAACGTTGCGTACCGGCACCGTCCGCAACTGCTGGCCGCGGATCGCGCGCACCATGCCCACCTTCAGCGAGTGGCGCGGTGACGCGGCCGGCAGATTGCGGATGTACGCGTATCCGCGCAGCCGCAGTTTCCCGTCCTCGCCCCACTGCGCCTCCAACAGCCGTGCCACCGCCGGGAGATCGGTACGGGCGAGGCGGGTGGTGTCCGGGATACCGGGGAAGCCGGCCTGCCGCCGCCCCGGCACACCGCCGACCAGGAACGTTCCGGTGCCATTGGCCCGTTCGAAGGCGAGCACGGCCAGCAGCTCCGCGAGCCTGCGCTCCTTCACCAGCTGCCACTTGATCCGCAGCTCCGCCGGCAGTTCATGGGCCACGGCCCGGCTCGATCTGGCCGCCCCGTCCATCCGCTCCATCCGGTCCAGGAACGCCCCCGCGTCCGCCATGAACGCCTCCCGGTACTCGGGCCCGCCCATCGTGAGCCCTTCCAGGAAGTACACGAAGTCGTCGCGCAGGCAGGAGAGGTCGTAGCGGCGCCGCGCGCCGCTGTTCGCCATTCCGCCCCGGCCCGCCAGGAACGCGCTGACCTGCTCGCACGCCGAGATCCGGTCCCGCAGTCCCCGCACATCCGTACGCCGCCGGGTGATCGACCCCTCGCGCACCCGCCAGTAGTAGACGTGCTCGTGCAGCACATCGACCGAGCCGGCGAGGAAGTGCGCCGGGATCATCACCGGGGTGTCCTCGTAGAGCCTCCCCTCCGGGAAGGCGAAGGCGTGCCGGTCCCAGAAGGAGCGCCGGAACACCTTGTTCCAGGCGACCCGGTCGGCGAGCAGCCGCGGATCGCGGCTGATGTGGGTGCGCGTCCGGGTGGCGGTCAGCCAGCGGTACTGCCAGGCCTGCTGCCGCCCCTGCTCGGTCAGCCGCCACACATTGCCGGTCGCGAGGTCGGAGCCGGTCGACTCCAGTGAGGCCAGCATCCGTGCGAAGGCGTCGTGGACGACGACGTCGTCGCTGTCGACGAACGCCAGGTACGGCACGCCCGCCGTGGTGTGCCGCACGCCGGTGTTGCGGGCCGCGCTCAGCCCCGCGTTGGGCTGGCGGACATAGCGGAAGCGGCGGTCGCGGGCGGCGAACGCCTGGGCGACGGCCGTGCTGCCGTCCGTCGAACCGTCGTCGACGAGGACCACCTCGATGTCGGTGGCCGACTGTTCGGCCACCGAGCGCAGGCAGTCCTCCAGACAGTCCTCGACGTTGTGGACCGGGACGACGACACTGAGGCGCGGCTTCATGCCCGCTCAACCGGGGCGGACGCCCCGGGTCACCGGCACTGCCCCGAACGGGTGAACACGCGATTCGGCGCGCGGTGGGCGCGGTCGTTACGCTCGGCTGCCATGCTCCTCAGTGTTGTCGTGCCCGTCCACCGCGCTCAGGGATATCTCAGGGCGACCCTGGAGTCCGTGCTCGGACGGGGCCCCGGCGGACTGGAGCTGCTCGTCGTCGACGACGGGTCGCGGGACGGCAGCGCCCGGATCGCCGCCGAGTTCGCGGCGCGCGACCCGAGGGTCAGGGTGCTCACCCTCCCCGGGCACCGCGGCGCGGGTCCGGCCCGCAACGCCGGGGCGGCCGGGGCACGCGGCCGGTATCTGCTCTTTCTCGACGGCGACGACCTGCTGCTTCCCGGCGCGCTCGCAGCGATCGACGACCGGCTGGCGGGGAGCGAACCGGACGTACTCCTCCTCGGCCACGACCACATCGACTGGTGGGGCGACGTCTCGACGCCGGCCCCCGCGCCCGGGGCCGACGGCTTCTCGGCCGGTACCCCGCGCCTCTTCCGCCGCGCCTTCTGGACCGCACACGGCCTCCGCTTCACCGACGGCCCCTACGAGGATGTCCTCCCCGTCCTGCGCGCCGCCCTCCTCGCCTCCGACGGCGGCACCCTCGACACCCTCGACCGGATCTGCGTCCGCCACCGCATCCGCCGCTCCGGCACCTTCGCCACCACCCCCGGGCGTCACCACTTCGCGATCCTCGACGCATACGAACGCCTGCTCGCCGCGACCGGCCACGACCCGCGGATCCGGGCGGCCCGCACCCGCCACCTGCGCGCCGTCCTCGCCGACCCCGGCCGGATCGCCCCCGAGGACCGTGCCGCCTTCCACCGCGCCGCGGCCCTCCCCGGCAGCTACACCGCCCACCGCGCCCGGGAGGCCGCCCGCACCGGCCGCGCCCGGACCCGGGCCGCCCTGCGCCGCCGCAAGAAGACGGTCCGGGCCCGCGTCATGCGTGCCGCCTACCGCGCCGACCTGCACCGCCCCCTGGACCCCGATCTCGCGGTGTACGGCGCCTACTGGAACCGGGGCGTCGCCTGCAACCCGGCGGCGATCCATGCCAAGGCCCTCGAACTCGCCCCGCACATCCGGGGCGTCTGGGCCGTCTCGTCCCGTCACCGGGACCGCATGCCGCCCGGCATCCCGTACGTCATCGAGGGGTCCCGTGCCTACTGGCGGGCGATGGCCACCGCCACGTATCTGATCAACAACTCCAGCTTCCCCGGCGGCTTCACCAAACGCCCGGGCCAGCGCTATCTCCAGACCCACCACGGCACTCCGCTGAAGACCATGGGCCTGGACCAGCGCGCCTACCCGGCCCTCACCAACGGCATCAGCTTCGAGCGGATCGTCGCCCACGCCGACCAGTGGGACTTCTCGCTCTCCGCCAACCCGCATACCACCGAGATCTGGGACCGGGTCTACCCGTCCCGGTACGAGCATCTGGACCTCGGCTACCCGCGCAACGACATCTTCTTCACCGCCACCCCCGAGCGGATCGCGGCGATCCGGCAGTGCCTCTCCCTCGATCCCGACCGGACCGTGCTGCTGTACGCGCCCACCCACCGCGACTACCGCAAGGGCTTCGTCCCTCACCTCGATCTGGACCGGCTGACCCGTGAACTCGGGCCGCAGTACGTCGTACTGGTCCGCGCGCACTACTTCTACGGTCGCTCGGCGGGGCTGGACTGCTCCCGGGTGGTGGACGTGACGGCACATCCGTCCGTCGAGGAACTCTGCCTGGTCTCCGACGCGTTGATCACCGACTACTCGTCACTGATGTTCGACTACGCCTGCCTGGACCGCCCGATCATCAGCCACACCCCGGACTGGGCCGCCTACCGGGCCTCGCGCGGCACCTACTTCGATCTGCTCTCGGGGCGGCCCGGCGACACCCCGGGCGCCGTTGCCACCACCGAGGACGAGCTGCTGGAACTGTTCCGGACGGGCGAGTGGCGCTCGGCGCGGACGACGGAGCTGCGTGCGGCGTTTCGCGAGCGCTTCTGCCCGTACGACGACGGGCACGCGGCCGAACGCGTGGTGCGGCGGCTCTTCCTGAGCGACGGGGCATAGCGACCTCGCCCGCGATGGCCGGCGGCGTCGCCCACCGCCCATCGTGGGCGAGGCCGTAAGCCCGGCGCAGCCGATGTCACCCGTTCGGGAGGGACCGCGACCGGTGACCCCCGGCCCGTCACGGGGTTGAGCCGTACGGACAACCAGGCCCCCGATGAACGGACGTGCTCAACATGCCGCCACGGCTCAGTGTCGTCGTCCCCGTCCACAACGTCGAGCTCTATCTGACGGACTGCCTGAAGTCCCTCGCGGAGCAGACCATGACCGACCTGGAGGTGGTGATGGTCGACGACGGGTCCACCGACGACAGTGCCGCCCTGGCCGCCGGGTTCGCCGCACAGGACGGCCGGTTCCGGCTGGTGAGCCAGGAGAACGGCGGACTCGGGCACGCCCGCAACACCGGGGTCCGCCACTGCGATCCGGGCGCCCGCCATCTCGCCTTCGTCGACAGCGACGACGTGCTGCCGCCCCGCGCGTACGAACTCCTCGTCGGCGCCCTGGACGAGACCGGTTCGGACCTCGCGTCCGGCAACGTGCTGCGGCTGCGGGCCTCCGGCAGGCTCCAGCAGTCGCCCAACTTCCGCAAGCCGATGGCGACGACCCGGCTGCGCACCCACATCTCCCGCGACTGGGACCTCGCGGCCGACCGGATCGCCTGCAACAAGGTCTTCCGCCGGTCCTTCTGGGACGAGCACGCCTTCGCCTTCCCGGTCGGCGCCCTCTACGAGGACATCCCGGTCGTCCTGCCCGCCCACTTCCTGGCCCGCTCCGTCGACGTGCTGAAGGACGCCGTCTACCACTGGCGCGACCGCGCGGGCTCGATCACCACCCGCCGTGCCGTCGTCCGCGGCGTCCAGGACCGGGCCTCGCACGTGCTGGGCGTCTCCACCTTCCTCGACGAGCACCGCGGTGCCGCCGACAAACGGCGCTACGAGGCCCACGTCCTCGCCCATGACCTCTGGTACTTCATGGAGGCGCTGCCCGACGGCGACGAGGAGTACCGCCGTGCCTTCCTCACCTACGCCAACGAGTTCACCGACCAGGTCGACCCCGCCGTCCTCGACGCGCTCCCGCTGCGGCTGCGGCTGATGTGGCACCTCGTGCGCGAACGGCGGACCGGCGAACTGCTGGCACTGCTCGCCGCCGACAAGGCCGAGCCGGGAGCGTTCGCGGTACGGGGCGTGCGCCGCCGCAGCGCCTCCTTCCCGGCCCTCACCCGGCCGGTGCCGCGCCCGGTGCTGCGGGTCACCGACCGGGACCTGCCGCTCACCGCCCGGCTGCGGGACGCCCGCTGGCAGGGCGGCAGGCTGTACCTCAAGGGGTACGCCTACATCCGGAACCTGCCCGCCACTTCGCGCGGCAGCGAGTTCCGGGCCGGCTGGCTGCGGGCGGGACGACGGCACGTGGTGCCGCTCCGGCTGCGTACGGTCGCCGAGCCCGAGGCCACCGTCCGGTCCCGGCAGAGCCTGCACGACTACGACCGCTCCGGCTTCGAGACCGTCATCGACCCGGCCAGGCTCCGCATCGACGCCGACGGCGGCATCGAGCGGCTCACCTGGCGCCTGGAGATCGGCATCGCCGGACACGGCATGCTGCGCCGCTCGGACCTCTCGACGAACGAGGCGGCCGCACCGCCGCCCGCGCACCGCCCCGACGGAGACCACCGGATCGTGCCCGCCTTCGAGGGCGGCAGGCTGGTGCTGCACGCCGAGCGGATCGACGCCCGCTTCGAGACGCACCGCGCGGGCGACCCGGGCGACGGCGCCGGAACCGTGGTGATCGACGGCATGATCCGCGACCGCCTCGGCAAGGGACCGCTGCGCCTCGCCCTCACCCACCGGGCCTCCGGCACCTCCTTCGACTGCCCGGTGACCGTGCACGAGGGGACCGTTCCCTCGGCGGCGGGATGGCGGCGCTTCACCGCAGGACTCCCGCTCGGTGCCTTCGCCGGCGCCCGCGAGGGCGCGGGGGAGGGAGAGGGGGAGGGGACGGATCCCGCGCAGATCCCGTACAGCCTGCACCTCGTCGGCCCGGACGGGCGCAGGACGCCGATCGACGTGCCGGGGCCCGTACCGCCGGGCCGCTACCCGCTGGGCGGCGACGGCGGACGGCGGCGCGAGCTCGGTCTCACCGCGAGCTCGCGGGGCAACCTGCTGATCAGCGACCGCACCGCGCAGCCCGCCGTCGACCTGGCGACCTGGACGGAGGACGGACACCTCCTCCTGGAGGGCACCTTCCCCGACGACCCGCGACGGCCCGTCGAACTGGTGGCCCGGCACAGCGGACACGGCGAGGAGGCCGTCTTCCCCCTGACCCTCTCCGGGGCCGTCGGCGCACGCCGGTTCAGGGCCGCGCTCCGGCCGGACGCCGTCGACGGACCGGGCGGGAAGCTGCCGCTGGGCGAGGGCCACTGGTACCTCTTCCTCCACGAGAAGGGCGCCCGGGACGACACGTACGACGCCCCGCTGCGCATCCCGGCCGCCGCCCACCGCACCCTGCCCGCCGCCCGCACTCTCACCGGCCGGACGTACCTCATCGAACGGCGCCACCACGACCAGCTGCTGATCAACAGCGCGTCGGTGCTCACCCCCGCGGAACGCGGCGCACGCGGCAGGCGGCTGCTGCGCGAGGCGTACCGGGGCCGGCGCACCGCACCTCTCGGCGACACCGTGCTGTACAGCAGCTTCGACGGCCGCCAGTACTCCGACTCGCCCCGCGCCATCCATGAGGAGATGACCCGCAGGGGCGTCGAGTCGGCGCATCTGTGGGTGGTGAGCGACCAGCAGGCCCGTATCCCGGCGGGCGTCACGGCCGTCGAGCACGGCTCCACCGCCTGGCACGAGGCGCTGGCCACCAGCCGGCACATCGTCACCAACACCCAGCTGCCGGAGTGGTTCGAGCGGCGCGAGGGCCAGTGCGTCGTCCAGACCTGGCACGGCACCCCCCTCAAGCGCATCGGCCTCGACCTCGCGGGCACCGCCACGGCCAACGCCGCCTATATCGCCACCCTCGAACAGCGCGCCCGGCAGTGGAGCGTCCTGGTCTCCCCGAACCGCTTCTCCACCCCGGTCCTGCGACGCTCGTTCGGCTACCGGGGCGAGGTCCTGGAGTGCGGCTATCCCCGCAACGACCTGTTCCACGCCCCCGACCGGGCCAAGGTCGCCGCGTCGGTCCGGGAGAGGCTCGGCATCCCCGAGGCCAAGCGGATCGTGCTCTACGCGCCGACCTGGCGCGAGGACCGGCCGCAGGGCGGCGGCCGCTACGCCCTCGACCTGCGGCTCGACCTGGCCGCCGCCGAACGCGAACTGGGTGCGGACACCGTCCTGCTGGTCCGCCGCCACTACCTGGTGGCCGACCGTCTGCCGGACAGCGGCGGCGGCTTCGTCCGCGATGTCTCGCGCTACGGGGACGTCGGCGAGCTGATGCTGATCAGCGACGCACTGGTCACCGACTACTCCTCGCTGATGTTCGACTTCGCCCGGACGGGCCGCCCGATGCTCTTCCACACCTACGACCTGGCGCACTACCGCGACACCCTGCGCGGCTTCTGCTTCGACTTCGAGGCCCGCGCCCCCGGCCCGCTGATCCCCGGGTCCAGCGGACTGATCGAGGCGTTGCGCGACCCGGAGCGGGCCACAAAGAGGCACGCGCAGGCGTACGAGGCGTTTCGCCGGGACTTCTGCGACCCGGACGACGGACACGCGGCGGCGGGGGTGGTCGACCGGATGCTCCGGGACCGCGCCCGGCCCTGACCGGCCGGGCAGCGGCCCCGGATCGGCACGCGCCGCCGACAGGCTCTCAACCGTTTGAGTGATTCGGGAATTCGGACGTCTGCGCACATGGGCAGGGAATCGAAGTCGGCATCCCCATAAGTGTGACCGACGGTGCATTGCTCAGCGTCCTCTGGTTGCTACGTTCTGTTTTCATGGGTATCCGAATGCGATGTGGAAAATGGGATGTGCGACGGGCGAGAACGGTGGTGCTCATCGTCGCGGCCGCCGGGCTCCTGACCCGAATGCTGATCGCGGCGAATATGCCGGGCCCGGCCGATGTGCGGATCTTTCATGGATTCGCCGAGGCCATCGTGCGCTACGGGCCCATTCGGATTTACGAACAGCCGTTGCCGGGGCTGCCCGTCTACAACCATCCACCGCTGGCCGGCTGGATGCTCCTCGGACTGGACAGCCTCTCCGGGCTCGGAATTCCGTTCGGAACGCTGATCAGGGCACCCGCCTCGATCGCCGACTTCTGCTGTGCGCTCATCGTGTTCGAAATCGTGCGGCGGCGCGGCTCCCTCGGCACGGCGGTCGCCTGCGGGATGGGCGTGGCCCTCAGCCCCCTACTGATCGCCACGTCCGGCTACCACGGCAACACCGACGCGGTCGCGGTCGCGTTCGCCCTGGCCGCCGCCCATCTGCTCGTGGACCGGAAGTCACCGCTGGCCGCCGGGGTGACGGCGGCGCTCTCGATCAGCGTCAAGTTCATCCCGGTGGTGGTGATCCCGGCGCTGTTCGTCGTCGCGCTGCGGGCCGGCCGGCCCGCACTCGTCCGGTTCACCGCCGGGTTCACCGCCCTGATCGCCCTCTTCTGGGGGCCGGTCCTGGTGACCGTGGGGCAGAACCTCAAGGAGAACGTCCTGGAGTACGCGGGCGGCAGCAACCGCCTGTGGGGCCTTGTCCGGTTCGCCGACGTGCTCGGCCTGCCGGAGTCCTTCATCACCTTCATCCAGGGCCAGGGCCACTTCCTCTTCGTACTGGTCTGTGCGGCGGCCGGGGTCTGGCTCGCCTGGCTGCGGCCCGCGCAGCTGCCCGGTGTCGTCGGCGTCACGATGGGGCTCCTGCTGCTGCTCTCCACCGCGTCCGCCCTGCAGTACCTGACCTGGGCGGCAGCCGGGCTGTTCGTCATCGGGTTCTGGGAAGGCGCCGCGTACAGCTGCCTGCTCGGCCTGACGGCGGTCCTCGGCTACCAGGGGCGCTCCGCCGTGCGATGGAGCGAAACGGTGCTGCACTTCGGCGAGGCCGGCTGGTTCGTCCTCGCCGCCGGTCTCCTCAGCGGAATCCGCAAGATCCTCGCCGCGCCGGCGGCCGTACCCCCGCAGTCCTGCGCCGAGCGGCCTCTGGTCAAGGCGCCCCGCACTTCGCAGCCCACCGGATCCGCCGTCAACTGACCGCTCCCGCCCAGCCCTGAGCACCGAGCACCGAGCACAAACTGGAGAACGCCCCGTGAAGGAAAGCCCGAGCCCCAGGATCGGCATCCTGGTGGTCGCGTACAACGCCGAGACGACGCTGGAGAGGACCCTCGACCGCATTCCGGAAGACTTCCGGTCCAAGGTCGCCGAGATCCTCATCCTCGACGACGCGAGCCATGACGCGACCTTCACCGCGGGCTGCCGCTGGTCGCAGACGGAGGGAATGCCGCGGACCCTGGTGATGCGGCACACCAAGAATCTCGGCTACGGCGGAAACCAGAAGGCCGGATACGCGCTGGCCGCCGAACACGGACTCGACATCATCGTCCTGCTGCACGGCGACGGGCAGTACGCGCCCGAATTTCTCGCCGAGATGGTCGCGCCGATCGAACGCGGTGAATGCGAGGCCGTGTTCGGATCACGGATGATGAAATCCGGATCCGCGCTCAAGGGTGGCATGCCGATGTACAAATGGCTCGGCAACCGCATTCTCACCCGCGTAGAGAACACGCTCCTCGGCTCGCGGCTCACCGAATTCCACTCCGGTTACCGCGCCTACAGCGTCGCAGCACTCAAGAAGCTGCCCATCCACCGGAACACCGACGCGTTCGACTTCGATACCCAGATCATCGTCCAGCTGCTCAACGAAGGAATGCGGATCAAGGAGATCCCCGTCCCCACCTATTACGGCGACGAGATCTGCTACGTCAACGGCATGAAGTATGCGAAGGACGTCGTCAAGGACGTCCTCGAATACCGGCTCGCCGTCAAGGGATTCGGCACCTGCGCCTGGATCCCCAAGCCCGTCGAGTACGCATTCAAGGAGGGCGACGGCTCCTCGCACGCCGTCATCCTGGAGAAGATGCGCGTCCTCCCGCCCGGCCGGGTCCTCGATCTCGGCTGCTCCGGCGGCCTGTTCGCCGAGCGCCTCGAAGCCCTCGGCCACGAGGTGACGGGCGTGGACTACGTCGAGGTCCCCGGCGTACGTGAGAAATGCACCCGCTTCCACCTCGCCGACCTGGAGGAGGGGCTGCCCGCGGAGATCGGCGCCGACTACGACTACGTGGTCGCCGGCGACGTCATCGAGCACCTCTCGCGCCCCGAGCGGGTGCTCGCCGAGGTCGCCACCGTGCTGCGGCCCGGCGGCCATGTGCTGCTCTCCGTACCGAACTTCAGCCACTGGTACTCCAGGCTGCGGGTCGCGCTCGGGGTCTTCGACTACGACCGGCGCGGCATCCTCGACGAAACACATCTGCGCTTCTTCACCCGGGCCAGCCTGCGCCGCACGGTCAGGAACGCGGGCTACGACGTCCTCCACATGGCCTCCACCGGGGCCCCGTTCTGGGCGCTGCTCGGCGGCGGACCGCTCTCCGTGGTGCTCGGCGGGATGTCGAAGCTGCTCACCCGGATCCGGCCGACGCTGTTCGGCTATCAGCACGTCGCCCTGCTCACCCCGCACGCGGCCGAGACGATCATCGCTGGAGAGCACGTCGATGTACAGGACATCCTCAACCGACAGCACGCCCCGTCCGCCCGGGTCGGCGTCTGAGACGGCCGCCCCCCGTCCCACCCCCGCCCCGGCGTCCAAAACCCCGGTCGCCGCAGTCAGGAGCAAGGTCATGACCCTCCCCAGTCTGATGCTGCTGCTGTTCGCCGTGTTCTCGTCGGCGGGCGGCCAGATCATGCTCAAGCACGGAATGAAGGGCGCCGCGACCGCCGCCGCGCAGGGCGGGGGGTCCCTCGTCCTGCGCGCCGCGACCAGCCCATGGGTCGTCCTCGGCCTGGTGGTCTTCGCGGTGTCCGCCCTCGCCTGGATGACCACCCTGGCCAAGGTGCCGCTGTCCATCGCCTACCCGTTCAACGCCCTCGGGTATCTGCTGATCGTGCTGGCCGGGGCGACCGTGCTGCACGAACGGACCTCGGTGTGGACCTGGGGCGGCTCGCTGCTCGTGGTCATCGGCCTCGTCACGGTGATGGCCGGCCAGCGGAGCTAGGGCCTCTCGTTTGGATCATGCCGGGCTCGCGGGGTCTGGCACGCACGCTCGCCGCGTTGTCGTCGGACGGCACCCGACAGGCTCTCAGGCCCGTCCGACGGCCGGCGCCGCCTGGCCCAGCAATACCCTCCGCACCACCCGTTCCGCGGCCCGCCCGTCGCCGTACGGACAGAACCGGGCCCGGAACGCGGCCCGCAGCGCCTCGTTCGCCGGGCTCTCCCAGCTGCCGTCGAGGAAGATCCGGGCCAGCTCCTCCGTATCGGCGCAGACCGCACCGGGGGTGTCACCCGGCTTGCCGGACAGCAGATCGAAACAGACCCCCCGGACCGTGCGGTACGTCTCCCAGTCGGGGGCGTGCACCACGATCGGGCGGTCCAGATGGGCGTAGTCGAACATCACCGACGAGTAGTCCGTCACCAGCGCGTCCGCCGCCAGGCACAGCTCCTCGATCCGCGGATGGCCGCAGACGTCGAGGAGCGAGGGGTGCTCCGGAACCCCGGCGCCCTCGTAGAAGTAGTGGGCACGGACCAACACCACGGTGTCCGGGCCGAGCGCCTCGCAGAACCGGACCAGATCGAGCCGGCTGGTGAAGCCCGCCTCGTAGTCGCGGTGCGTCGGCGCGTACAGGATGGCGCGCCGGCCGGGCCGGATGCCGAGGCTCTCGCGGATCTCCGCGATCCGCTCGTCCGTCGCCGTCGCGAAGACGTCATTGCGCGGGTAGCCCGATTCCAGGGACCGCGCGGTGCCCGGATAGGCGCGGGCCCACACCTCGGTGGAGTGCGGATTGGCGGAGACGCTCCAGTCCCACCGGTCGACGCGCTGGAGCAGCCGGTCGAAGTTCAGCCCCTGGGCCGCGGCCGGATAGTCCTGCTGGTCGAGCCCCATGATCTTCAGCGGGGTGCCGTGATGGGTCATCACATGAACCTGACCGGGGCGTTTGACCAGGTGGTCGGGGAAGTTGACGTTGTTGAAGAAGTACGTCGCACGGGCCAGCAGCTGCCAGTAGCGGCGGGTTCCCGGCACCACGTGGTCGATGTCCCCGGGCACCGCGTCCACCTGGTTCTTCGACACCACCCACACCCCGCGCACCTGCGGGGCCAGCTCCCGGGCCCGGCGGAAGACAGCCTCCGGATTGCAGCTCACCCCGCGGTTCCAGTACGCGGCGTAGACGGCGAGCCCCGGATCCAGCGGAAGCCTGCGCTGCCACCAGTAGTAGCGCGCGGCGAGGGTGCGCCCGGCCCGCGCCCGGACCGCGCCGGGCGCCGCCCGCAGCCTCCGGCGCAGGGCCAGGACCGTGTCGAGGGCGCCGAGGACGACGTACCGGCCGCCGCCCATCAGCCGCGCCCGCAGCCCCTTGGCGCCGCCCGGGAAGTGCTGCCCCCCGGGCCGGTACGCACGGTGGAACGCGGCCACGGACCGGACGTAATGTCTGCGCCGCCGGGTCACCGCCGGGTACCCGGCAAGGAGTTCCTGGGCCGCCCGCTCGAAGAGCGGGGTGCGCACCGGCCGCAGGAGCGGCCGGTCCCGTACGAACTCCATCAGACCGGCGTACGCGTCGACGAGCTCGTGCGGTGCCGAGCCGTCCGTCGGCTCCGCCGTGTCGGCCACATCGGCCGCGGCAGGCGGACGGCGCCGGCCGCGGTGTTCGACGCAGGCGGTGGGGAGTACGGCGACGGACTCGGCCGCGGCGAGGGTCTGGAGCGCGTACATCCGCTCCCCGTGCGGCCCCGGCCCGAAGACCAGCTTCTCGCCCTCGTGGAGGGCGCGGCGCACGGCGCGGTTCCAAGAGACCGGTGCGATGTCCAGGAGCCCCGGGTGGCCGGCGAGGGTGAGCCGGCCGTCGGGCAGTTCACCGAGCAGTTCCAGTGACCGGGTGGGCCGGGGGCGGCCCCGGAACGGCCGCCGGTGATGGCCGAACAGCAGCAGATCGGGGCCGCCGGTGGCGTCCAGCCGGTCGGCCACGGCCCGCAGGGCGCCCGGCAGGTGGACGAAGTCGCCCTCCAGGAAGAGGAGGTAGTCGCCGACGGCCCGCTCGGCCCCGGCGTTGCGCCGGCCGTCCGCGCCCGCCCCCGGTGGCAGATGGATGGCCTGCACCCGGCTGTCCCGTGCGGTGAACTCGTCGAGGAGCAGCCCCGAACCGTCCGGCGAGCCGTCGTCGACCCCGATCACCTCGATGTCCGTGAACGACTGCGCGAGTACCGACTCCAGGCACGCGCGCAACTGCCCTCGGGCGCGGCGGACGGGGATGATGACACTCAGCCGGGGCATACGGGCTCTTTCTCGGACTCGGGATACTCGGATGCGCGGGGAGGGGGAGGGCCGCGGTCAGGGGCGGTTGGCCGGCCGGGCGGCGGCGAGGCCGAGATCCGTGGGCGCCTGCGGGTCCGCGGGGGCCGGGACCTGCGCCGGACGGCCCGCCGCCGGTGCCGGGCGCCGCTGGGCGGGCGGGATCGCGCGCGGCCGTGCGGCCGTGTCGCCCAGGAAGACCCGGCGCACCACCCGTTCCGCCGCGTGCCCGTCGTCGTACGGACAGAAGCGCGCCCGGAACGCCTCCCGCAGCCGGGCGGAGCGGGCGCCGCGCCAGTGGCCGGTCGCGAAGACGTCGACCAGCTCGTCCTCGCTGTGCGCGATCGCGCCGGGCGGGCAGGAGTGCAGGTCGAAGTAGGTGCCGCGGGCCGCTTCGTACGCCTCGCGGTCGCCGCAGTGGAGGACGACGGGCCGGTCCAGGTTGGCGTAGTCGAACATCAGCGAGGAGTAGTCCGTGATCAGCGCGTCCGAGGCGAGCGCGAGCGCCTCGATGCAGGGATGGCCGCTGACGTCGATGATCTGCGGGTGCGGTTCGCCGGCCGGCCCGGCTCCGTACGCGTAGTGCGCGCGGGTCAGGATCACGGAGCCGGGGCCGAGGACCCGCAGCACGCGTGCCAGGTCGGGCACGGGGTGCCGGTCGCGCCGGTAGTCGCGGTGCGTGGGGGCGTACAGCAGGGCCAGGGCGCTCTCGGGGATGCCGAGCGACGCGCGCAGCCGCGCCACGTCCTCGGCGGTGGCCCGCTGGTAGATGTCGTTGCGGGGATACCCGTACTCCAGCGTCGTGCAGCTCGCGGAGGCGGACGGATAGGCCCGCTCCCAGACGAGGGTGGAGTGCCGGTTCGCGGAGAGGGAGAAGTCCCATTTGTCGACGTTGGCCAGCAGCTGCCCGAAGTCCATTCCGCGGGCCGCGGCCGGCCGGTCCTGAAGGTCGAGACCCATGGTCTTGAGCGGGGTGCCGTGGTGGGTCTGGAGCAGTACCTGGCCGCGCCGCTTGACCAGCCGCCGGTCGAAGTTGACGTTGTTCACCAGATATCCCGAGCGGGCCAGCGCCCGCCAGTAGCCGTACGTCCCGGGGGTGATCCGGCGCGTCGCGGCGGGCACGGTGTGCGCGTCCTCGGGGCGGCAGATCCAGGCGGTCCGCAGACCGGGGACCAGCTCACGGGCCTTCGCCTCGATCGCCGCCGGATTGCAGGCGTAGCCACGGTGCCAGTACGCGGCGAACACCGCCCGGTCCGTCTGGACGGGCAGCCGCAACTGGACGCGGTAGTAGGCCTGGAGGGCGGCGGCCCGCAGCACCCGGCGGACGGCCGCGCCGGCCCTCCGCAGCCGGCCGTACAGCGACCGCGCGGCCCACAGCGCACGGTACGTGCGGCGCGCGCCCAGCCGGATGAGGCCGTGGCGCAGCCGGGCGCGGCGCGGGGCGGGGGTACCGGGGGCGCGGTAGCGGCCGCAGTGGGCGCGGGCCCGGCGGAAGAACTCGGCCCGGCTGTCGTGCGGCAGCCGGCCCCGGGCGGTGACCAGCGTGCAGAAGTGGTCGAGCATCCTGCGGTAGATCACCGGCCGCCAGGGCGCGAGTCCGGGACGGGCGTCGATGAACGCGAAGACCCGGTCGTACTGTTCGAAGATGTCGAAGTGCTTGCGGCTGGTGGTGGCCAGGATGTTGCCCTGGCGCCGCTGCCGGTAGCCGACGCACACCCGGTCGAGGACCGCGATCGAGCGGGCGGCCATCAGCACCGGGTACGTCCACGGGGTGTCCTCGTAGTAGCCGGGCGGGAAGGCGAACCCCTCGGCCTCGACGAACGCACGGCGGTACGCCTTGTTCCAGGCGACCATCAGCACCTTCAGCAGCCCGGGGCGGCCGGTCAGCGTGAAGGTGGCGGGGCCGGTCTCGGCGAGGTGCTCGGCGAAGGTGTTGCGTACGCTCTCGCCGGTCCAGAACGTACGGGCGTAGTCGTAGACCAGGACGTCCGGTTCCCCGGTCGCCCGGATCCGGTCGGCGATGGCCCGCAGGGCGCCGGGGGCGAGGGTGTCGTCGCTGTCCAGGAAGATCAGGTAGTCGCCGGTGGCCTGCGCGATCCCGGCGTTGCGGGCCCGGCCCAGGCCCACGTTCTCCGGCAGGTGCAGGGCCCGTACCCGGTGGTCGCGGGCGGCGAACTCGTCGATGACGGCGCCGCAGGCATCGGGGGAGCAGTCGTCGACCGCGATGATCTCGAAGTCCTCGAAGGACTGGGCCAGCACCGAGTCCAGGCTCTCGTGCAGATACGCCTGAACCCGGTACGCGGGCACGATGACACTGAACCGGGGCACAACACATCCATGGGTCGTTCGCAGCGCGGGCGGGCGGTCCGCAAACGGCCGGTGGAGTGACGGAGTTACGTCAAAACGCGGCAAACCTGTGAATGTGCAGGTGGGGTGGCCCTGTTGCGGTGAACAGGACCACCCCGTGTTGACGTACGACGGTGCCGCGTACTACTTCACCGCGCCCGCCATCACGCCGGAGACGAACTGGCGCTGGAAGGCGAAGAACACCGCCAGCGGAATCACCATCGACACGAAGGCGCCGGGCGCCAGCACGTCGATGTTGTTGCCGAACTGCCGCACCTGCTGCTGCAGGGCCACCGTGATCGGCGGGGAGTCGGAGTCCGCGAAGATCAGCGCGACCAGCATGTCGTTCCACACCCAGAGGAACTGGAAGATCCCGAGCGAAGCGATCGCCGGTCCGCCCAGCGGCATCACGACCCGGGTGAAGAGCCGGATCTCGCCCGCACCGTCGAGCCGGGCCGCCTCCAGCAGCTCCCTCGGGATCTCCGCGAAGAAGTTCCGCAGCAGGAAGATCGCGAAGGGCAGGCCGAAGGCCGTGTGGAAGATGATCACACCGAAGGTCGTCTCGAAGATCCCGACCGCGCCGAAGAGCTTGGAGACCGGGACCAGCGCGACCTGCACCGGCACCACCAGCAGCCCCACGACCACCAGGAACCACCAGTCGCGGCCGGGGAACTCCATCCAGGCGAAGGCGTATCCGGCCAGGGAACCGATCACGACGACCAGGACGGTCGCCGGGACGGTGATCATGACGGTGCTGAGGAGGGAGTGGGTGATGGTCGAATTGTCCAGCAGCCGGGAGTAGTTGTCGAAGGTGAGCTGGGAGGGGGCCGTGAAGATCTTCCACCAGCCGCTCGACGCGATGTCGTCCGCGCCGCGCAGCGAGGAGAGCAGCAGCCCGATGGTCGGCATCAGCCAGAACAGGCCCACCAGGACGAGGAAGATCCGCATCACACCGCCGCCGGCGCGGGCGGCGATGCGTGCGCCGAGGGACCGCTCCGCCTTCACCGGTGCGCTGCCGGCCGTCGTGCTCGCGGTCGTGGCCGAGGCGGTCGTCATCGGCGCCCCTCCTTCCGGATCCGGCGGATGTTGACGTACATCACCGGGAGTACCAGCAGCAGCAGGAGTACGGCGATGGCGCTGCCGATCCCGAGGTCGGCGTCCGTGCCGAACGAGGAGCGGTAGAGCTGGAGCGCCAGCACGTTCGCGTCGGCCAGCGAGGAGCCCGGTGAGATGATGAAGACCAGGTCGAAGACCTTCAGCACGTTGATCATCAGCGTGACCAGCACCACCGAGAGAACGGGCGCGAGCATCGGCACCGTGATCCGGCGGAACACCTGCCACTCGTTCGCGCCGTCCACCCGGGCCGCTTCGAGGAGTTCACGCGGCAGACCGGCCAGGCCCGCGGCGATCAGCACCATCGCGAACCCGGCCCACATCCAGACGTAGGAGCCGATGACCGCCGGTGTGACGAGTGTCGGGCCGAGCCACTCGACCCCGTTGTACGGCTCCTCGAAGTTCGATGCGGGGAGCCGGAGTCCGGCGCCGTCGGCCGTGGCGGGCAGGGTGAACGTACCGTCCGCGCCCGCGGTCGCCGAGGCCACCACCTCGCCGTCCTTGACCGCCTCGACCTTGATGCCCTTGAGCCCCAGCTCCTTGGCGTCGATGACATTCGGTCTGCCGCCGCCGCCCTTGGTGAAGTCCAGCCAGGCGGTACCGGTGATCTTCCCGGATTCCGCCGCGGCGGCCTTCGCCGGCTTCGCGTCCGTCGGCATCTTCGCCGGTGCCACACCGACCAGCGGCAGTTGGACCGGCTGTCCGGCCCGTACCGGCGCCTTGGTGACGAACGAGCCGCCGCCGCCCGCCCTGAGCGGATGGACGGGCAGCGGATGCGCCTTCGGGTAGCTCGCCGACTCGGTGAACGTGTCGTGCACACCCACCCATACGGCGTTGGCGACCCCGCGCTCCGGGGCGGCGTCGTACACCAGCCGGAAGATGATGCCGGCGGCGAGCATGGAGATCGCCATCGGCATGAAGACGACCAGTTTGAACGCAGTGCCCCAGCGGATCCGTTCCGTCAGCACCGCGAAGATCAGCCCGAGGACCGTGGAGACCGTCGGCGCGAACACGACCCAGATCGCGTTGTTCTTGATCGCTGTACGGATGGTGTCGTCGGTGAACAGCGCCTTGTAGTTGTCGAGTCCGGCGAAGCCCGTACCCGCCTGGTCGAAGAACGACCGGTACACGGAGTACACGATCGGATAGACCACGAGCGCGCCGAGCAGCACCAGCGCGGGCGCCAGGAAGAGCGCGGCGATGATCCGGCGGGTGCCGGTCACGCTTCTGCGACTGCGGCCCGGTCCGCCGGCCGAAGCGCCGGAGGGCTTCCTCGGCGCGGGTACCGACGGCCGGCCGGACGGATGCTTGTCGGCGGGGGGCGCCGCGTCGGCGCCCCCCGCTGCGGCTGTCGTCATCGCGTCAGCTCTTGTATGCCTTGGCCGCGTCGGACTCCAGCCTGGCTTGAGCCCCCGCGATGTCCTTCGGGTTCTTCAGGAAGTCCTGGAGGGTCTTCCACTCGCCCTTCCCGGGCGTCCCGCCGAACGACTGCGGGGCCTGGTCGGACATGTCGAACCGGACCGCGTCGCCCGCCGAGATCAGCGCCTTCGCCATCGTGCGCTGCACCTCGTTCGGGTACGCGGCGGCGTCCAGGGCCTTGTTCGGCGAGATGAACCCGCCCTGTTCGGCCATGATCTTCGCCGCGTCGGTCGAAGCCAGCCAGGTCAGCAGGGCCTGGGCGCCCTTGCCGTCCTTCAGGGCCACCGCGGCGTCGCCACCCGTCACGACGGGGGACTCGGCGCCGACCGCCGGGAACGGGAACACCTTGGCGTCGGTCCCGATCTTCGCCTTCGTCTGCGCGATGTTGACGCCCACGAAGTCCCCCTCGAAGACCATCGCGGCCTTCGGCTGGTCGCCGCCGGTGAAGGTCTGGGTGACCGACGCCGGGAACTCGGTCTGCAGCGCGCCGTCGGCGCCGCCCGCGATCAGTGACGGCTTGCCGAAGAGCTGCGCGAGCGTGGTCAGCGCGTCCTTGACGGACGGGTCCGTCCACTTGATCTCGTGCTGGGCCAGCTGGTCGTATTTCTCCGGGCCCGCCTGGGAGAGGTAGATGTTCTCGAACCAGTCGGTGAGCGTCCAGCCGTCCGCGCCGCCGACCGAGACCGGGGTGACACCGGAGGCGGAGACCGCCTCGGCCGTCGCCAGGAAGTCCTTCCAGGTCTTCGGCTCGGATGCGCCCGCGTTCTCGAACGCCTTGGCGTTGTACCAGATCAGGGACTTGTTGGCGGCCTTGAAGTAGACGCCGTACTGGGTGCCGTCCACCGCGCCGAGATCCTGCCAGACCTTCGCGTAGTTCTTGGTCAGCTGGTCCTTGGCCTCGGCGCCGACCGGCTTGGCCCACTTCTTCTTCGCGGCCTGCTGGACCGCGCCGACCTGCGGGATCATCGCGACGTCCGGCGGCTGACCGCCCGCGATCTTCGTACCGAGGAAGTTGACGATCGGGTCCTGCGCCGGGACGAAGGTGACCTTCGCACCCGTGCGGTTCTCGAACTCCTTGAGGACCTTGACGAAGTTGGCCTGTTCGGCCCCGGTCCAGACCGCCGCGACCGAGAGCTTCTCACCGTCCAGTTTCGGTAGTACGACGCTCGACGAGCTCTCCTTGCCGCCCTCGGAGCCCTTGTCCGACTTGCCCTTTCCGCTGCCGCTGTCGTCGCTGCAACCGGTGAGGGCCAGTGTGCCGATGGCGCTGAACACCACGGCGGCCCTGCTGATCCGAAGGGTTGTGCGCATAGCTTCCCCGTCTCTCACATCGTCGTATGCGCACAGTCCTACGCCGGGTGTACGGGCGCCGCAATACCGCTTTCGGTGTCAACTCCTTGATCGTGATGGGCTCGTGACGTGAGGTCAGTAACGACCGCGCCGCTCAGGAGTGGACGGGCCCGAACGGGGCTATCGGCTCGGCGTTCACCGACCGGGCGGCCCGCTCCAGCGCACTGGCCAGCAGTGCCAGGTCCGTCGGACCGTTGCCCAGCTCGCGGACCTGGCGCCGGGTCGGCGGATCGCCCATCCGCTCCCACTCCAGCGGGACGACCGTGGGGCGCAGCGTCGCCGTACGCGGTATGCGCCCCGTCACCCTGCCGCCCTGGAACGGGGTCACCCGCCCGTCCGGATGCCCCAGCCGGCCGCGTCCGGGCGCCGGATCCTCCGGTGACGGCGGGACGGCCGGTGCGTCGAGCACGATGCGCAGCCGGGCCCCGTGCGCCAGATCCGTGTCTTCCGTACGGTCCGGGCGGGCGGACGTCGCGACCAGGTGGACGCCGAGCCGGCCGCCCTCCCTGGCCACGGCCTCCAGGGCCCGCACGACCGAACCGGCGGCGGGGCGGCCGAGGCTGCCGAGCGCCGGGGCGACCAGCGCGTCGAAGTCGTCGACCAGGACGACGAGTCGGGGCAGCGGGGACGGCCCGGACTCCGCGGACCGCGCGGCGGCGGGGCGCAGCCGGAGTGTCCCGCTCATCGGGGAGTCCACATCACCGCGCTGCTCCGCGGCGGTCGGCGGCCGCTGACCGACCATCCGCTGTGCCACCCCGTGCCGGTGGTGCCATTCGGTGAAGTCGTACGGGCCGAGCAGCTCGGCGCGCCGCTTCAGCTCGCCGCCCAGCGCCTGCGCGAACTCCCGCATCCGTACCGGATCGGAGGCCACCAGATGCGTGAACGCGTGCGGGAGTTCGGTGCACGGGCGCAGGCTCTCGCCGCGCTCGCCACCGGCGCCGTCGACCAGGAGTATGCCCAGCAGGTCGGGCCGGGCGGCCGCGGCCAGTGAGGCGGCGACGGCCCGCAGCAGCTCCGTGCGTCCGCTGCCGGGCGGGCCCTCGATGAGGAGATGCGGGCCCTCCTCCGACAGATCCACGCTGACCGCGCCCCGGGGCCCGGCCCCGAGCACCACGACGGGCCGCCCGGCGGCCGCGGCGGCGGCACCTTCGGCAGAGGCGGGTGCGGGCTCGGGTGTGCCCGCGCCCGTGTCCACCACGGCTCGCGCCGCGATCTGGGGCGTGTCGCCGCCGCGCTGCCCGCTGACCCGGTTCGAGGTCCGCCCGGATCCGGCCGAACGGAGGCCGTCGGCGCCCTGGCCGTCACCGCCGCCCCAGGGGCCGGACCCGGGAACGGTGCGGGAACTCGGGGTGTCCCCGGGCGTGGCGCCGTAACGCCCGCCGCTGACACGGGGCGTGGCGGTGCCGGGGTACGGGGTGCGCCCCGAGCCACGGGTGTCATGGGCCTCGTCGCGCGCGAGGCCGTGGCTCGCCGTGCCGACGTGCGTGGTGGTATCGCCGGCGGGGTACGGGGTGCGCCCCGGGCCCGGGGCGTCCGGTCCCGGGACACCGCCCGTGCGCTGGGTGCCCACGCGGGAGCTCGCGCCGCGCGGGTACTCCGTGCGGCCCGAACCGCGGGCAGCCCCGGGGGGGGGGGGGGGGGGCGGCCCCCCGCCCCCCCCCCCCCCCCCCCCCCCCCCCCCCCCCCCCCCCCCCCCCCCCCCCCCCCT
>NZ_JBIBVN010000001.1:607396-614644 GCF_043080425.1 Streptomyces sp. NPDC015032 | reverse complement strand
GGGGGGCCCCCCGGGGGGCCGGGCCCCGGGGGGTTTCCGGGGGCGGCCCCCCCGGGGGGCCCCCCGGGGGGGGGGGGCGGCCCCGCGGGGGGGCGACGGCCCGGACCCGGCCGACGGGGCTGCCCGTCCAGCGGCCCGAGCCGCGGACCGTGGCGCCGGGCTGGTCGTCGGCGGTGGAGGCCCAGCGGGCCATCAGGGAGGCCGGGGTGGCGCGGGCCAGGCCCAGTTCGTCCAGCAGGCGGGCCGTCGTCGGGAGTACGGCCGTTGCCGGCCGGCCGTGGGCCGTCGCCGGACCCTCCGTACGCAGCGGGGCCAGCGCCCGGCCGAACCGCTCGGCCCAGTGCGCCGACACCGCGTCCACGGTCGCGACCGTGCCGCGGCCCGCGGCCCGCCCGTCCGCGGTGCGCAGCAGCCTCAGGGCCGTCGCCACATCGCCGCTCAGCATCGCCACGGCCCCGCACTCGCGGAACGCGATCGAGGTGCGGCAGGCGGCCTCGTACGTCGCCGCGACCGGCGAGGTGGGTGTGGCGGCCGGGGTCTCGGCCAGGCAGATCAGATGGATGCCGGCGGCGGAGCCGGCCGTGGCCAGCCGGGCGGTGTTCTCGCGCAGCACCGCCGAGCCGGGGTCGCCGTCGACGATCACCACGGTGTACGGCCCCGCGTACCGCGCGGCGGCCCCGGCGACCGTGTCCCGGTCCAGGCTCGGCCAGCCGGGCCCGAGCGCCCCCTCGTCCAGCCGGCGTATCAGCTCCGTCGTACGGGCGAGGGCCTGCTCGCGGTCGTACGCGAGGAGCAGCCGGCAGTCCTGGCCGTGCAACGGGCGCAGATGGGGCAGCCAGCCGAGCCAGGCCCACTCGCGCCTGCGCTCGTCCGAGGCGCGGGCGCGGTCCGTGCTGATCAGCACGATCTCCAGATCGGCGGGGGAGTGCAGCGCGGCGAGCTGCGCGACCGTCGAGCGGGCGAGTCCGGCCAGCCGGGTCCGCGGCCCGGCGAGCCCGAGGGAACCGGCCTCCCGAAGTCCCACCGTCACCGGGACGGCGGGCAGCTCGGCCCGGTCCGTCGTCCCCAGGCGCACCACGAGTGCCTCCGGGTGCGTGGTGCCGCGCTCCCAGAGCCGGGGGCCGGGGCCGAGCGCCGTCAACAGCACGGCCGCGGGGTCGGGCCAGATGCTCTCCCCGGCGGCCCCCGCGGGGGAGACGGCCGCGGCGGCCGAGAAGGACGGCGCGGCCGCGCCCGTCTCGTCGGGCGTCGCCTCATGGACCGGTTCGCCCTTGTTGCCCGCGAGTCTGCGCGCCCAGGCGCCTATCCCGCCGCGCCGGGGCAGCTCATCCTCCGGGGCGCGGGCCGGACGCCCGGGGGCGGACCGGCGGGTGTCGGCAGGCCCGCCCTCGCCGCTTCCGTACGCGTGGCGGTCGTCGGGCCCTTTGTGCGGGGCGGACTCGGCGCCGGGGGCCGCGGCCGGGGCGTACCCGTGGCCGGAGCCGTGCTCCTCAGCCGGGCCGTCGTCGGCGCTCGCCGTACCGGACACCCGGAGGTGCCCCTCGCCGTCGGGGGCCGTCGACAGGGTCGGGGTACGCGCGCCGGAGGTCAGCAGGAGCGTCGATTCGCCGAGCCGCAGCAGCCCACCGGGCTGCAGGCGGACCGGGCGGTCGCGCACCTCCGCGCCGTCGAGCAGGGTGCCGTTGGTGGATCCCAGGTCCGCCACCGAGACCAGGCCCTCCGCGGAGACCGTCACCACGCAGTGCACCCGGGACACATCGGGGTCGTCGAGCGGGACGTCCGCGTCGGCGGAGCGGCCGATCCGGACCCGGCCGCCGTGCAGCAGATGGACCCCGCCCGCGTCGGGCCCCGCGACCACGTGCAGCTGCGCCGGAACGGCGTCGTCGGCCGCCTCGTCCTCGCCCGGGACCTGGAGCGAGAGCACCGCTCCGTCGACCAGCGGGGGCTCACCCAGCGCGCACCGCTGCGCGTCGAGCCGCTCGCGCCCGGCGAACAGCACCACCGCACCGCTGCCGAGCGAGCCGTCGGGCCCGGATACGGCCGCGGCCAGCTGGGAGGCCACCGTGGCGAGCGCCGTCCCCGACGGGGCGGTGACCAGCACGTCGCAGGCGCGCGCCGGGGTCTGGCCGCTGCGCGGCGCGAGGACGGTCAGCCGGATCTGCATCGCTGTCAGCGGTCCCTTCTGCGCGGGGCGCCGGGCAGGGGAAACGCCCTGTGATTCCCCCCACCCGACACGGACGCGTCGTCCGGTACGGGTTCGTCACGCACCGCGGGGCTCCCTACCCCACAGTCCGTGCTGAAGGCATCCTCGCACCTGCCACCGACAACACGCCCGGGGGCCACCTCTAAGTGATCTTGAAAGGTCGGCTGTGCGCCCATACGTGCCTGCTTGGCAGGTTGCCCCCTGCCTGCTGGGAAGCTTTTCCGCCACGTCGGAACCGTCCGCGGAATGTGTCCGGAACAGTTCGTCGCACGTGTGTGCGGCAACCATCCGCCCGGTGTGAGCGTCTTGTTCCGCAACCGGCCATTTCCTCCCCGGGAGGCACTCGGGTACGGCGGACAGGGCGGGCGACGGCAACCGGACGGAGCAGCCCGACTCCGCCGGTCACCCCACTAGAGTGGGCCGGAACTCCCGGGTGTGTCCGGGAGCACCGCAAGCACCACGATCGCAGGGAGCGCATGACGTGCGGCCGGTAGGCAGCAAGTACCTGCTCGAGGAGCCGCTGGGACGCGGCGCCACGGGCACCGTCTGGCGTGCCCGCCAGCGGGAGACCGCAGGCGCCGAGGCGGCAGTCGCCGGCCAGCCCGGCGAGACCGTGGCGATCAAGGTCCTGAAGGAGGAGCTCGCCAACGACGCGGACATCGTGATGCGGTTCCTGCGCGAGCGCTCGGTGCTGCTCCGGCTCACCCACGAGAACATCGTGCGCACCCGCGACCTGGTCGTCGAGGGCGACCTCCTCGCCCTCGTCATGGACCTGGTCGACGGCCCGGACCTGCACCGCTACCTCCGCGAGAACGGCCCGCTCACCCCGGTCGCCGCCGCGCTGCTCACCGCGCAGATCGCGGACGCGCTCGCCGCCAGCCACGCCGACGGCGTCGTCCACCGCGACCTGAAGCCCGCCAACGTCCTGCTCGACGAGCGCGACGGCCAGATGCACCCGATGCTCACCGACTTCGGTATCGCGCGCCTGGCCGACTCCCCGGGGCTCACCCGGACCCACGAGTTCGTCGGCACGCCCGCCTATGTGGCGCCCGAGTCCGCCGAGGGCCGCCCGCAGACCTCCGCCGTCGACATCTACGGCGCGGGCATCCTGCTGTACGAGGTGGTCACCGGCCGCCCGCCGTTCGCCGGCGGCACCGCCCTCGAAGTCCTGCACCGGCACCTCAGCGAGGAGCCCCGCCGCCCCAGCACCGTCCCGGCGCCGCTGTGGACGGTGATAGAGCGCTGCCTGAGCAAGGACCCGGACCAGCGGCCCAGCGCCGAGAACCTGGCCCGTGGACTGCGCACCGTCGCGGCCGGCATCGGCGTGCACGCCAGTTCCGCCCAGATCGCGGCGGCCGACGGCGTGGGCGCCCTGCTCGCGCCCGATCCGGCGCCCGCGGCCGTGCCGGGGACCTCCGACGCCGCCGACCCGACACAGGTGCTGCCGAGCAACGCCGGCGCGTACGACCCGAACGCCGCGACCAGCGTCATGCAGCAGGCCCCCGGCCAGGGCACGGGCGGGCACGCCGACCCGACCTCGGTCATGCCGCCCGTGCCGCCGCACCCCGACGGCCCTCCGCAGCCCGACGGGCCGCACCCCTGGCAGTCCCAGCTCCGGGCGGCCCGCGACCGCAACGAGCAGACGCAGCTCCAGTACCTCGACCCGGACCAGGACCCGCTGCGCCGCCGCCCCCAGCGGCCCCACCCGCAGCAGCCGCCGCGTCAGCAGTACCAGCAGCCGCCGCAGCAGCAGTACCAGCAGCCGCAGCAGTACCCCCAGCCGCGGCAGCAGCAGTACCAGCCGCAGCCTCAGCACCAGCCCCAACAGCAGTACCAGCGCCAGCAGTACGCGCCGCCGCAACAGCCGCCGCCGCAGCCGCCGGCCCCGCGACAGCCCCGCGAGCCGAGGCAGCGCAGTGCCAACCCGATGAGGATTCCCGGTCTCGGCTGCCTCAAGGGCTGTCTGTTCACGCTGGTGCTGCTGTTCGTCGCGGGCTGGCTGATCTGGGAACTGACTCCGTTGCAGGACTGGATCGGCCAGGGCAAGAGCTTCTGGCGGGCGATCAGCGACGCTGTCTCCAACGTGACCGACTGGGTCTCGAAACTGGGTAGCGGCAGCGGCTTCTGAGCCACCGACACATCATCAACTCTGTAGCTATATCGACTTCTGCGGGCTGGTTTCCCCGTAATTCCCCCGCAATTTCCCCGCAATTCGCCCGCAGAAGTGAGGGCCGGCGCCGTCCCGGGCACTCAACACCCCGATCGACGCGTAACTTTGTCGACCGGGGGTCATGAGCGACGGTCCATCGCCAGCCGCTGAGGGAGCAGTCTTGGCACGGAATATCGGCAGCCGGTACACCACCCACCAGATCCTGGGGCGCGGCAGCGCCGGCACGGTGTGGCTCGGCGAAGGGCCCGAAGGCCCGGTGGCCATCAAGCTGCTCCGCGAGGACCTCGCGTCCGACGAGGAGCTCGTGGGCCGCTTCGTCCAGGAGCGCACCGCCCTGCTCGGCCTGGACCACCCCCATGTGGTCGCCGTCCGCGACCTCGTGGTGGACGGCAACGACCTGGCACTGGTCATGGACCTGGTCCGCGGCACGGACCTGCGCACCCGCCTCGACCGCGAACGCCGTCTCGCGCCCGAGGCCGCCGTCGCGATCATCGCGGATGTCGCCGACGGCCTGGCCGCCGCGCACGCCGCCGGAGTGGTCCACCGCGACGTCAAGCCGGAGAACATCCTGCTCGACATGGAGGGACCGCTCGGCCCCGGCGGCTCGCACCCGGCGCTGCTCACCGATTTCGGCGTGGCCAAGCTGATCGACACCCCCCGCCGCACCAAGGCAAGCAAGATCATCGGTACGCCGGACTATCTGGCCCCCGAGATAGTCGAGGGGCTGCCGCCGCGCGCCGCGGTGGACATCTACGCCCTCGCCACAGTCCTGTACGAACTCCTTGCCGGCTTCACGCCCTTCGGCGGTGGACACCCCGGCGCCGTCCTGCGCCGGCACGTCACGGAGACGGTCGTCCCCCTCCCGGGCATCCCCGAGGAGCTCTGGCAGCTCCTGGTCCAGTGTCTGGCGAAGGCCCCGGCCTCGCGGCTGCGCGCCTCCGAGCTCGCGGCCCGGCTGCGCGAGCAGCTCCCGCAGCTGGCCGGCATCCCGCCGCTGGACGTGGACGAGCCGGAGACCGAACCGGAACCGCAGGCGTACGACGAGCAGCAGTACACCCCCGAACCCGAGGAACCCCGCCGCCGCGGCGCGGTGCCCCTGGTCCCCGGTTCGTCCACCGACTCCAACCGTGACACCCACACGAGCATGCGCGTCCCGGCCCCCGACGAGCTCTCGGGCGGCCCCCGGGGCACGGCCAGGGCCCCCCGCTCGCCGGGCCGGCCCCGGCCCGGCTCGGCCCGCAACAAGTCCGCGGCCGTCCGCAAGCGCCGGCTGACGCTCGGCGCCGCGGCGCTGGTGCTGGTGGTGGCCCTCGGTGTGGGCGGCAGGCTCGCACTGGGCGGCGACAGCACGGAAGCGCCCGCGCGGGACACGAAGAACTCGGCGCCGGGAGCACCCTGAGCCGGGGCCCGCAGGCGGTTCCCGACCGCTTCCGGCCGCTTCCGACCGTTTCCGGCGGCTCCGCGGCGGAGGGGGGAACCGGCGGGGGCGCCCCGTCGCCGCACGGCTCGCGGAGGCACCGCGCGCATGGTCACCGAGTCGTGATCATGCGGTCCGAGGAATGTCCGCGCCGACAGCCGTTACGCTGGACCCGTGGCAGTCGTCGATATTTCCGAAGAGCTGAAGTCCCTCTCCTCCACCATGGGGTCGATCGAGGCCGTCCTGGACCTGGATGCGCTGAGGGCGGACATCGCCGCGCTCGAGGAGCAGGCGGCCGCGCCTTCCCTCTGGGACGACCCGGAGGCGGCGCAGAAGATCACCAGCAAGCTTTCGCACCTCCAGGCCGAGGTCCGCAAGACCGAGGCCCTCCGCGGCCGGATCGACGATCTCGAAGTCCTCTTCGAGCTCGCCCAGGACGAGGGCGACGCCGACGCCCTGGCCGAGGCGGAGTCCGAGCTGGAGTCCGTCAGGAAGGCGCTGGACGAGATGGAGGTCCGTACCCTCCTCTCCGGCGAGTACGACTCCCGCGAGGCCCTGGTCAACGTCCGTGCCGAGGCCGGCGGTGTGGACGCCGCCGACTTCGCCGAGAAGCTCCAGCGCATGTACCTCCGCTGGGCCGAGCAGCGCGGTTACAAGACCGAGGTCTACGAGACGTCGTACGCGGAGGAGGCCGGCATCAAGTCGACCACCTTCGCCGTCCAGGCCCCGTACGCCTACGGCACGCTCTCCGTCGAGCAGGGCACCCACCGGCTCGTCCGGATCTCGCCCTTCGACAACCAGGGCCGCCGCCAGACGTCCTTCGCGGGCGTCGAGGTGCTGCCCGTGGTCGAGCAGACCGACCACATCGAGATCGACGAGTCCGAGCTGCGCGTCGACGTGTACCGCTCGTCGGGCCCCGGCGGCCAGGGCGTCAACACCACCGACTCCGCGGTGCGCCTGACCCACCTCCCGACCGGCATCGTCGTCTCCTGCCAGAACGAGCGCTCGCAGATCCAGAACAAGGCGTCCGCGATGAACGTCCTCCAGGCGAAGCTCCTTGAGCGCCGCCGCCAGGAGGAGCAGGCCAAGATGGACGCCCTCAAGGGCGACGGCGGCAACTCCTGGGGCAACCAGATGCGGTCGTACGTCCTGCACCCTTACCAGATGGTCAAGGACCTGCGTACGGAGTTCGAGATGGGCAACCCGGAGGCGGTCTTCAACGGCGAGATCGACGGCTTCCTGGAGGCGGGCATCCGCTGGCGCAAGCAGCGGGAGAAGTAGGCGGGCAGGCCGCAGCGACGGCCTGTTCACCGGTTGTTCGAACGGCGGTGGGGGGGGCCCCCCCCCGGGGGGGGGGCCCCCCCCCCGGGGGGGGGGGGGGGGGGGGGGCCCCCCCCCCGGGGGGGGGGGGGGGGGTGGGGGGGGGCGCGGGGGGGGGGGGGGACGGGGGGGGGTGAG